>JADLBZ010000127.1 GCA_020847415.1 Planctomycetota bacterium
CCGGGGCGCAGAGCTTTATCCGCGACCTCGACTTCGCCGCCGAGACCACCAACTTCACCAAGAGCCAGATCATGTTCCAGGCCAGCGCCTCGGTGCTGTCTGCCGCGAACTCGATCCCTCAGGCGGTTCTGTCTCTGCTGCAGGGCATGTAACCAGAGTGCCGGGGCGGGCAGCGGCTCCATGGCACAATCAACCGGCGCGGGAAGCATCCCGCGCCGGTTTGCTTTTTTCGCCGCAGCACGGCTACAGTGCCTGTCTCGCCATGGACACGCCCGCCACGGAACGCGCCCGACCCCGGCGGCCCGCACTGCTGGCCGGCTGCGCCGCCGCGTTGGGCTGCGCCGCCGGGCACCTGCCGGGTCTTAGCACCGGCTGGGCGGTGGCGAGCGCCGCTACTGCCGGGCTGCTGCTGGCGCTTGCTCTCGTGTTGCGGCGCAGGCTGGGGCGCGCGTCGCTGGCAACACTGGTGGGGCTGGCGCTGGCCCTGCTGTTTGCGGGCTGGGCGGCGGCCCGGGCATTGCCCGCGGAAAGCGACCTGCGATTGCAGTTTCCCGAGGGCGCCCGGCTGGCGCGCATCCAGGGCACCGTGCTGGAAGGCGGCGGCTATCTGCGCCGTGACCCGGCGGCCTTTGAATACCCGGAGGCACCCGAGCCCGCAGACGGCTTTCCTGTGGGGGCGGACCCGCGCCGCAGCCGCACCTACCTGGTGCGGGCCGAGTCCCTGCCGGACCTGGGCCGCGACGCTGACGGCATCCTGAAGCTCTATGCGCCGCCGGAGCTGGAGCTGCCCGTGGGCGCCCGCGTCGAGCTGCTGGGCAACCTGCGCCGCCCGCGCCGCGCCGGCAACCCCGGCGAAGTGGACAGCCTGGCCCGCTACGAGCGCCGCGGCGTGACCCACACCATGACCATTGAGCTGCCCGGGCAGGCCACGGTCCTGAGCCGGCCCGCCGCGCTGGACCCGCGGCGCGCCGGGGCTGCCGTGCACGACTGGTTTCATCGCGAGCTGGGCGCTCGCATGCCCGCCGGTCGCGCGGCGCTGGTGGGTGCTGCCCTGCTGGGCGAACGCGGCGGCCTGACTGCCGCCCAGAGATCCGCCTTTGCGCGCTCGGGAACCCTGCACCTGCTGGTGGTCAGCGGCATGCATGTGGCGCTGCTGGCGGCTGCGGTGGTGTTTGCGCTGCGGCTGGTATGGCCGGCCTCGCGCTGGGTGTGGGCCGTGGCGGCGGTGGCCGCCCTGGCCTATCTCGGCGTCACGGGCCTGCAGCCCAGTGCCTTGCGCGCCACGGTGATGGTGCTGGTTTATGCCCTGGGCAAGCTGCTGGCGCGCCGACCGGACCCCCTGAACGTGCTGGGCGGCAGCGCGCTGGTCTGCCTGCTGGTGGAGCCCTCCGACATCGCCGAGCTGGGCTTCCAGCTCAGCTTCCTTTCTGTGCTGGGGCTGTTGCTGGTGGGCCCTGCCCTGCGCCTGCGCAAGCCGTTGTCGCCGGCGCGCCTCTCCGAGCGCCGCGCCCCCGCCCTCGTGCGCGACTGGCTGACGGCGTCGCTGCGCATGAGCCTGGGCGTTGCCATTTGCACCGTGCCCCTGCTGGCCCACGAGGTGCACCTGGTCAGCCCGGTGATGGTGCTGGGCAACCTGGTGGCGGGGCCGCTGGTCAGCCTGCTGCTGGTGGTGGGGTTGTTTGCGCCGCTGGCGGCGCTGCCCGGGGCGGGCTCGGCGCTGGCCTGGGTACTTTCGTTGCTGGGGGGCGCCATCGAAGCCGTGGTGCAGCTTGGCGCCGACGTCCCGCTGGGGCACTTCCATGTGCCGGCACCGCCCTCCTGGTGGGTCGTGGCCTACTACGTCGCGCTGGTGCTGGTGTTTGTGCTGCCGCGCCTGGGCCTGCCGGCCATGGTCGGCGGCGTACTGTGGCTGTTGTGCCTGTGTGCTTTGCCGGCCCGGGCTGTGGCGCACTCCGAGCCGCCCGGCCCGGCGCGCGTGACCAGCCTGGATGTGGGCCAGGGCCAGTGCGTGGTCCTGGAGGTTCCCGGCGGGCCCTGCGTCGTGCTGGACTGCGGCAGCACCAGCCTGGGGGCCTGCGGCGAACGCGTGCTGGCGCCGTACCTGTGGTCGCGCAACCGCAGCCGCATAGACGTATTGCTGCTTTCCCACGCCGACGCCGACCACGTGAACGGTCTGCCCCAGGTGTTTGAGCGCTTTGCCGTGGGCCGCGTGCTGGTGCCAGCCACCTTTGCCGACGACCCGGTCGGGCGCGAGTTGCAGCGCTGGCTGGCCGGCCGCGCCGAGACTTCCGTGCTTCAGCGCGGCGATACACTGGAGCTGGTTCCGGGGCTTGCCCTGCACTGCGTTTGGCCGGACCCGGCCTTTGTGCGCGCCCTGCTGCCCGAGCCCAGCCGCCGCAACGAGGGCGGCCTGGTGCTGGAATTGACAGCCGGGCCAAGGCGGCTGTTGCTGCCCTCGGACGTCGAGCACGGCGGGTTCGCCGGCTTTGCCGGGCGCTATCACCGCCGCGGCGTAGATGTGCTGTGGGCGCCCCACCAGGGCAGCGCAGTGGAAGGCCTGCCCGGCATGCTGGCAGTGCTGCGTCCCAGCCACGTCATCCTGAGCGCGCGCGAGAGCTTCGCCGACGATGGGGCGCTGGAGGCCTACCGGCAGTCGGGCGCGCAGCTTTGGCCCACCTGGCGCAACGGGGCCGTGACACTGGAGGTTGGTGCCGACGGCACCATGGCGGTGCAGCCCTTTGTGCCGTAGCAGGTGCTATTGCTTGGTGTAGATGCCCGCCACGCCGCCGGTGAGGGGCTTCAGGTTGTCCAGCAGGCCAAAGACGGTTTCGCTGCCGCCCAGGACCAGGAAGCCGTCCGGCGGCAGCAACTCCAGCATGCGGGCCAGGATCTTCTTCTTGGACTCCGCGTCGAAGTAAATCAGCACGTTGCGGCACAGGATGACGTCGAACTTGCCCAGCCCGCTGAAGGGGTCGTGCAGGTTGGCCCAGCGGAACTCGGCGTGGTTGCGCACTTCCTGTTTCAGCCGCCAGTTCTGGTCCACCTCGTCGAAGTAGCGCACCAGATATTTGGCGGGCAGGCCGCGGTTGACCTCCAGACGCGTGTATTCGCCGGATTTGGCCTGGGCCAGCACGGTCTCGTCCAGGTCCGTGCCCACGATGCGCAGGTTCCATCCCGGCGGGTTGAACTGCTCGCGCCACAGCATGGCCAGGCTGTAGGCCTCCTGGCCGGTGCTGCTGGCCGCCGACCAGAAGCGCAGGTTGCGCACGGTTTTGCGCGCCTCCAGCAGGCGCGGCAGGATGAGCTCCTTGAAGACCTGGAAGACTTTCAGGTCGCGGAAGAAGGACGTCTCGTTGGTGGTCAGGCTCTCGACCACCTCCTTGCCCAGGCCGCTGCGGGGCGTGGTGGCCAGATCCATGCGCGAGCGGAGTTCTTCCAGGCTGCCCAGCTTGTGGTCGCGCAGCACGTCTTGCAGGCGGGTGCGGACCAGGTACTCCTTGTCCTGGTCCAGCACAATACCGGCGGCACGGCGCACATACTCGCGGAAGAAGTTGAAGGTCTCCGGCAGCAAGGCCTACCCCTTGGGTGCATAGCGAACCATGGCCGCTGCCAGCTCGGTCAGCGGCAGCACCTCGTCGGCCAGCCCGGCCTCTTCCACGGCCCGGGGCATACCCCAAACCACGCAGGTTTCGCGGCTCTGGGCCAGCACCGCGCCGCCAGCCTTGCGCACGGCGGCGGCACCCTTGCAGCCGTCGTTACCCATGCCGGTCATCACGCAGGCCAGCACGCGGTGACCGCAGGCCTCGACGGCGCTCTCAAACAGGGCGTCGGCCGCCGGGCGGCAACTGTTGAGTTTTGCACCCTGGTCCAGGGCAGCAACAAAACCGGTGCCCTGGCGCTTGACGCGCAGGTGCCAGTCGCCCGGCGCGATGTAGACCTGGCCTGCTTTCAGCAGCTCGCCCTCGGCCGCTTCCTTGACCGGGACCTGGCTCTTGGCAGCCAATCGGTCGGCAAGCTGCGCTGTGAACAGCGCAGGCATGTGCTGCACCACCGCCACAGGCACGGGCAGCCCGGCGGGTAAACGCGGGATGACCTCGGCCAGGGCGTTCGGGCCGCCCGTGGAAACGCCGATCACCAGCAACTGCTTGGGCATGGTCAGGCGCACCAGGTTGCTGGTGCGCTGCCTGGATGCCGCCGCGGCGGGCTCGGCCGACGATGCCCTGCCGCAGATGCCATTGATCATGGGAATGAGCTGGGCGGCGACTTCCTGCAGCACTTGCTCGGTGCCGGCGCCGGAGGGCTTCTCGATGAAGTCCGTGGCGCCCGCCGCCAGTGCGTCCAGGGTCAGCTCGGCGCCGCGTCGGGTGTGGGCCGAGGCCATGATCGCGCGAACGCCCGGAAACTGGGTGCGCATCTGGCGCAGGGTCTGCAGCCCGTCCATCTCGGGCATCTCAAAGTCCAGGGTCACGATATCCGGCTTGAGCTGCTCAATGCGCGACAGCGCCACGCGCCCGTTGGGTGCAGACCCCACGACCTGGATGCCCGGGTCGCGGTTCAGGGCCATGGTCAGCGCCGTCCGGTACAACGCGGCGTCGTCCACGACCAGCACTTTGATGGGAGCTTGCATGAGAGAGCGTTACAGGACGTCGCCG
>JADLBZ010000128.1 GCA_020847415.1 Planctomycetota bacterium
CGCAAGGCCGCCGAACTCGGCGACGAGGCAGCCAAAGCCAAGCTGAAGGAATTGGGCAAGTAGGCTTGAAGCTCCCCGTTGGTGTGGGCGCCAATCTGGTGATTGGCGTGGCTGCGTGTGGCATTGGCTTCCAGCAATGGGGCATCCTGCGCTTCGCCTTGTGCAGGCAGGATGCCTGCGCTCCCGTGCGTGAAAGCAGGGCGCTTACGCCCCGGGGCCGGCGCGACTATCGCCCTAAATCCTTGCGCGTGAACAGCGCCTCGAACTCGTAGCCCGCCTTCTTCAGGTTCTCGGCTGCACCTGCCAGTCGGTCCACAATGGCCAGGATCTTCACCACCCGCGGCTTGTACTGCTGGTTCAGCTTCTCAATGGCCTGCAGGGCGCTGCCGCCTGAGGTAACCACGTCCTCCACAATCACCACGCGGTCGCCCTCTTTCAGCGCAGGGCCTTCCACCAGCTTCTGCATGCCGTGGCCCTTGGCCTCCTTGCGGATGATGAAGCCGTTCACCGGCGCGCCTTGCGCCGCGGACTCCACCAGGATGCCGGCAATAATCGGGTCCGCCCCCATGGTGGGGCCGCCCACCGCAACAATGTTCAGGCCCCGGATACGCTCCCACAACAGCCGCGAGGCCAGGTGCAGGCCCCGGCCCGTCAGCGTGGTCAGGCGCCCGTCAATGTAGAAGTCACTGGTGGCTCCGCTGGCCAGCTTCACGGTGCCCTCAGCCACGGTGGCCTTGACCAGCCGCTTCAACTCCTCGTAGTCGCTCATGGTGCTCTCCCCGGGTGTTCCGGCTCAGGTTTTCAGGCGGAAGTGATGGCGCTTGCCGATCTTCAGCACGCGCCCGGCAAGGTCGTCGCGGCCCAGCACCGCGTTGGGGTCGTTCACGCTGAACTCGTCCTGGGTGTCCGGCTGTACGAGCTTCACGCCGCCCTGGGCCACCAGGCGGCGGGCCTCGGAGCCCGAGATGTTCTGGGCGGCCTTGACCAGCGCCAGCACGCCGATACCGCCCTCGGGCACGGCCACAGCCAGCTCGGGCATGTCGGCGGGCAGCTCGCCGCGGCTGACCGTGCTGACGAACGTGTCGTGGGCCTGCTTGGCGGCGGCGGGTCCGTGCATCTCCTGGGTAATCAGGTGCGCCAGGGCCAGCTTGGCCTCGCGCGGGTGGGTGCGGGCCGCGTCGCACAGGGTGGCCACGCGGTCTTCAGGCTCGCGGGTCAGCAGGGTAAACCAGGACGCCATCAGGGCGTCCGGGATGGACATCACCTTGCCGAACATGTTCTCGGGGGCCTCGGTCACGCCGATGGCGTTGCCAAGGCTCTTGGACATCTTCTGCTCGCCATCGAGCCCCGGGATGATGGGGCTGGTGATGCACACCTGGGGGCGCTGGCCCTCCTGCTCCTGCAGGCGGCGGCCCATGAGCAGGTTGAAAAGCTGGTCCGTGCCGCCCAGCTCCACGTCGGCCTTCACCATCACGCTGTCCCAGCCCTGCATGAGGGGGTAAATGAACTCGTGCAGGCTGATGGGCACCTTGGTGTGGTAGCGCTTGTCGAAGTCGTCGCGCTCCAGCATCTGGGCCACGGTGCTGCGGGCGCACAGGCGCAGGACTTCCATGAAGTTCATGCGCGAGAACCACTCGCCGTTGCGGCGCAGTTCGGTGCGGGAAAGGTCCAGGATCTTGCCGGCCTGTTCCATGTAGGTGACGGCGTTGCGCTCGACATCCTGCTCAGTGAGCTGGGGGCGCGTCTTGTTGCGGCCGGAGGGGTCGCCCACCATGGCGGTGTAGTCGCCGATGATGAGCACCGCCTGGTGGCCGTGGTCCTGGAACGCGCGCAGGCGGCGCAGCACCACGGTGTGGCCCAGGGGGATGTCGGGGCTGGAGGGGTCAATGCCCAGCTTCACCCGCAGGGGGCGCTTGATGCCCATGGCGTCGCGCAGCAGGTTGCGGAACTCGCGCTCGTCGTAAATGTCCTGGGCCCCGCGCAGCAGGTCTTTCAGTTGTTCGTCCACGCTACGGAACTGGGTCATGGCTGGGGTCCCCCGCTGGCAACGCAACGCCCGGCGGTTGCGCCGGGCGTGTATACACGGGGTTGCGGCAAGCGTCGAGGTCAGCCGTCCTGGTCCTCGCCCACGTTGTCGAACAGCGGGTCCCACTGCTCGAGGTCCTTTTCGTCCTTGAAGGTGCGGCCGCCCGCGCCCGGCTTGGGGCGCTGCGACGGCGGAATCAGCACGTCCTTGGGATAGGGGTTCGGCGCCGCAGGCACAGCCGGAGTCTCCGCCACCGGTTCGGCCGCCGGGGCTGGGGCAGCGGGTTTGGGGGCCACTACAACCGGCTTGGCCGCGACGGGTTTCTGCGCCGGCTGGGGTTTAGCGGCCTTGGGCGCCGGCTTGGCCACGGCCGGCTTGGGGGCCTTCTTCTCGACGGGCTTGGCCGGGCTCTTCTCGGCCTTCTTCTCAGCCTTTTTCTCGGCCTTTTTCGCAGGCTTCTGGGCAGACTTGGGGGCCGGCTTCTTCGGCGGCTTGCCGGCGTTCTTCGGGGCCTTCTTGGCCGCCTTCTTGGCCGCCTTCGTCGCGGCCTTCTTCGCGGCCTTCTTCTCGGCTTTCTTGGCGGCCTTCTTCTCCGCCTTCTTGCTGCCTTTTTTGTCGGTTTTCCTGGCCGCTTTCTTCGCGGCTTTGCGGGAGGTTCTGGCTGTTGCCATCGTGCGCCTCTCGTTCTGGTGTAAACCAATCCACCCCAATAAGAAAATCGCCGCCATTGTCAACAAAATACTTGCCAAATCGCAAGACGGCGGGCCGCAAGACGGCTGCGCAATGCTCGGCTACACTCCGGCCCATGGCCGATTCCGTGGACCTTCTGGTGATTACCGCGCCGGGCCTTTCCGCGCGCCTGCTGATGCAGGAGCCCTCGCCGGCGCCCGGCCTGGCAGCGCTGGCCCGCACCTGGGACGTCGCCACGGTAATCCCCGTACTGCCCCTCACGCGTGCTGCCATTCAAGCCACCTATCTCACCGGGTACTTGCCGTCGTTTCACGGTGTCCAGGAAGAAGGCGACACCCTGAAGCTGCCGCCCTTCTGGGAGGCCGCGCGGTCCGTTCGTGTCGAGGCCCGCGGACTGGCCGGTGTTGCGGGTCGCGCGTGGCCGCGCCAAGCCGGGGCCAACTGCCGCTGGTTCTCACTTTCCGACACCTTGGCGCCGGACCCCGCTACCCTGGACGACACCGTGGCGGCGCTGCTGCAGGGCTGGGCGGGCGCGGTGGCCATCGTGGGCGAATTTGCGCTGCTGGACGACGAGCCCGCAGGCCCCGAGGCCGACCCGCTGGACCGGCCCCTGTTGCTAACCCGCGGCCTCGATCAGCCCAAGGCCTGCCTGGGCGCCTGCGAGATCGCCGGCGTGCTGCAGCGCGCCCTTACCGGCGAGCGCCTTTACGACCGCGCCGACGGGAGCCTGCCGTGACGCGGGGACTGCTCGCCGTGCTGGTTGTGCTGATGGCCGGTTGTGCATCCGCGCCGCGCACCCTGCCGCCCTCGCGCTTTGCGGGCAGCACCGTCGCCGTGGCGCCCGCCCAAAACCTGACCAGCCACCCGGTGCGCCTGCCCGCCATCTGGCTGGGCGACAACCTGGGCGCCGCCGACGCCCTGGAAGGTGAAAGCCTGGACCTGGGTCTTGCCCTGCGCGCCGCCCTGCTGGCCGAGCTGCGCAGCCGCGGCTACACCGCACAGGCTGCCGAGGACGGCAGCGGCCTGACCCTGCACTGCGCGCTGACCGAGTTCGAGGCCGCCGAGCTGCGGCGCACCGGCGTGATGCGGCTGGGCGTGGCGGTGGTGCTGGCCCAGGACCGGCGCGAGGTGGCGCGGGGCGTGGCCTCGCGCGACTACCGGCTGTTCGAGAAGCCGCCCGAGGAGGCCGGGGCGCTGGGGGCGCAGCGCCTGATTGAATCGCGTGTGCTGGGCTTTGTGGAGCTGCTGGCCCGCGAAGCGCTGGATGCCGCGCGGCTGGTGCCGGATGGCCGGAATTGATACGCCCGTGGCGTTGCAAACGCCGCGGCAATTTGGAGTGTCGCCGCCGGCGCTCAGGCCCCACAATTGCGCGCAGGAGGTGAATATGTCGCTGATCCAGGTGCTCTCGAATCTGTTTGAAACGGACTTCGGCCGCTCGCAGCGGCTGAACCAGTTGTCGTCCGAGCTCAAGGGCTCACAGCTGCGCGCCGCCAGCGCCGTCTCGCGCAATGCCTCGCTGGAAGCCGACCTGTCGTCGCTGGCGCTGTTATGTCTGGGACTGGTGGCTTCGCTGGTGGAGAAGAAGGTGATCTCCGAGCAGGACCTGCTGAACCACATCCAGGGCTTGGACACCCTGGACGGGTTCACGGACGGCAAGATCACCATGACGGCCATGCGCGAGGCTCTGGGACTGGCGGCACCCGCACCCACGATACCACTGAAGAAGCGCAAGCTGCCCCAACAGGTACCGGGCAAACGGCCCCAGCGCGCGCCCGGAAGCCCCAGCGGCACCGGCGGCCCTGTACAGCCGAACGAGCAATAGTTGGGCCGGTCGCGGCGCCGACACGCCCGTCGAGTTGACTGACGCAGCCTGGGCACGCCAATCTCCTGATTGGCGGCTGCGCGTACCTCGGGCGTCCCGCCCGTGCGTACCTCGGGCGTCCCGCCCGAGGAGCCTGTGCGGTAAGGGCCCCGCGCAACGTGCCGGTCAGCAGCCCGGCGTTCCCAATCCCTCCGGCAAGCAACCCACCAGCCCGCGATTACCTCCCACCGCTTATCATTTCCGCGCCCGCAACCAACAGCTACAATGCCCCCATGTCAGCCGTGATCGCCACCGAGTCGGCACCTCCCACCTCCTGCCGGACCGCCCGGCCGGGGAACTGGAACTATCCGGTGAACGGCGGCGTGTGGGCCGGGGCCCCCAGCTACGGTGCCGGAGCGACGGAGTTTTATCCCGTGAACGGCGTGGCGGACTACATGCTCGGCTGGACGCTGGTGCCGAACGTGGCCAAGCCTTGCGCGCTGACGATTACTTCGTCGGGCAGCGGCACCGTGACTGTGGCGGGCGACGCCACGGGGCTTGCAGCCGCGGGCGATGTCTTCCGCATTGTGCCGCCCGCAGGCGTGAGCCTCTCGACGGGTGCCTTGGCCAAGGCTCTCGACTCGGGCGCGAACACGTTTGATGACCCCGGCTGCATGTGGCTGTGGAGCGGGTACCGGTACGTGCCGCCGCAGGCGGGGCACTCGATCTCGGGGACGACCTACGGCGCGCAGCCGGGCGGGAACTTCCTGGGCCAGTATTACTGCTGGAACCGCGTCTACGACGTCCTCACCGCCCGCTGGACCACCCCCGACCCGGCAGCCTCCCCCTGGACCAACCTCAACGGGTACGTGGGGAACCCGATCCAGCAGACGGACCCAAGCGGGCTGCAGGTTATTGACATTGATCCTTTCGGAGACGAACAACGAAAGAAGGAAGCCCAACGAATACATCGCCAGAGTTCGACCTCAG
>JADLBZ010000129.1 GCA_020847415.1 Planctomycetota bacterium
ATCCATGGGGATCAGGGCGCTGCCGTAACGCACGATGCCGGTCTTGTCGCCGGCTGCCTGCTTAAAGGCCTCGCCCAGGGCAATGGCGATGTCTTCGACGCTGTGGTGCGCGTCCACGTGCAGGTCGCCCTTGCAGGAGAGGGTGATGTCAAACAGGCCGTGGCGGGTGAACAGCTCCAGCATGTGGTCCAGGAACCCGACGCCGGTCTTGATGTTGTACATGCCGGCGCCGTCCAGGGTCACTTCGGCCGAGATCTCTGTCTCGCTGGTCTTGCGGCGGCAGTTTCCGGTGCGTGCGTTCATGGCTTGCCTCCGGGGGGCACTTCCGTGATGGCAAACTCCAGCGCCTTCAGGAAGGCGTCGTTTTCCTCGGGGCGGCCGATACTGACCCGCAAAGCCCGCGACAGGCGCGGGTAGCCCGAAACATCGCGCACCAGCACGCCGCGCCGAACCATGGAGTCAAAGAGCTGCCGGGGTGGCCGGTCAGTTTCGAAGAGCAGGAAATTCGCCCGGCTGGGGTACACCTTCACGCCGCGATACTCGCGCAACAGCCGCGCCACGCGCTCGCGTTCGCGGCGGATCTCCTCCAGGCGGCCTTTCAAGGCGTTGGCGTGCTCAATGGCGACTTCAACCGCGGCCATGGTGAACAGGTTGAGGTTGTAAGGCAGCTTGGCTGCGGCAAACATGGGCATGGCGTCCGGGTGGCAGACCATGCAGCCGAAGCGCAGGCCCGCCGTGGCAAACGCCTTGCTGAAGGTGCGCAGGACCACCAGGTTGGGGGTGTGCTGCACCAGCTCCAGGGCTGTTTCGCCGTGGAACTCGAAGTACGCCTCGTCCACCACCCACAGCGCGTGGGTGGTGTTCACCAGGTGCTCAAGATCCATGGGATTGATGACGCTGCCCGTGGGGTTGTTGGGCGAGGCAATCACCACCACGCTGGCGTCCTGGGCTGCCTTCTCAAGGGCTGCCGCGTCGTATTGCAGCTCGGTATTCAGGCCCTCGGTCACCACCTCGGCGCCCAGCAGGTTGGCCAGCAGTTTGTAGACCGTAAAGGTGGGCTGCGGGATCACGACCTTGCGGCCGGGCTCCAGCGTGGCCACGAAGATCGCGTACAGCAGCTCATTGCTGCCGTTGCCCACCAGCACCTGGCGCGCGTCCACACCCAGGTAGCGCGCCACCACCTGCGTGAACTCGGCGGGTACAAAGGGCGGGTAGCGGTTCCAGGGCAGGTCACGGACGCGCTCGAATACCGCCTGCTTGAGAGAAGCCGGCCAGTCGTAGGGGTTCTCGTTCTGGTTCAGCTTCACCGGGCAGGCCGGAACGTCCAGCTTGTACCCGCCGGCAAGGGCGGGAAGCTGGGCCTTGAAGTACCTCAGGGTCGAGTCGTTCATGGTCTCCTGCCAGCAGGCCGTTGAAGAAGTCCCCCTCGGCGCCCTCGTCAACGGAAAGCAACTGCCCGGCTCACGGCGTGAAGCCGTTCGCCCGGCCGGCCCGTGCCGTCGCGCGGGCCGGGCAGGGCGCTGAAAAGGACTTCTTCAACGCCCTGCTAGCTGAAGCGCTTTTCCACGCTGCGGGCGTGGGCCTCCAGCCCCTCGGCCCGGGCCAGCTTCACAATGGCGTCGCGGTTGGCGGCCAGCATTTCGCGGCTGCCCTTGATGATACTGACGTGCCGGGTGAAATCCGCCACCGACAGCGCCTGGGCAAACCGCGCCGTGCCAGCCGTGGGCAGCACGTGGTTGGGGCCGGCGCAGTAGTCGCCAAAGGCCTCCGGCGCGAATGCCCCCACAAACACGGCGCCGGCGTTGCGCACCATGGCCGAGTCTTTCTCGGCAGTTTCAGTCAGCAGTTCCAGGTGCTCGGGCGCCAGCGAGTCGGCAATGCGCAGGGCAAAGCCCTTGCTGGGCGCCACAATGACCCCGCCAAAGTCGCGCAACGAGCGCGCGGCAATCCCGGCCCGGGGCAGAGCCGCCAATTGCGCATCCACCTGCGCCTGCACAGCGGCCGCCGCATCGGCGTTGTCCGTCACGGCAACCGCGGCTGCCAGGGCGTCGTGCTCGGCCTGGGCCAGCAGGTCGGCAGCCACGCAGGCCGGGTCAGCGCCGCCGTCAAACACGATCACCACCTCGCTGGGCCCGGCAAAGCTGTCTATGCCCACGCGGCCGCTGAGCTGCCGCTTGGCCTGGGCCACAAAGATGTTGCCGGGGCCCACGATCTTGTCCACGCGCGCGACCTTGGGCGTGCCCAGCGCCGCAGCTGCCACGGCCTGCGCGCCGCCGATGCGATAGACCTCCTCCAGCTTCAGCTCCAGCAGCAGGGCTGCCAGTAACGGGTTGGCCTCCAAACCGCCCTGGGGCGTGAAAACGGCAATCTCGCCCACGCCGGCCACCTGGGCCGGGACCGCCGTCATCATCAGCGTGCTGGGGTAGAAGGCGCTGCCGCCGGGCACATACAGGCCCACGCGGGCGAGCGGCTGTATGCGCACGCCCACCGAGCCGCCTTGTTCTTCAATCTGCCAAGGGGCGATTTTCTGCTTCTCGTGAAAGCGACGCAGGCGGGGCAGCACCTGCTCGCGGCAGGTGCGCAGCAGGTCGGCGTCGGCCTCTGCCGCGAACTGCATCAGTTCGGCCTTGCTGACCTTCATGCGGGCCAGGGGCAGTTCCTTGCCATCGAACAGCCGCGCCAGGTGGCACACCGCCTCGTCGCTACCCTTCTGCACGGCGGCAATCACACGCTGCACGGTGGCTGTCGCGGTGGGGGGCAGGTCGCGATAAAACTCCTCGGCAAAGGCCACAAAGGGCCCGTCGCCGGTGGCCCGGGCGCGCTCCAGCAGCTCGGCCGGGCGGGAGCCCAACTCGGCGTCGGCGTTTTCGGCCCGGCCCTTCAGGCGGGCCTGGAAGGCGGTGAAGTCCTCGCTGCCGACTTCGTAGATGGAAATAGCCTGTGCCATCGCTCAGCTCCCGACTGCGGCCTTCAGGTTGTCCAGCAGGGCTCGTACCTCTTCCAGGCGTGCATAGTAGGCGGCACGGTTTACGACCAGCCGCGCACTGCACTCGGCAATTTCCTCGTGCACGACCAGGCCGTTCTCGCGCAGGGTGGTGCCGGTTTCCACGATGTCCACGATGAAGTGCGACAGCCCCAGCACGGCGCCGATTTCGACGCTGCCCGAGAGCTTGAACACCGTGTAGGGAGCGCCCTTCTTGGCAAAGTGCCGCTGGGCCACCGCCGGGTACTTGCTGGCCACGCGCACCGGCGAAAGCAGGTTGTCGCCCTTGCGCTCAAGCTCGGGCTTGCCGGCCACCACCATGCGGCAGCGGGCAAAGCCGAGGTCCAGGGGCTCCAGCAGGTCCGGTGCCAGTTCCATGAGGGTGTCTTTGCCGCTGATGCCGCACTCGGCCACGCCCTGCTCCACGTACAGCGGGGCGTCCACAGGCTTGACCAGCAGGTACTCGAGACGGCCGCAGCGCGAGGGCACGGTCAGCTTGCGGGTCTCAGCCAGGGGCTCGGCCGGGCAGTAGCCCGCCCTGCCCAGGAAGGCCTCCGCCTGCTTGGCGACGCGTCCGGTTGGAATGGCGAGGCGCAGCATCAGGCCTCCTCCTCGCCCAGAAGCACAGGGCGTCCCGCGGCGCGAAGCTCGATAGCCTTGCGCAGCGCCACCGCACCGCCGCCTGCCGCCACGCGGGTGGGGGCAGGCCCGTTGCCGCCGTCACGGGGTGCGGCCTCCGCCAGGCGGGCCAGGTCAAAGCCGAAGCCCACGGCAGGTACAGACAGCCCGTAGCGGTCAAACAGGCGGTCGTAGCGGCCGCCGCCGCCAAGTTCTTCGCCCACGCGGGGGTGATAGGCCTTGAACATCAGGCCGCTGTAGTAACGAAAGCGCCGCACTTCGCCCAGGTCGTAGAGCAACCCTTCGTTCAGGCCTGCCGCAGCCAGCAGGGCCTGCAACTCGGCGAGTTCGTCCAGCGCCGCGCGCGCCGCATCCGGCAACGGCGCGCTTGCCAGCCGTGACAGCACCTCGGGCCCGCCGGTGAACATGGGCAGTGACTCCAGCAGCGACACGGTGCCCGCGGGCATGCCCAGGCGCATGGCCACCTCGCGGATGCGCGTGGGGTTCTTGTGGTCCAGGGCCTCCAGCAGGCGGCGCTCTCCGGCTGCTTCGCCCAGGACACCGTTCACGAAGCCGGCATGTCCCACCACGATGACAGACTGCTGAATGCCTGCTGCCGCCAGGCACTCGCGGGCCATCAACAAGGCGGCCGCGTCGTACACGCGGCCGGGGGCATTGATCCACTCGAGGCCGCGCTGACTTTGCTCCACACGATGGCCATGGCCGCCCGGCTGAAAGCGAAAGATCTTGCCCTCGTAGCAGGCCCGAATCTGCCGGTTGTCGCGGCGCAGCTCCGCCGCCAGGGCCTTGGCCACAAAGCGAGTGAAGTCGGCGCGCAGCATCAGGGTGCGACCCTCGCGGTCGGTAAGCTGGTACAGGCTGCCTTCTTCGGCGTCGTCGGGGGCGGACTCGCGGCCGTCAAAGGCCGGGACCATGATCTCGGTGAAGCCCCAGCCGCGCATGACCAGCGCCAACTGCTCGCTGATGTGCTGGCGGCGCGTGGCCTGCGGGCCAAACACCAGCTCGGTGCCCGGCGGGAAGGCAAGGATGCGGGAGTCAGCGCCCATGGCCCTTCTTCTGTCAAGGCGCGCGCAGTTTGCAACAGGGCGCGCGCAGACTACTGCAGCGAACAGAGGTACTCCACCAGTGCTTTCAGGTCTTCATCGGGGATGCGCGGGTGCACGGGCATGCGGATGCCCCGCGCCGCCTCGGCCTCAGTGACCGCGCCCGGCCAGCGCTGGGCGTCGCGCACGTGCAGGAACAGCCAGCGCCGCGTCTTGAGGGCGTCGCCTTCGCCCCGGCCCAGGTTGCGCTGCAGCACGCCGCCCATGGGCGGTCCCAGCAGGCCCATGCGGTCCGAAGTATTCGAGTGGCAGGAGGCGCAGGCCTCGGCGGCAAAGACCAGCTTGCCCCGCTGAGCCAGTTGCTGCGTTTCCTCCGCGGTGGGGAGTGCGGCAAAGGCCGTGGCGGCGCCTTGCTCTGGGTCCGGGTTGACGCCGGGAAAGGCGCCGTTGCCGGGCGAGCAGGCGGCCAGCAGCAGTGCCAGGGCAAGCAGCTTCTTCATGAGGGGCTTCCTGTCGGCATCGGCTGGTCGGTGCGCTCGATGCGGCCGTCGCGGTAGTGCAGCACACGGTTGGCGCGGCTGGCCACGGTGGAATCGTGGGTCACCACGACCAGGGCCATGCGGCGGTTCACGCGCAGGGCATCAAAAAGGTCCAGCAGCAGCAGCTCTGTCTCGCTATCCACGTTGCCGGTGGGCTCGTCGGCCAGCAGGATGCGCGGGCCGTTGACGATGGCGCGGGCAATGGCGGCGCGCTGGCGTTCTCCACCGCTGACTGTGGCAGGCCGGTGCTTTGCCCGGTGGGACAGGCCAACTTCCTCCAGGGCCTGGCGGGCCTTGGCGGTTGCGCCGGGCCGCCCCTGCAGGGGCAGGGCCACGTTGTCCAACAGGCTCAGATGGGGCAGCAGGCAATGCAACTGGAAGACAAAGCCCAGTTCCTCGAGGCGGAAGCGCGCGAGATTGGCGATCTGCCCCAATGTCTTCCCGTGAAACTCCAGCGTACCGGAGTCCGGTGCGTCCAGGGTGCCCAGCAGGTTCAGCAGGGTGCTCTTGCCGCTGCCGGACTTGCCCATGATGGCCACCAGCTCGCCGGGCAGGACGTCCAGGTCCACGTCGCGCACGGCCTGGATGGCCCCGGGGTAAGTCTTGCACAGGCCGCGGGCGCGGATGGCGGGTGCAGCAGATGTCGCGTCGTCTGCCATGGGCGCAGCATGGAAGCAGAAGCTCGCGCCGCATGCAACGGCACCGCCGCGGTCAGGCCTGTCGCGTGCCCGGCTTCAGCAGTTGCGCGGCTTCCAGGCAGCCGTCACGCGCCAGGCGCCTGAAGAACTCGGTGGCGCGGGACTGAAGATCCTTGCCAGCATTGGCCCGCAGGCAGTTGCGGAAGTGCAGGGCGTGGTATTCAAGGTCCGGCGTGATGCCCGCCGGTAACTGCTGCAGCAGGCTGTCTGCCCGGGCAGACAGCTTGCGGGCCGCGGCGCGGTCCTCGCGCAGGACAGCCAACTGCGCCTCCAGCACAGCGTCGCGGAACCCGGCAGCGGGAAACGCGGCGGCCTGCGCGGCGATATCGGGGTCCGGCTGGCTGCGCAGGGCGGCCAGCAGGCGGGCCGCGTGGCGGGCGTCTGCCTCGGCGGGGTGCAGCTTCAGGGGCTCGTCCGCGACAAAGCGGTCCAGCAC
>JADLBZ010000130.1 GCA_020847415.1 Planctomycetota bacterium
ACACACGTACTTTGTGCTGGCTGCGGCTGCTGGTAACGCTCCAACGACATCTGATCAGTGGGTTGCCCTGTGGGTACACAACCATAGCAAACCGAGTCGGCTCAATGCGGAGATACTGAAAAGCAAGCGTTTACAACGGGAGGTGGTCCGTGCGGACAATGCAGACCCATCGCGTCTTGGCTCCAAGGATCATCTCCATTTCAGGGACGGCACAGTTCAGAATCACGATGGTACGCTGTCCCACGGAGGTAACGGAGCCCCAACTCCTTCCAACTTCATTAAGAAGTGGCTTCGCAAACACGGATGGATTCCCTATGGCGGCTAAGGCCAAACAGGATGGTGGCAGCGCTGAGACTTGGGTGCTGCGCCTTAAACGCTTTGTTGAAAGAGCTGTGGCGCACCCCGACGAGGGCCACCATATTCACCTAGATGATCTCGTGGGGTCGAAAGACTGGAGGCAAATGGCCGTCGCAGTTGACCCAGTGCTCTGTGCTGCACAGGAAATCCTATGCCGAAAGAACGCATGGGACGTTGTTGCGGTCGTCGTCTACTGGTGCAACGGGTATCTGTCGCATCGTATCGGCGCAAAGAAGATCACACGGAGCTTCTATGACAAGTATACGCCGCCGGAACTCGCAGTGATGAGCGTTGCGACATTCCGTCGCGGGTATCACCCGCTTTGCGGACTCAGCTTGGCAACCATTGTCCCCTGCCCCACGGGCGTTCGGCGCACAGTCTACGAGGGTCGCGCACTAGGCGATCCCACTGGTAGCGAGACGCGACGCGACGTTTTTACAGTGGCCATCATGTGACCGTGCTTCCGCCCCCCCCGCCGTCGAGGCGTCCGCCCGCCAGGGCGGCCGACTGCGTTTAAACGGTGCGCAGCGCCCTGCTGGACGACAACCGGGGCACCGATAGCGACCGCGTGCTCTATGGCCGGCGCAAGACCGGCACCCGCGCCAACTTCCGGGGAAGCAGTGCTTCCCCAGAACACTTGCTGCGCAAGTCTGGAGCCGCGGTACAGCCGCGCGCACGGATGCCCCTCTAACGGCCCGGCCCGACGAGACGCACGCCCCGGACCAGACCACGAACTACACCACCACGGAAAGCGCCACCGCCGACGGCGACAACCCGGCGGCGGACGATGTCCGAAGGGCATGAACCGCAGGCGAAGCGCCGCGTCCCAATCCGAGATCCAGAATCCCCATCCAGAACGCCGCCAACTCTCGACTCCCCCAACCCAAAACGCCGCCATCTCCCAACTCCACACTCCCGGCATCTGCGGCTGGGACAGCCGTGTCACGAGTCGCCTCACTCGCTACACTCGGCGCACCATGGCGGACATGTTCCAGAAGCGTGCACGCGAACTGGCGGCAGCCCAGGCACCGCTGGCAGAACGCATGCGGCCGGCGGCCCCGGAAGATTTCGTGGGGCAGGACCAGCTGGTGGGCCCGCAAGGGTCGCTGCGGGGCGTTCTGCACCCGGCGCCCGACGCGCGCCCCGTGGTGCGCAACATGCTGCTGTGGGGACCGCCCGGAACGGGCAAGACCACCCTGGCGCGGCTGCTGGCCGAGCGCAGCGGCCTGGCCTTTGAGACGCTTTCGGCCACCAGCAGCGGCGTTAAAGACGTGCGCGAACTGCTGGACCGCGCGCGCTTACGCCTGGGCGCCGATGGCAAGGGCACGCTGGTGTTCATTGACGAGATCCACCGCTTCAACAAGGCGCAGCAGGATTCGCTGCTGCACGCCGCCGAAGACGGCCTGATCACGCTGATCGGGGCGACCACCGAGAACCCCAGCTTTGAAGTGAACGCGGCCCTGCTCTCGCGCTGTCGGGTGCACGTGCTGAAGCCCCTGGACGACGATGCCCTGCGCCGGCTTGCCCAGCGCGCTATTGATGACCCCGCGCGCGGCGTGCGCCTGCCCGGCCTGGTGCTGGCCGACGACGGCGCCGCAGCCCTGCGGCGCTTTGCCGGCGGCGACGCCCGCCGGCTGCTGAACGCGCTGGAATCCACAGCGGACCTGCTGGCTGCCCAGCCGCCCGCCGGGCGGGTCATCACGGCCGCCGCGGTAGAACAGGCCCTGGGCGCGCGGATGCTGCGCTATGACCGCAAGGGCGACGAGCACTACGACCTGGCCAGCGCCATGATCAAGAGCGTGCGCGGCAGTGACCCCCACGCGGCCATCTACTACGCGATACGCATGCTGCGCGGCGGTGAGCCGCCCGAGTTTGTGCTGCGCCGGCTGGCCATCCTGGCCAGCGAGGACATCGGCAATGCCGACCCCGGTGCATTGAACCTGGCGGCCAGCGCCATCACGGTGGCGGGCTTCATTGGCCTGCCCGAGGCCGAATACACGGTGTGCCAGGTGGCGGCCTACCTGGCGCTGGCCCCCAAGAGCAATGCAGCCGCAACTGCCCGTGCCGAGGCCGCGCGCCTGATCGCCGAGACGGGCGAAGTGCCGGTGCCCTTGAACATCCGCAACGCGCCCACGGGGCTGATGAAGGAACTGGGCCACGGCAAGGGCTACCACTACGCGCACGACTACGAGGAAGGGTTCTTCCCGGAGTCGCTGCTGCCCGAGGCGTTGCGTGGCGCGCGGCTGTACCAACCCACGGAGCGGGGCTTTGAGGCGCGCTTGAAGGCTCGCCTGGAAGAACTGCAACGCCGCGTTGACGAAGCGCAAAATCAGTCGCCCGAGCCTACAAAACCCGATCCACAGGGCGCTTGAAGTATTGAAGTGATTATATGCTTTTGATCTACTTTGCTCATGGCCAGCGGCGGTATGCGCCAGCAGATTGTTGAGTTGATTGCGGGGTTGGAGACGCTGCCGACCCTGCCGGCTGTCGTTACGCTCTTGAATAAGAAACTGGCCGCGCCAGGGGCCAAAGCAGCCGACATCGCCCGCATTATCGAGGACGACCCGCCCCTGACCAGCCGCGTGCTGCGGCTGCTGCAAAGCCCGGTGTACGCGCCCCTGTACAACCGCCAGAAGACCACCGTGGTGGGCAGCACCACACAGGTGAAGCAGCGCAGCACGTTGCAACAGGCGGTGGTGCGCATGGGCATTAACGCCGTGCGCGACCTGGTGCTGACCACCAGCGTGCTGCAGGCCCTGCCCGGCGGTGGCGACGATGTCTCGTTTGACCGCACCAAGTTCTGGAAGCACTCCATTTCGTGCGGGCTGGTGGCTGCCACGTTGATGCAGTTCATGCGCGAGAAGATCAGCAACGAGCAGACCGAGGTGATGCTGGCGGGCCTGTGCCACGACCTGGGCAAGGTGATCCTGGACCAGTACTTCGCCGAGCAGTTCAGCGACATCCTGCGCCAGGCCAAGCGCGAAGGTCGCCTGATGTACGAGGTTGAGCAGGAGCTGCTGCACATTGAGCACGGCGAAGTGGGCGGCTTCCTGGCAGAGCGCTGGGAGCTGCCGGCCTCCATCCGCGCCGCCATGAGCTACCACCACCGGGTGGACCTGCTGCCGCCGGCGCTGTCCGAGCACGCGCCGCTGGTGCATGTGATCAAGCTGGCAGACTACATCACTAACCACCAGAACCTGGGCTTCTCCGGCAACTACCGCGGCCTGGACTTTCCCCGGGCCAGCTTCGCCGAGCTGCGGCTGGCGACCACGGACATACCCGAGATCATCAAGCGCGTGCGCGAGGAAGCCGAGAAGAGCGAAGTGCTGCTGGCGCTGGAGCAGCAGTAACGCGCTTGCACCAGGACCCTGATTAAGTTGCCGGGCCGCGTTCCGTGGCAGCTCCGCGTGTCCTATTGAAAGTCGGAAGCTGCTGCGGCTGCCGGCTGCCGACTGGAAGATGACTCCTGCGGCTGGAACGTCCGCACTACGAGCGGCAACTGCACGCGGGCGCCTCCGGGACAGGCGGTGCCTGCCTCGGAGCGCTGCTGGGCAGCCCCACATCGCGAAGGCAACGGCACGCGGCGGAGACGGCCGGCTGTGTCACGAACTTCTTTCGACGCCGGACTCGACTGGCCCGCAGCGCCACACGCAGTTTCTGCCGACGGATCCGCGGGCGAGACGCCCACGTCACGAACTGCATGCCTTCTGAAACGGCAGCCGCCCCGGGTCGCTTGTCCGGGGCGGCTTTGAAGCTGGTCGGGGTGATTGGATTCGAACCAACGACTTCCACGTCCCAAACGTGGCGCTCTAACCAGGCTGAGCTACACCCCGCCGGCGCAGAGCCCGTTCAGAAACAAGCTCTCAGGTGGGCCGCACGATCCGAATAGTACCTTCATGAAAGGGCGCAACAATGCCGCGGCCCGCGGCGTTTCAATTGAGCCGCCCGCCCCGGCGGGCTAACATGGAGGTGGAGGCATTGGGCATGTCACGGCTGATCCGTTCTGTGCTGCGCCGCGACCAGGTGATCGAACGCCTGACCGCACACCCGCTGACGCTGGCCTTGGGGGCCGCCATGTTGTTTGCCCAGGCGGCGGTCTGCGTGGGCGAAGTGGCGGGCGTGCCCTTTGGGCGCTGGTTTGCCCTGCTGGCCCACGACATCGAGCCAGGCGCCCTGTTGTTTCCGCTGTCGCACTACGCCCCGGTCTCTGACGCCCACATCGGCGGAGGCTTTGCGCCGCTGGACTTCGTGTTCAGCATGGTCCTTTTCAGCCTGTGCGGCCTGACGCTGCTGACCTGCGGGCCGGTGGTGGAAAACTACTACGGCACGCGCCGCACGTTTGGGCTGCTGGTGTTGACCACGGCGGGCCACGCGGGTGCCGCCCTGGCCATGCGCGACGGCGCGGCCTTCAGCCTGATCGCATTCTGCGGCCTGCTGCTGACCACCTGCCTGCTGGTGCAGTTTGACCGGCGCGACACCAGCGAAGGCGACGCCGACGCGCGGGTGCTGGGCCTGGTGGCTGCCTTCGCGGTGTCCTGTCTCGGGGCGGGCTTTCTGCCGCACCCGGCCTATGACTCGCTGCCCGCCGCCGCAGGCGTCGGCCCTGTGCTGGGGCTGGCGGCCTTTGCTTTGCACCGGCGCATGCAGATGCGCGCCGTGCGCTTGCGGGGCGAGGGCAAGGTGGGCGACTTGTACTTCGTGGACGAGCTGGACCTGCTGACCCGCGACGAGCTGCAGGAGCGCACGGACACCTTGCTGGCCAAGATCGGCTCGCAGGGCCTGGATGCCCTCTCGCCCGAAGAACGCCGCTTCCTCAAGCGCGCCAGCGAGCGCCTGAAGGCTTCGCACCGTTGATCAGTGTCAGCCGGGACAGTTGCTCGCGGTCAGATACGGGTTCCGGGCGGGCTGTCGCGTACGTCCGGGCTCAGTCGGGGAAGCTGGTGCCGTTGGTGGGTTTCTTGAGGCGCTCTTCCACAATGCGGTCAAAGCGCCGCAGTACCAGCGACGCCACGGGAAAACTCACCGCCAGCGCCGCCAGCCAGAAAAACAGGGCGTACTTGTCCAGCCACTCGACGGACTCGGCGGCATAGAAGCCGAGCGCGCCGTAGCCAGCGCCGCACACCAAGGCACCCACTGCGCAAAGCAGCACCGAGCGCACCATGCCCACCCCGCGCAGGCCCGCCGCCGCCGGCACAAAACGGCCCAGCCAGGGCAGGAAGCGCCCGAACACGAGCAGGGGCACTGACCAGCGGTGCATCCACTCGCGCAGCAGCTCGAGGCGCGCGCGGTTTTTCTCGGACTTCACCCAGCGGTCCAGCCAGGCCGCGCGCCAGCGGCCCACCGTGTAGAGGGCCAGGTCGCTGGCCAGGCTGCCGCCGGCACCGGCGAGCATCACGCCCCACAGGCTGAGCCGATCCGTGATGCTGGCGACAATGCCGCCCGCGACCACGAACGAGGCCAGCCCGGACTGGTCCACCATGGTGCCCAGGGCCACCGCCGTGTAGCCGTAGACCTCGACGTAGCTCTTGACGGTTTCCCAGTCCATTCAAGTACGCGCAAACACAATGAAGTCGGTCTCGGGCGGCTGTTTGCCCAGGGCGCGCAGGCAGGCCTGCACCTGCCCGCGGTGGTAGGCCGCGTGCAGCAGCATGTGCTGCAGGATCTCCCATAGCGGCTGGCGAAACGGCCGGCCCGCGAGGTTTCGGTACTCCACCACGCGCTGCAGGGCAGGCTCGTCCAGGCTGTCCAGCATAGCCTGCTTGCGGGCCTGCACCTCGGCCAGCCAGGCCAGAAAGGGCTCCACGGCGGCGTGGCGGTTATCGTCGGGCCGCGCGGTGGGCGACTCGCCGTTCACCACCCGCAACAGCCACAGGTGCTCAGCATCCACAAAGTGGCAGAACTTGGCCCGTGCGCTGCCGAAGCCGGGCCCGAAGTCGCGGGCAAACTCGGCGGCGGTGAGGTCGCGCAGGGCGGCCGCAAGGCGCTCGCGGGCCCAGGCGTCGTGGGCAAACTGGCGCTTGAGGGCGGGGAGCAGGGACACCGCTACCCTCCGCTCACGGGCGGGATAAAGGCCACCACCTGGCCCGCGCGCAGGGGGGTGTCTTCACGGGCGAACTCCTCGTCCACAGCCACGCGGCAGCCCGCCAGCGCCTCCCCCAGGCGGGGTTTCTCGGCGGCCAGCAGTCGGCGCAGGGCAGCGGGAGTACAGCCGGGGGGCAGGGTGCGCGTTTCCTCGCGGGCGCCCGCGCGCTCGACCAGATGGGCAAAGTACAGGATGCGCAGGTTCATAGTTTGCGTGACGGGTTAGCCAGGCAGATCAGCCCGTGCAGGCCAGCATGTTGTCCAGGGCCACCTTGGCGTGCTGCTTCTCGCGCGGGTCCGCCTTGACCGCTTCCCAGCTATCCAGGTTTTCCAGGCAGTCGCGCAGGTCCTGGGTGCTGATCTTGAACATGTTGGGGCACAGGCTGCGCACCAGCGGGATCACCAGCCGGTCCGGGTGCTCCACAGCCAGGCGATGAATCATGTTGACCTCGGTGCCGATGGCCACCTTGTCGCCGGCCTTCATCTGCTTGCGAACGTAATCCTGGATAAAGCCCGTGCTGCCGCTGAAGTCCGCGGCAGCCACCACGTCCTCGTGGCACTCGGGGTGCACCACCACCTTGATGCCGGGGTGCTCGGCCCGGGCTTTGGCGATCATCTCCAGCGAGAAGCGTGTGTGCACGTGGCAGTAGCCCTTCCACAGGATGACGCGGGCGTCGCGGATCTGCTGGGGCGACAAACCGCCAAAGGGCTGCTTTGGGTCCCACAGCACAATCTGGCTGCGCGGGATGCCCTTGGCGTTGGCTGTGTTGCGGCCCAGGTGCTCGTCGGGAAAGAAGAAGATCTTCTCGCCGCGGGCAAAGCACCAGTCAAAGACCTTCGAGGCGTTGCTGCTGGTGCAGACAATGCCCCCCCGCTCGCCGCAGAAGGCCTTCAGGTCCAGGTCGCTGTTCATGTAGACCACGGGCACCACGCGGCTGGCCTGCACCACCTGGGAGAGCTCCAGCCAACTGGTGGTCACCTGGGGCAGGTTGGCCATGTCGGCCATGGGGCAGCCGGCGTTGCGGTCGGGGTGGTACACGACCTGGTCGTCGCGGCACAGGGTGGCGGCGCTGGTGACCATGAAGCGCACGCCGCAGAACACGATGTGGCGGGCCTTCTGCGTGCTGGCGGCAGCCTTGCAGAGCTGGTAGCTGTCGCCGGTTACGTCGCCGCAGCGGTGCACGCCCAGGCGCTGGTAATGATGGGCCAGAATGATGAGCGAGTCGCCGCGGGCGCGCTTGAGCTCGCGGATGCGCTCGATGTTCTCGGCCTCGTTCTGCTCGAGCTGGATGGGGGACTGCATCACGGCGCCGGCCATGGCGTTCTCCTGGCTGGCCGTTGCGGAAGTCGCGCGCGGCGCCTTCGACAACGGGAAGCAATTGCCCGGGCCGCATTAGAACATCGGAGTGCTTCCCCGGGTATTCCCGGCAGCGGCCCCAAATGCAGTACGGGAGGGCTGCTGCCCTCCCGTACTGTCCTGCGGTTTGTTGCCGGGGCTACCGGCCGCCGCCTGTGCTGACCAGGCCCTTCTGCGTGGCCTGCCGGTGCAGCCAGTCGTACATCTGCGGCAGCGCCACCGTGGAGTGCCCGACGCCCTCCTGCACCACCCACTCGTGGGCAATGCCTCGCTGCTTCAGTTCTTCGTGCAGCCGCTCGTTCTGGGGGAACAGGCCCATCTGGTCGCGGGTGCCGGAGGTCAGGAACAGGGGGAAGTTGACGCGGCGGGAATCGGCCCTACGGATCAGCTCGAAGGGACTGTGGGCCTCAAACTCGCGCTGGTTGCCGAACACGTCTTCGACGCCGTCCTGCCAGCGGCCCAGGAAGAACCCGCCGCCGTAGCGGCGCTCAAACTCCTGCTGCGTCGCGGCGTCCTGGTAGGGAGAGACGTCATAGACGAAGGGGCTGGCCGCGGCCACGGCATCAAAGGCCTCCGGGTGGCGCAAGGACAGCATCAGGGCGTGCAGCCCGCCCATGGAGTGCCCGAAAGCCACCGTGGTGCCGTTGGTGCGGTAGCTGGCTTGCACGCGCGGGATTACGTCCTGCATCAGCGTGCGCTCGGCCTCGCCGGTGATGATCTCCATCTCGCCTACCGTGGGGCTCAACACAATGAAGGGGCCGAACTCCTCGCGTTCCATGTAGGGCAGCGCGATCTCGCCCAGCCCGCCCTTCTTGCCCCAGGTACGGTGGCTGCCGCCGCCGCCGTGGAAATACACCATCAGCGGGTACGACCGGCCGGCGTCGGACTCGTAGCCGGGCGGCAGATACACCCGGTACTCCATGGTCACTTCTTCAGTTACTGCGGCAGTCCCGTAGCTGCTCTGCAGCTTGTCGGACATCCTGGTGGCACAGCCGCCGACAAACAGGGCAGCGGCGACAATGGCGACGGCAAAGATGGGCTTCATGGCAGGTCTCCTGTGGTTCCTGGGTTGGTAGTGGTTTGCTGTGCGTCTTGCGCATGGAGAAAACCAAGTTGCCTCACAGGATATTTCCTGAAGATCAAAGATTTTTTCTTGCAATGAATCCACGTTCTGGAGAGTTTGTAAGTGCGAGGCGCAACGCTAGCCATCTCAAGCATTTGCGCGTGAACTGAAAGGCAGGAAGTGATGGCCTCGGACACCATCGAGAACGAGATTTCGGCCTACCGCATCGGCGAAAAGGTCCGCCAGCTTCGGCAAAGCCGGAACCTGAAGCTGACTGAACTCGGCGCGCACACCAGCCTGTCGGCGGCGCTGCTCTCGAAGATCGAAAGCGGCAAGCTGATTCCCACCCTGCCCACCCTGACGCGCATCGCGCTGGTCTTTTCCGTGGGGCTGGAGTACTTCTTTGAAGACCACTCCAAGCGCTATGCCTTTGCCCTTTCCCGCAAGGCTGAGCGCAAGGCCCTGCCCGCCACAGCCGACGCGAGGCCGGTGCCTTACACGTTTGAGGCGCTGGAGTACGCCGCGCGCGAGCCGCGGCTGCACGCTTTTCTGGCGCACTTCCGGGAGATTGAGGGGCCGACGCGGTTCTCGCACCAGCACGGGGGCATTGAGTTCATCTATGTGATCAGCGGCCGGCTGGAGCTGACCTGGCGCGGCGACGTGCACACCCTGGAGGCCGGCGACGCGGTGTACTTTGACGCGACGCCGGACCACGGGTACCGGCGGCTGGGGGCAGAGCCCTGCGACGCCGTGGTGGTGACGCTGGACAAGTAAACGCAAGGGGCCGGGCCGGGGCTTGTGCGGCCTGGCGGCGCCGAGCTGCAACAGCGGGTGCTCGACGCTTCCTGCATGGCGCATATCTTCCCGCCGCAGCTTGTTCTTGGGTGGTTCGAACACGCCGATCCTTGCCGCCGGTGGCTCTGTAACTGCCCAATGCTGGCGCGGAAACAATAACCGGCGGCGATTACCGGGGTCGGTCGGCGTTGTTTGGCGTTTGCCGTTTGGGAACGCCGGTCTCCTGACCGGCAGGCGGCAAGGCGCACTACGCCAATCAGGAGATTGGCGTGCCCAGACGGCGCCAGCCAGCGCCACGAGCGGCTCTAGGGTGTTGGTTGCTGTAGCTGCAGCGTGGGCACCCGGCGTGGCGGCTTCTTCAGGAGTTGGTCGCGCTGTCCGGCGGCTGTTCGCTGGTCCGGACCATGTGCAACACGCGGCGCGCCGTGTTGACCAGCCGCTCCTCGCTGCTTTCGTCGCCGTGCAGGGGCAGGCGAGCCAGCACGGCGGTGTTCGAGCGCTTCGTGGCGGCCCCGGCCTCTTGCACCGAGGTACTACCCCGGCCCAGCAGCAGTTGCGCGCGGCGATGCAGGGCCACGGCAGCGGCATGGTGGTCCCTGGCGCGCAGCATCATGCGAGCCAGGCCGTCTATGGCGTACACGCGGGCCCGGCGGTCCTGGGGCTCGGCCTCGGCGGGGCGCAGCACAGTGGCCTGCCGCCACCCGAACAACAACAGCAGCAGCAGCGCGGCCAGGGTGACCCACAGCCCCGGCGGCGTCAGCGCCAGGTACTCGACCGAGGCGTCGGCAGAGTAGCCGTGCAGGGTCTCGTCCAGGACCAGGGTGCCGTTTGTGTCCGTGTGCGCAAAAATGTGCATGGCCAGCGCGGCGGCCCCGGGTTCGGCCAGGTGCTGGTTCGTGAAGACCTCAGGGTCGCTGACCAGGATGATGCCCTTGCCCCGGTGCGAGTCGCCATCCAGACGCACCGCCAGGGCGTCACCATCCAGTGTAGTGGCCAGCACTTCCATGCCTCCCCAGCCGCGCGGCGCATCAAACACCTGCACCGGCGCCTCGCGACGGGCCGTCACCGCCTCGCGCTTGAACCCGCCGGGAGTCGCCGGCGTGAACTCACACTCCACCGGGCCCGAGGTTCGCTTCAGGCGCAGCCGGTCTGCGCACCCGGATTTGGCCAGCGCGAGCTGAGGGTCCTGCACGGGCAGCAGGTCCTCGTACAGCACGACTTCACCGGCGTTGCCGGCGGGCCCTTCTTCGTATGTGTACTTGGGCAGCACCAGCACCAGGTTGCCGCCGCGGCTGCGGGCCTGCGCAAACACGTCTTCGTACTCGTCCTCGAACTCGCCGATAAACGCGGCATCGGGTTCCAGCAGCACCAGCGTGTCGCGGAATGACGTGTCGCCGGACTCGGGCAGGGACAGATCCCCGGACTGGATCCGCACGGTACGCCCGTTCTTGCGCAGCAACTCAACCAGCGCCGTGTGGCCGCCCGGCGAGTGCGAGTAGCCGTTGGTGTAGTTGTCCGGGAACTGCGGGCCCTTCAGGGCAGCTTGCACCATCCACACTGCCGTGACCAGCAGGAACACTCCCAGCACCGACCACCGGATCAGCGTCTCTTTGCGTGTCGAGGACGTGCTCATTGCAGCACCCCCCGGGTCGGGATGTGGTCCAGTTCGGCGCGGAACGTCTCAAATTCATGGGCTGCGGGCAGGTGTTTGCCGTAGCGCACGTTTTCAATGGTGCGCAACAGCCCGCGCATGCGAATGCGCAGCTCGGTCTCGCGCAGCAGCGCCAGCGCGTCGCGCCAGGTACGCACCTCGGCCTCTTCCACACAGGCGCGCCACCCGGCCTCCAGCCAGAAGATGCGCCAGCGCAACAGGGCGGCGCGCGCGTAGTCGCCCGCGGCAAGCGCCTTCTCCAGGTCAGCCCGGGCCGCAACCAGCGCGTCCTCGAACTCCGGGCCAAGCTCCAGCTCCGGCGTTTCTTCCACGGGGGCTGCCTGGCCCTGGACTGCCTTCTTGGCCGCCTTGGCCTTGGCGGACTTTGCCTTGCGGCTCCACTTGATGCCCAGCAGAGCCTTGATGACCAGGAACAGGCCCACCAGCACCGCCACACCCAATACCGCCCAGATCAGTACTTCCATGGCGGCACCCAGCCACGCCGGCGCGTTCCACGCCGCGCCACTGCCCCCGCCGCCGTCAAACTCCGGGCCGTCAATCTCGGGGTCAGATCGGGGCCCGGCCGCGCCGCCGCCACGCTGATACCCGTGCGAGGGGCCCTGCTGCCCGTCACCGGAGCCGCCGCCGGGTTCGAACTCCCCGTTTTCCGGGGGCACGGGCGCCGGGCGTTTCTCGACGCGATAGCCACGGTAGGGCGGCTGGTCCACAATTCGCCGGGCATCGCCCTGCTCGGCCGTTTCCTGCGCGCGCAGAGTCCCGCCCGCGCCCAGGGACAGCGCCGCAAGCAGGGCCAACCACAACAGTGGGCGTGGGTTCATCGGGCCGGGGGGACACGCCGCGCGGCGGGCGCGGAAACCGGGCGCACAGGACGCCGCCACTCCGGGCGCAGCGTCGGCGCGGATGTTGCAGCCGAGATGTGTTGCGGCTGGTAACCCAGCCGGGGGTTCATGCCGTAGTGAAGCAACTGGGCTTCCTCAATGCCGAAGTTGCGCGCCATCACCGCGAGGTCGTAGCCTTCCTTGCGGCAGCGCTGGTCAAAGTAGTAGACCACCAGCGGCAGGAAGTACAGCGGCGCCAGCACGGCATCCCAGCCCAGCCGCACCAGGTCTCCCACCAGGGCCAGGCGTGCTTCCACCAGCAGGTATTGCGCAACCAGGCCCGGTACGCCCAGCAGCCCCGGCACGGCGGGCAGCCCCACCACCAGGCCCACGGCCCAGGTCAGGCCCACCAGCCGCCAGCGAAAGCCCTTGCTGAGCTGGCTGGCGCGCGAGAAGGCGTGCCCGGCTTCGGCATCGTCCAGCATGACCAGCGGCAGGTTCAGGCTGAATCGCCCCACGTACCAGCACATGATGCCGATCCAGGCGGGCGTGGAGAGCAGGATGGCGATGGCGGCGGCGCCGGCCTTGCTTTCGGCGGCGTACAGCACCGCCGGGCCATAGCAGACCAGGGTGATGCCCAACACCACGCCCAGGTGCAGCAGCACCGCACCGGCCATATGGCCAAAACGCGCCCGGACAGCCCGGAAGACGTCTCCGAGAGTCGGGTCTCCGCCCACGTAGTAGCGCGCGCCCAGGTAGGTCACGCCGGCGCCCAGGGGGCCCAGCGTCGTCAGCAGCACGGCCACTTTCAGCAACCAGTGGTACAGCGAGTATGCGCTGGGTGAGTACAGCGATGGCTCGCGTGCGGAGTGGTGGTCCAGGTGCGCATAGGGAGAAAGGCCGAAGTACAGCAACACAGCCAGCGCCCCCACCGGCAGGAAGCCCGCCAGCAGCGCCCAGCGCAGGTAGGTGACGAAGCGGCCCGAATATAGCGCAAAGGCGCGCGACAGCATGTCGCCGCTTTCCAGGGGACGAAGATCAAAGGCCTTGCGCACGGATGGCATTATGCCAATGGTGCCGCGTCGCTGCAGAAGAAGTTGCCGCCGGCCGGTTCATGCCGCTCAAGTGTGGGCGCCCGTGCCGGCTGAGGCGCGCTCCGTAAGCGTGCCGTCCTCCATTTCGAGGATGCGATCCACCAGGTCCAGCGTGCGGTGGTCGTGGGTCACCACCAGCACCGCGGCCCCCTGGGAGTGCGCGGCGTCCCGGAACAGTTCCATGACCTGGCGCCCGCGCCCGCTGTCCAGTGATGCCGTGGGTTCATCCGCCAGCACGACCGAGGGCTGGTGTATCAATGCGCGGGCTATCGCCACACGCTGGGCCTCGCCACCGGACAGCCGCGCCGGCAGCGAGTCCAGCCGCTTCCCGAGGCCCAGATTCTCCAGCATGGCGCGAGCCCGTCCGCGGGATTCGCTGGAGCTGACGCCGTCCAGCTCCAGCGACAGGCGCACGTTCTCGTGGGCCGTAAGGAAGGGAATCAGGTTGGAGCGCTGGAATACGAAGCCGATCTGCTGGCGTCGCTGGCGTTCCAGGCTGGTGCGCGGCTGTCCGTTCTCGATGACCTGGACGTTTCCGATGCGTAGCGAGCCGGTGGTCGGCGGGTTGATCAAGCCCAGGATCGTCAGCAGGGTGGACTTGCCCGAGCCCGAGGGCCCGAGGATGGCCATGACTTCTCCGGCGCGGGCCGCGAACGAAGTCGGCTTGAGTGCTTCCACACGCATGTTCCCCTCGCCGTAGACCCTGGAGAGATTCTCTGCGTGCAACACGGTTTCGCGCGCCGGAGTGGTCATGATGCAAGCACCTGGTTGGGGTCGGCCGTCATGGCCTTGCGCAGGCCGACCACTCCTGCGGCCACCGAGATTCCGGCCACCACGGCAGCCAGCGAGAGGCGATCGCCATCTGCCACCAGCACGCGCCGCGGGAACTGCCCGAACAGCAACTCGCCGATCAGAAGCGCCACAAAGAACGAAAGCAGGCCCAGCAGCAGGGACTGTTCCAGGATCAGGCGCAGGATCACGCGGCGCCTGGCGCCCAGCAGCTTCAGCAACGCCAGCGAGTGCATCTTGTCCAGCGTCATGGTGTACACGATCAGCCCCATGACGATGGCAGAGATGGCGACCAGCAAGGCGCGAAACAGCCCGATCTGCCGCCTGGCGCGGTCAATGACGCCGCGCACCAGCAGCCCGCGTTGCTCGTCCAGCGTGTACACGCTGATGTCCGGCCACTGCTCCAGCCGCTCGCGAACCCCCGCGGCATCCTGCCCGGGCTCGAGGTCCACAAGCACGGCATTGACCGGCGGCGGCGTCAGGGCGGGAAGGCCCGGCTGCCCGGCACGGGCCAGGCTGGCGGGGTCGCGCCCGTATTCGCTGCGCCGGATGCGCGCCAGGCGCGCCTCACCCTCGAGCCGGAGAGCTTCGTTGGACAGATCGTTCTGGATGTTCAGCGCGTCGGCCACGCTGACGAACAGGATGGGGTCGCCGCCCGAGCTCACCATGCCGCTGGTTACGCCGACCACCGTGAACAGGTCCCGCCCGATGCGCAGTTGAGTGCTCAGGGGCAGGCCCAGGGAGGCGTCTGCCACGATTTCGTAGTGCGGGGCGCGCAGAGGCCTGCCCTGGGCAAGCTGAAGCCGGTCGCCGGTGTCGTCCGGCCAGGAAAGCCCGGCCAGCATGAAGCGCTGCACCTTGCCGTCGGGCCCTGACTCCTGGACGTTGAACGAGACGTAGCCACGCGTTCTGGACACTCCCGGCACGGCCCTGAGCCGCTCCGCCAGCCGCAGCGGCACGCGGGAGCTCTCGGCAAACGGACCCTTGGTGTCCCGCTGCACAACCCACAAGTCCGCCCCCAGCGTGTCCGGCAGCACGGTGGCGTCCACCACCATGCCGTTGTAGATGCCGGTCATGGCAAGGACGACGGACAGCAGCATGCCCAGGCCCAGCGCGGTCAGCACGAAGCGCCCCAGGTCGTGGCGGATGTCCCTCACGGCGAGGTCCATCATGGCTGGGACTCCTGGATGCTGATACGAGTGCCGTCCGCAAGGCCCGTCACCGTACCCGGTGCAGGCCGGATCACGCGTTCGCCCTCCTGCAGGCCTTGGCGAATCTCGATGCGCTCGCGGCTCTGCACTCCGGTTTTCACTTCGCGCAAGGCGGCCCGGCCGCCGTCGTCCACCCAGACCCACGAAGCCCCGCCGCGCGTCAGCAGATAGGCCGAGGGCACGAACACCGCGTCGCGGGCCAGATCACCAAGAATGACGGCGTCGGCCCGCTGCCCGGCAGCCAGCGTTGCCGGCGCCTGCGGGATCAGCATGTCCACCACCAGTTCGCGGGATTCGCGGTCAACTTCCAGCCCGACGCGCAGCACCGAGGCTTCCAGGGCGCTCTCCGGCGACGAGCGCAGCGAAACACGGGCCGGCTGGCCCGGGCGCAGCTTCGCAAGAAACGACTCGTCCACCCAGACGCTGGCCCAGACGGCAGAAGTTTCGCCCACGCGCAGAACCACGCCGCCGGTCACGGCAACGTCGCCGGGCTCGGCCAGCCTGGCCAGCACCAGTCCATCAACCGGGCTGACCAGACTGCCCCGCGCCAGCCTGGCGCGTGCCGCCTCCAGCTGCTTGGCGGACCAGGCCAGTTTGCGCTCGCCTTCACTGAGCGCAGCCTTGGCGCGGGCAAGCTCGGCCTCGGCCACACGAACACGCTCAACGGCCTGGTCCAGGGCGTCCTGCGACACTGAGTGAGCGCGGAAAGCCTCTTCCTGGCGCGTGGCATGCGACACGGCGCCATCGTGCTGGGCGCCGGCCCTGGCGACATCGGCGCGCAGGCGATCCAGCGAGGCCCGTACCAGTTCGACGTCTTCTGCCGCGGCGGCCTCCTCGGCGCGGACCACGTCGGTATCAAGGCCGGCCAGCAGCTGCCCGGCCTTGACCCGATCCCCCTGATTCACGTGGATGCTGATGATCCGGCCCGGGATTTCGAAACCCAGGGCGGATACGCGCTCGAACTCGATGGACCCGGTGCCCGGGAACTGCTCCTGAACATCCCCGCGCTGAACCTCATGAACAAAGACCGGCACCGGCTTGAAGATCAGGAACCAGAGGGCTGCCGCGCCGGCCACAGCCAGAACCGTGCCCCACAGGATCGAGTTTCGCCAACGCATGAGACCTCCCCCCGCATCGTGCTTACTATATAACCATGCAGTTATCGAGTTTATTCGGGGTAACCCAGCCCGGCGTTGGGCAGGATGCAATGGACCGGGGCGGCGCGTTGCGCGGGGGCGGGCCGTGGAATAGCTTGGGCGGCGCGGCTGTTTACCCTGCAGGGAGACCCCGCACCGGGGTCGCCGCGCCGACAGGACTCGCGCATGAAGTGGATCTGGTCCAAGCTGCACTTCCTGCTGCCCGTGGCCGTGCTGGGCGGGGCGCTGCTGTATTCGCTGGTCATCCGCGAGTTGCCCAAGGCCGAAGGCCGCATTACCGGCGACTTCGCCGCCGCCAGCGCCCTTGCCCGCGAGCAGGGCATCCCCCTGTTGCTGGCTGTCTCGCCGCCGCCGCACTAATGGTCGTGCGAGTCGCTGGTCCAGCGCATGTCCAGCCAGCCAGCCGTGAAATCCGCCGTGGAGCAGGAGCGGGTCGTGGTCGCCTGCGCCTATGACACGCACCTGCCCGCCGAGCTTTCGGGCCAGTTGCCCGCGGACCGCAAGACCCGCAGCTACGTGGCGCGCATTGTGGACGGCCGCGTGGTATCTGTTGCGACGGGTGCACCGGAAGACGTGATCGCGGGCCAGCTGGGCGCACCGTAGGCGGCGCCACAACATATGAAACAGGCCGGGGCATGACGCCCGGCCTGTTTTGCACACATCGTCAGCCTAGAACCCTTCTCGAAGACCCAAAAGTAGCGGGGTCATGGCTGCCGATACAGTCGGCATGGACCTTACAAACGCGCAATGGGCTCGCATCGAGCCGTTGATTCCCGTTAAGCCGCGTCGCGCCGATGGCAAGGGCCGTCCCTCAGTGTCGCGGCGACAGGCTCTGAATGGCGTACTCTGGGTGCTCCAGACAGGTGCCCGCTGGAAGGACTTGCCGTTCCGGTATCCGCCGTTCCAGACCGTGCATCGCTGGTTCCTGAAGTGGAACCGCGAAGGAGTGATCG
>JADLBZ010000131.1 GCA_020847415.1 Planctomycetota bacterium
AAACCGTCTACCGCATGGGAGGCAAGGCCACCCAGATCGTCACCTTCGGTGACGGCGACATCGAGCCCGCCTTCGGGCTGTTCGGGGGCGGCGACGGCACCCTGAACTTCATCGAGCTGCGCAAGCCCGACGGCACGCGCCAGCGGCCCACCACCAAGGACATTGTCCCCGGCGTGCCTGAGGGCACCGTCTATGTGCAGGAGGCGGGCGGCGGCGGCGGCTACGGCAACCCCCGCGAGCGCCCCGCCGGCAGAGTGCTGGCTGAGGTGCAGGACGGCATCATCAGCATCAAGGCGGCCCGCGAGGTCTACGGCGTGGCGGTCAACCCCTCCACCCTTGCGCTGGACGAGAAAGAAACCGCGAAGCTGCGGGGCGGAAAGGCCTGATGTGCTGGACTTCTCGCTGACCGACGAGCAGCAGGCCACGCGCGACCTGTTCCGCGAGTTTGCGGACAAGGAAGTGCGCCCCCTGGCCGCCGAGCTGGACCGCGAGCCGCGCTTTCCCGCGGCGCTGTTCCGGCGCGCCGGCGAGCTGGGCTTCTTTGGCATGCGCTACCCGGCACCGGAGGGCAACGGGGCCGACCTGCTGTCCTACCTGCTGGCCGTCGAGGAAATTGCCCGCGGCAGCCTCGCGGTGGCGGCCTCCTGCACCATGCAGTCGTTGATGGGCACCTTCTTTGTGCAACGCCACGCGCGGGGCGAGCTGCGGCAGCGGCTGCTGGCCCCGGCCCTGCGCGGCGAGGTGATCGGCGCCATCTGCATGACCGAGCCCGACTCAGGCAGCGACCTGTTCTCGATGACCACCCGCGCCGTCGAGAAGGACGGCTCCTGGCGCGTGACCGGCCGCAAGACCTGGGTTACTTCAGCGCCGGTGGCCGACATGTTCACGGTGTTCGCCCGCACCGGCGAGCGCGAACTCAGCATCTTCCTGCTCGAGAAGGGGGCCCCCGGTCTGCTGGTGGGCCGCGACATCGACAAGATGGGCGTGCGCGCCTCGCCCACCTCGGAAGTCAGCTTCGAGGACGCCCCCGCCTGCCTGCTGGGTACCCGGGGCGCCGGCATGGAAAGCCTGCGCGAGATCCTGTGCGAGATCCGCCTCATGACGGCCGCCCTGTCCCTGGGCGTTGCCCGCGCAGCCTTTGAAGACTCCCTGGCCTACAGCCGCCAGCGCAAACAGTTCGGCAAGCCCATCTGCGAGTTCCAGGCGGTGCAGGCCCACCTGGCCGAGATGCGCACCGGCCTGGAAGCGGCGCGGGCGCTTGTGCTGTGGGCAGCCTGGAACAGCATGCGCGGGGCCGAGAACACCGAGGGCTCGCAGATGGCGAAGCTGTTTGCCTCGGAGAAGGCCGTGGAAATCTGCGACCGAGCCTGCCGCGTGCTGGCCTCGTACGGCTACGCCGCGGAGTACCCCGTGGAGCGCTACTTGCGCGACGCACGCTTCACGTTGATCGGCGGCGGCACGTCCGAGATCCTGCGCGGCAACCTGGCAAGGGGGATGACCCGATGAACACGGCAACCCGGCCCATCCGCGTGCTGGTGGCCAAGCCCGGCCTGGATGGCCACGACGTGGGTGCCAAGCTGGTCTGCCGCGCCTTCATGGAGGCGGGCATGGAAGTGATCTACACCGGCCTGCGCCAGTCGCCCGAGGCCATCGTGCGCGCCGCGGTGCAGGAAGACGTGGACGTGGTGGGGCTTTCCGTGCTGTCCGGCGCCCACCTGCCCCTCACCCGCAAGGTGTGCAGCCTGCTGGCGCAGGAAGGGGCCGCCGATGTGCTGGTGCTGGTGGGCGGCATTATCCCGCCCCAGGACGTGCCCGCCCTGCGCGAGTTGGGCGCGGCCGGCGTGTTTCCCACCTCGACGCCCTTTGAGCAGATCGTGAAGTTCGTGCAGGAAAAGGTGCAGCGATGAGCGAGAACCGGCCGGTCATCTGGGAATCCGGGCTGGAGATCAAGCCCGTGTACGGCCCCGCCGAGCTGGCCGCCTCGGGCGGCGACGCGGGCATCGGCCGACCGGGCGAGTTCCCCTTCACCCGGGGGATCCACCCGCTGATGTACCGCGAGCGCCCCTTCACCATGCGCCAGTACTCGGGCTTCGGCACTGCCGCCGAGACCCACGAGCGCTTCCTGTTCCTGATCAAGAACGGCAACACCGGCCTGAACGTGGCCTTTGACCTGCCCACCCAGTGCGGCCTGGACTCCGACGACCCCATGGCGGAAGGCGAAGTGGGCCGCGTGGGCATGGCGGTGGACACCTTGGCCGACATGGAGGAGGCCTTTGCCGACATCCCGCTGAACGACATCACCGTCTCCATGACGATTAACGGCTCCGCCGTGCCCATCATGGCCATGTACTTCGCCATGGCCCGCAAGCGCGGCTACGACCTGGCCACCCTGCGCGGCACCGCCCAGAACGACATCCTCAAGGAGTTCATCGGCCGCGGCACCTGGATCTTTCCCGTCGAGCCCTCGATCCGGCTGGTGGGCGACACCATCGAGTACTGCGCCAGGCACGCCCAGAAGTACAGCGCGGTCAGCGTGTGCGGCCACCACATCCGCGAGTCCGGCGCCTCGCCGGCGCAGGAGATGGCCTACGGGCTGGCCATCGGCCGGGCCTACATGCGACATGTGCTTCAGCGCGGCCTGGATGCCGACGCGGTGGCCCGCACCATCACCTTCAACTTCGACATCTACGGCAACCTGTGGGAGCAGGTCTGCAAGTTCCGCGCCGGGCGCCGCCTGTGGGCCCGCATCCTGCGCGACGAATTCGGCGCCAAAGACCCGCGAGCCATGCACATGCGCATGATTGCGGGCGGCGGCGGCGGCGGCCTCACCGTTGAACAGCCGGAAAACAACATCGTGCGCGGCGCCTATTACGGCCTGGCCAGCGCCCTCTCCGGCGCCCAGACCATGGCCCTGTGCAGCTACGACGAGGCCTACACCATTCCCAGCGAGCATGCGGCGCGGCTGTCGCTGCGCACCATGCAGATCATGATCCACGAGATCGGCCTGTGCGATACCGTGGACCCGCTGGCGGGCAGCTACTTCATTGAAAGCCTGACCAACGAGATGGAGGCCAAGATTCAAGCCATCGTGGCGGACTTGGACGCCCGCGGCGGAATCGTGCAGGGAGTGGCCGAGGGCCGCGTGCAGGCCGAGGTCAACCGCCACGCCTGGGACCGCGAACGCAAGCAGCAGTCCGGCGAGGTCAAGAAGGTGGGCGTGAACATCTATCGCGAGCAGGAGGAGCAGCGGCCGGTCGAGTTCCACCCCTACCGCGACGAAGAGGCCCGCAAGCAGATCCAGCGCCTGAACGCCGTGCGCGCCCGCCGCGACGCCGCCGACGTAACCCGCCGCCTGGAGGCCGTGCGCGCCGCAGCACGCGAAGGGCGCAATGTGATGCCCGCCGTGATTGACGCCGTGGAGGCCTACGCCACGGTGGGCGAGGTGTGCCGCGCCCTGAAGGATGTCTTTGGCAGCTACCAGGAGCCCGTGAGGTTCTGATGCCCGGCAGCACGAAACAACCCGTGGTGATCAGCCTGGAACAGGCCCTGAGCCTGCCCTACGGCACGTTGCGGCTTGTGCACCTGGGCTGGCGGGTGATCCGCATTGAGCCCACCCCGCTACCAGGCCGCAAGTCGCGCGGCGACCCCAACCGCTACATCGGCCGGCCCTTTGCCGGCGAAGACCGCCACAGCTACTTCGTGGCCCCCAACGCGGGCAAAGAAGCCCTGGCCCTGAACCTGAAAACCCCCGCCGGCCGCGAGGTGCTGCAGCGCCTGGTGGGCCGGTTGCAGGCCGATGTCTTCTGCACCAACACCATGCCCGCCCACCACGCCGAACTGGGCGTGGACTACGCGACGCTGAAGGCCGCCAGGGCGGACCTGATCTGGTGCTCGATCTCGGCCATGGGCCTGAAGTACCCCGACGTGCCGGGCTACGACCCCGCCCTGCAGGCCCTGTGCGGCTACATGGACCTCACCGGCGAGCGCACCGCCCCGCCCACCCAGTGCGGCCCGCCCCTGATTGACCTGAAGGCCGGCGACGAGTTCTTTGCCCAGGTGATGCACGCCATGCTCGAGCGCGAGCGCGGTCACGGCGGGCGCCAGATTGACATCTCCATGGCGCGCGCCGCCGTGTCATGGCTGCACACCTTCCTGCCCATGCTGGACATGGGCAGCCCGCCCGACGAGGTCCGCCGCAACGGCAACCGGCACCGGCAGTTCATCCCCGTCAATGCTTACCCCACGGCGGACGGCTTCATTTACGTCGCCATCGGCAGCGATGCCCAGTGGGCGCGCTTCGTGGCCTGTCCCATGTTTGCCGCCCTGGCCGAAGCGCGCTTTTCCACCAACGAGGGCCGCCGGGCCGACCAGGAGGAGCTGCACCGTCGCATTGCGGCCCTCACCGGCGCGCACCCCGGCGCCGAAATCGCGGCGGTGTTGGCCGAGGCTGCCATTCCGCATTCGCCCATCACTCCCATCGAACAGGTGGCGGACCTGCCCTTTGTGCAGGAAACGCGCCTGGTTACACGCACTCCCGACGGTCGGCAGGTGCGCCTGCCCCCCGCCGCCGTGGAGACGGACTGGCGGGCCCGGCACGGCGGCGAGCTGCCCTTTTCGCCGGCTTACGGCGAGCACACCAGCTGCGTGCTGGCCGAGGCGGGCTTTGCCGAGCGCGAGATTGCGGCCTTGCGCCGGGACGGCGTGGTTGCCTGA
>JADLBZ010000132.1 GCA_020847415.1 Planctomycetota bacterium
TCGGCCCTCTACGCCCAGCGGCAATTCCGAACAGAGGCAGAAGCCCGCAGCTGGCAGGAGCTGGCCGAGTCTGCCGAGGGCGCTGCCAGGGGTGAGGCACTTCGGCGCGCTGCCGAAGCGTGGCTCCTGGCTGGGCGGCCTGTCCTTTCCGAGGAACTGCTGGCAGGCGCCCTGGCGATTCTCGAGGCATGCGGGAACCGGCGCCTGCAGGGAATTGCCCTGGGCACATTGGCTACTGTCTACCAAAACACGGGGCGCATGGAGCCGGCAGAGCGCACGCACGCGCTGGCGTTGGCAATTCACCGTGAAGTCGGAAACCGGCGCGTTGAAGGTACTTCGCTGGCTAGCTTGGGCAACGTCTACCAGCTCACCGGGCGCATGGAGCAGGCCGAACGCACGTACTGCCAAGCGCTGGACATCCACCGCGAAGTCGGCAATCGGCGCTCCGAGGGCAGTGTGCTGGGCAACCTTGCGCTGGTCTACCAGCTTACCGGGCGGTTGGAGCAGGCTGAACGTGTCTACGCGGAAGCCCAGGAAATCAGCCGTGGCGTTGGGGACCGCCGCCAGATGGGCGTCACGATAGGCAACCTGGGCATTGTCTACCAGAAAACCGGGCGCAAAGAGCAAGCAGAGGCGGTGTACTGCGAAGCGCTCGCGATCCACCGCGAGGTCGGCAATCGCCGCTTTGAGGCTATCACGCTGGGAAACCTGGCCAGCATCCTCCAACACACCTGTCGCCTGCCCCAAGCTGAGCAAGCGTTTCATCAATGCCTGGCAATCCTGCGTGAAGTAAGGGACCGCAGATTTGAGGGCGCGACCTTGGGCAGCCTGGCGGTCGTCTATGAGATGTCCGGGCGCCTGGCGCAGGCTGAAGAGACGTACCAAGAGGCCCTGGTCATCCACCGCGAGGTGGGCAACCGCCAAGGCGAAGCTTCGACACTCTGCGACCTGGCCGGCCTGTTCATTGCCACCGCACGGATCAAGCAGGCACAGCAAGCGTGGCGAGAGGGCGCGGCCATTTTTCGTACCTTGGGGAACACCGAGGCACTTAACACAAGGACTGCCTCGATGCGAGAAGCATGCGCCACTGCAGGCATGCCCCCGCTGGACGCGCCGCAGCAGCCCGATGGCGGGTCATAGCACAGCGATACGGCACGAAGGGAGGATCGCCGTGCAAAGGACGCTGCTTTTGGGCGGCGGGCCCCTACAATCGGGCTGTGGCTGAGATTGCCGCCGAGCTGGCTTACCTGTTCCGGCACGCGCTGCTGCGCGACACGGCCTATCAGCTGCAGCTACCCGGCGAGCGCGCGAGGCTGCATGCCTTGGCCTTTCAACTGATTGAGCAGGCTTTTGGCGGGCGCGCGCCCGAGCCCGGCGTTGAGTGGCGCGACGCATCGGAGCCATACCGCGAGCATGCAGCGGATGCCATGGCGGTGGAGCTTGCCCATCATGCGCTGTGCGCCGCGGAGCAGGAAGGAACTGCAGCAGGGGCAGCAGACCAGCGTCTGGGGGCAGTCCTGTACCTGACTAGGGCAGCTCGCCGCACCGAGCAGGCGCTGCAGTTCAAGCACGCGCAGGAACTGTGGATGCACGCGTCACGCTGGATGTTGAGTCCCGGCCAGGCTGACGCGCTGTGCAAGGCGGCTCATGCTGCCTATCAGCGTGGGCTGCTTGCCGTGTCGCAGGAGCTGGCATCCCAGGCGCTGGTCATCGCACGTGCCGCTCCTGATGCACGCGCCACGGGTGCTGCTCTGAATGCGCTTGCGGCAGTCGCTTTGCGAGAGCACAAGCTGGATGAGTTCACTCGTCTGGGCGAGGAGGCGCTGCAGGTCGCTCGCTCGTGCGGCGACCGGTACAACGAAGCCGCGGCGTGTTCGAAGCTGGCAAATCACTACGTAGGGCAAGGGCATTACGAGCGCGGCCGGCAGTTGAACCAGCATGCCGCTGCGCTGTTCACCACCATGGGAAACCGTCGCGCGGCGCTGAGCATAGTCATCAACCTTGGCAACCTCGACATGATGAACGGGGAGCCCGCAATTGCCGAGGAGCGGCTTCGTCAAGCCCTGAAAGACAGTCGAGCAGAGAACCTGAGGGATCTTGAGGCATACGCGCTCTGGAACGTGGCCAAGGTGCTGAGCAGTACTTCGCGCACCGAAGAAGCCGTCAAGCTCCTGTATGAGTGCCTTTCCGTGGCCGGCGCGATCGGTAACGCCATGGTCGTGGGCATTGGCTGGCGTGAGCTGGCCCATTTCAGGGCCGCCAACGGCGACGCATCCGGAACTGAGTCCTGCCTGGCTGAAGCGGTTGCGGCACTCAGCGAGTCTGACCTGCCACTGCTCGCAACGGTCCGGTGGGAGCATGCCCTGTCTCTGCTTCAGTTGGGGAGGCGCGTTGACGCTGTCGGCGCCTGGCAACTGGCTGTTGCCAGCTTGCAACGGGCAGAACGTAACGACGAGTTGCAGCAGTCACGTCGGCGGATGCTGGACACCTGTGCTCGACTTGGGGAACCGCCTCTGGCCTGAGTCTGCAAGACGAGCAGTCGGAGTCGCCCCCGTCGAGCCGGGCACTGGAAGTCCGTTGAAGACGTTGCGGCGGGCGACTTCTTCAACGGCCTGCTAGAATTGCCTGCATGCACGCCGAGCTGGCTTACATGTTCCGGCACGCGCTGCTGCGCGACGCGGCCTATTCGCTGCAGCTTCCTACCGACCGTGCGCGCGCTCATGCGCTGGCATTTGGGCTCATCGAGGCGCACTTTGGCGGGCGCGCGCCCGAGCCACCGCCCCTGGACGCGGCTGACCCGCCCGGGTTCCTGCCGCATGCCACGGACAGTGTGGCGGAGGAGTTGATCGCCCATGCCGCAATCGCCCTTTCTGCCGATGTTGTGCACCCCGCGGGTGCCTCGCCGGGCATAACGCCTGAGCTGTTGCGGCTCTACTTGCAGCGCGCGGCCGAGCACGCCGAGCTGAGTTATCGCGTCGAATCCGCCGCGCGGCTGTGGCAGGCGCTGGCTGACGGCTTGCAAGGACTTGCAAGGTGCGAAGCGCTGCGCCGGGCAGGCCGCATCATGCTGTTGAACGGCCGGCTGCAAGGCGCACAGGCGGCACTGGAAGAGGTGCTGATGTGCGCTCGCGAACAGCAGAGCGATTGGATGGAACTCCTGGCAGCCCGAGACCTGGCAGACGTCCACTGGGCTGCCGGTCGCATGAAAGAGGCCGAGGGTCTTTGCCGCGCTACGGCTGCAGCCGTCAAGCAGACAACTGCGCCGCGCAGGAAGGGCTGGGCATTCGGTGCTCTAGCGCGCATCTGTCTCGCTACCGGGCAAACGGTGGAAGCCGAGCAATACTTCCAGCAGGCCATCGTCGCAGCCCGAGAGGGAGGAAACCGTGTTGCCGAGTCTGCCGGGTTGGGTGGGCTGGCACTGCTATACCACCAGACCGGCCGCACACAGCAAGCCGATGCGACGGCCGAGCAATCCATCTGCGCGGCACGCGAGGCCGGCGACAAGCGCAGCGAAGGGGTTGCGCTGGGCAACCGTGCGCTGCTCTACATGGAGACAGGACGGGTCCAGCAGGCGGAAGGCCTGCTCCTGCAGGCCCTGGCGGTCGCGCGTGACGTGGGGCATCGCCAGTTCGAGGGGGTGGCACTGAACAATCTCGCGGGCCTGTGCCACAAGGCGGGGCGCCTTGCGGACGCAGAGCAACTGCTGTTGCGAGCCATGGACATTCACCGCGAAGTCGGCGACCGGGTGACACTTGGAGTTGCCCTCGGCAACCTTGCCATCTTGTGGCGCGACGCCGGCAAACATGCACAAGCCGAGCGTGCGTTCGGCGAATCACTGGCGATACACCGCGAGACCGGCGACCGACGCAACCAGGGTTCCATGCTTGGCAACCTGGCGGTGCTGTATGCCAGGACCAGCCGGCTTCAGGAGGCAGAGCTGCTGTTCGCGCAGGCCATTGGCATGGCCCGCGAAGTGGGCAATCGCCGCTCGGAAGGGCTTCACTTGTGTGACCAGTCCCTGTTGCGGCTGGCCCAGGCCCGCGTGGCCGACGCCCGCCTTGACTGGTGCCGGGGCGCGGATCTGCTTGCAGCCGTTGGCGACACGGCCGCCATGGCCCGCAAGGCAGCGGAGATGCGCGCAGAGTGTGCTAAGGCGGGCGTAACGCCGTTTGACGTTACGTAACGGCCCCACGCGGCAGCTGTCGGCGTCAGTCATGCGTCGCAGCCGCGCCGCCGTTACCACGAAAAGCGGACAGGAGCTTCCCAGTTACGGTGCGCTACGGGTTGGCTGGAGATTCGGAAAGGCCGGCCCCACTGCTCCAGTCGCCGCCGCACATGGCCATGGCTGCCACCCAACGCCGCCAGGCGTTGATGCGCTCGCCCAGCTCGGTGGGCTGGTTGCCGTCCCAGTCAATCATGTTCAGGGTGTGGGCAACGTCGTTGAGCCGGGTCATCCGGTAGGGGTTGGTGCGGGGTGTTTTGCGGGCCATGGGCTACCCCGGCTTGTGCACCTTCAGGGAGATGTCCAGCGCCGGCGCCGAGTGCGTGATGGCTCCCACGCTGATGCGCTCAACGCCAGTGCGCGCGTACTCAGCCACGTTGTCCAGCGTCACGCCGCCCGAGACCTCCAGTTGGGTGCGCTGCACGTCGGCGTCGTCGAGGCCACGGTACTCCACAGCCCGCCGGATATCCTCCAGGCTGAAGTCGTCCAGCAGCACGATGTCGGCGCCTGCGTCCACGGCGCCCTTGGCCTCGTCCAGGTTCTCTGCCTCGGCGGTGAGACGCTTGCCGGGGTGCGCCTCGCGCAGCCGCGCGATGGCCTCGGGCAGCGACAGCCCGCTGAGATACAGGTGGTTGTCCTTGATCATCATCTCGTCGTAGAGGCCCATGCGATGGTTGGCCCCGCCGCCGCACCGCACCGCGTACTTCTCAAAGGCTCGCAGGCCCGGCGTGGTCTTGCGCGTGTCAAACACCATCGCGCGGGTGCCCTCAATGGCATCCATGAAGCGCCCCGTCAGGGTGGCAATGCCGGAAAGGCGCTGCACCAGGTTCAAGGCGGTGCGTTCGCCGGCGACCAGGGCCGGCTGTCGGCACGTGACGCCGGCGGCCACGGCGCCCTTGCGCACGCGGTCGCCGTCCACGGCCTCGTACTGCACACGGGCATCGGGGTCCAGGCGCTTGAAGACGATCTCCAGCCACTGCAGGCCGGCCAGCACGCCGTCGCGCTTGATGATGAGCTCGGCCGTGGCCTGCGCGTCGGCGGGCAAGAGCACGCTGCCGGTCAGGTCGCCGCGGCCCACGTCTTCCTGGAGGGCCAGGGCGGCAAGTTGCTCCGCCAGCAGAAACAGGGTCTGGTCCAGATAGTGCTGCATCCGTGCCTCGCCGCGAAAAGTGCCGCTCTCGCCCGTTCGGGCGACCGGCCAAGGACACCGGCAAAGCACGTTCAGCCGCGCCCGGCCTCAGCCAGCAGGGCATCGTAGCGAGCTTCCAGGTCGGCGGGCAGGGGCTCCACGCCAAGGCGGGTGGCCAGCAGGTTCACGGCGTGTTCCTTCTGGCCAAGTGCCAGGTACTCACGTGCCATTTCATAGCGCAGCCAGGGCAGCAGGGAGTCGCCGGCCTCGAGTGCCAGGTAGGCGCGCTCCAGCCAGCCCAAAGCCTCGTCGTGGCGGTTGCCTGAAGCGAGAGCCTGGCCCAGGCGGCGCGCGCCATCGGGGCTGCGGCCGCGGGTGCCCCACAAGCTGACCAGGAAGCGCTGGTCGCGGTCGTCGCCCCCGGCGGCTTCGCGCGCGGCTGTCTTGGCAGAAGCCTCGTCAGCACTGCCAAGCTGGTCAAAGAGGCGCGTCAACTGTGCCTGGCGGGCCTCGGCGGGCGGCAGCATCTCGGGCGGAGGCTCCTGGGTGGAAATGCAACCGGCCAGCAGCAGCGCCGCCAGCAGAACAATCAGGCCCCCGGTCTTTCGCATTGGCTATTGCTCCGCATCCACTGAAGTTAAGTCGTCGGTCTTGCCTCGGAGTCGCGTCAGGCCGAGGCGGAGGGTCGCGACAACCTCAAACCGCCCGAAGCTTCAGCCCTTCATGGCGGCAAAGAACTCCGCCAGCTTCTCCTCAATGCCGTAACCCTGGCCGAACTGGTCCGTCCCGTGGTGCTTGATGGGCCGGGCTGCTTCTCCCACGCCTTCCTGCAGGTACTCGGGCACTTTGCCCGCGCGGAACAGCGACGTGTAAACCGGGTCGGCTGTTGCTGCGTCTTCGCTGGTCATCAGCACCCGGCAGTGCACCTTCAGGGCGGACTCCGAGGCCGGCACGCCCAGGTAGTCGCCGGGGCTGAGCAGGCACAGGGCCTTGACCTCTTCATGCTGCGCCGCGTACTGCAACGCCAGGCCCGAGCCCACGCTTGCCCCCAGGATGCCCAAGGGCACGTCCTTCAGGCCGGGCTCGGCGCGCAGCAGGTTCACGGCCCCCGCCACGTCGGCTGCCATGGCCGCGAACAGGGCGGGGTCGCGCCCCTGGACTTTGTCCGAGTCCTGTTGCGTGCCGCTCTTGCCGTGCCCGCGCAGGTCAATGGCCAGCACTGCCAGCGACTTTGAAACGAGCAGCGGCACCACCGCGTCGAAACTTTCACGGGCCGACATGTACTGGTGCAGACACAGCACGGCGCCCACCGGGCGCTCAACCGGCAGGTGAAGCGTGCCCGCCACCTTGCATCCGTCCTCTGTGGCAAAGCCCACTTCGCGCTGCACAGGTTTGGCAGCCGGGGCGGCGTTGCCCGCGGGTGCCGATTTGCCCGCGGGTGCTGCGTTGCCCTTGGGTGCATCGTTGCCGGCGGCGCCGGCAGGCTCCTTGGTGGTGCTGCAGCCTGCTGCCAGCAACAATACTGCGGCTGCCAACCATGCCCGGTGGATCATGTGCTTGCCTTTCCGGCGGACTCCGACTTCAGGCGCTGCAGGCGCCAGTAATAGGCCCAGCGGCAGTAGTCGTCAAACTGGCCCAGGTCGTCGAACAGGTAATCACCCGAATCAGCCCCCGAGGCCAGCGCCAGCGTGGCGCCGGGCAGCGTGGCGGAATCCGCGTGGCGGGCAATGGCTGTCAGGTCGTTATGGGCGGTCTTGGCAGTGCTGGAGCTGCGCGCCGGGCCCACCAGCCGCGACTTCTCGGTCAGGCGCAGGCGTTCAAAGGGCCGCAGGAAGACCAGGTCCAGCACAAAGGTGAGGTTGCCGAAGCCACCCGCCGCTTCCTGCTGGGGCAGCGCCTTGCCCCCCTGCAGGGCAGCCTGCAAGGCGGCGCCGAACTCGGGCTCGGCGCGGCGCAGCTCCTCGCCCAGCGGAAACACGCGGTGGCGGGCCTTTTCAAGCTGCTGGGCGGCAATGGCCTGCCGGTCGGCGGCCTGGCTCAGGGCGTCAGCGCCGGCGCGCTCGACCGCAGCGGCTGCCTGGCGCGCCGGGTCCAGCAGCAGGCCCCCCGAGACCAGGGCCAGTTCGTTCCAGTCCCACAGCTTGGGCAGGCCCGTCCCGGCCACCGAAGGCGTGGCGAAACCGTCCGCCTCGCATGAGGCCAGCGAGACGTGGATGGGCTTGGGCAGCAGCGGTACTTCGGCATCGGGGATGGCGGAAACGTCGGCGCCCAGCGCCGCCTGCACCTCCGCCACCCGGGCCGCAGGCACGCCCTCCAGCACAATGCCGCGCTGCAGCCGCAGGGCGCGCAGGGCATCCGAGCGCGGCACGCCCAAGGCCCGGGCCAGCACGGGCGAAAGGCCCAACGGATCCAGCCAGCGCGGCTGGGCAAGCAACATGGACACGCCGCCGGGCTCGCGAGAGAGACGCAAGGCCATGGTCACCTCGGGTTGTTGGGCAGGTCCAGGGACTCGCCCTCGGCCAGTTCGCGCGCGGTTCCGTCGGGCATCAGCACCGTGGCCAGCAGCAGTTCGCGCTCGGCGCCGGGCAGCCGGAAGGCACCCTGGATGGGCCGTCCCGCCGGGTCGGTCAGCGGCTGTCCGGCGGCGTCCAGCAGGGTCTCGCGTGCAGTCTCCTGGCCGGTGCGGCGCGCCAGGGCCAGCGTGCCAAGGCGCGGCCCCAGCCGGAAGTCCACGATGGCGCCCACTTCAGGCACGTGCAGCAGGTCGCCGATGGCGTCGCCGGGGCCGTGCACGAACGTTGCCGACAGGCGCCGGCCGCCCCGGAAAAGCGTGACCTCAAGGACCGCGCGCCCGGTGCTGCCCCCGCGCAGCAGCAGGCGCGCGCTGCCTCCCACGGTGACCTCCACGGCGGGCGAGGGCTGCGTCAGCACGCCGCCGGCCAGGCCCTGCAGGCGATACAGGTACGTCGCCCCCAGGGCCGCCTGGGTGTCCTGCCAGGAGAGGCTGGTCACCGGCACGCGGGCCGCTTCTTCAAGCGCGCCATCGGGCTTCAGGGCGCGAAGCACCAGCACGGCCTCAAGCCGTGTGCCGCGTGGCAGGCTCCAGGCCAGGCTCACAACGCCGCCCGCCGGCTGCACCAGCGGTGCCGGCATGGCGGGCAGGTTCTCCTGGGCGCGGGGCGTGGCCCACCCCAGCACCGCCGAGGCAAGTGCCAGCAGGCACGCAAAGACTGTCTTTACCGCCCTCATGGGCGCAATTGTGGCTTGTCCTTGCGCCCACGGGAATGCCAAACTCCGCCCGGCTGGAGAGCCGCCATGACCCTAGCGCAACTGATCGGGCCCGAGATTGCCGAGATGCTGAAGAGCGGCGATTTCTCGGGCTTTCGCGTGCTCTCGCAGGACTTTCATGCCGCCGATGTAGCCGAGATTGTCGAGCGCCTGCCGCAGGAGCAGCAGGTGCTGGCGTTTCTGGCAGTAGACCGCGCCCGCCAGCCGGAGGTGTTTGATTACCTGAACCCGGACTCGCAGACGCACCTGCTGGAGAACTTCAAGCCCGACGTGCTTTCCCACGTGCTGAGCGAGCTGCCCGCGGACTCGCGCACCGAGCTGCTGCAGGAGCTGCCCGGCCAGGTGACGCGCCGCCTGCTGGAGGTGCTGCCCGCCGACGAGCGCAAGCGCACCCTGGCCCTGCTGGAATACCACGAGAACAGCGCCGGGCGCCTGATGACGCCCGAGTTCCTGCATGTGCCCGCCGATGCTACCGCCGCCGATGTCGTGGCCAAGGTGCGCAAGGTGGGCCGCGATGTGGAAACGGTGTACGTCATCTACGTGATTGACTCGGGCCAGCGGCTGATCGGCACGGTCAGCCTGCGCGACATCGTGATCGCCCAGCCCGAGGACAAGGTCAGCACCTTCATGACCGAGAACGTGGCGTGTGTGCACACCAACGACGACCGCGAGCTGGCCCTGAACAAGCTGCGCGAATACGACCTGGTGGCCCTGCCCGTGGTGGACCAGCAGCAGCGGCTGGTGGGCATCGTGACCTTTGACGACCTGTCCGACGTGGCCGAGGAAGAAGCCACCGAGGACATCCTCAAGATGCACGGCGTGGCTACCCAACTGGACGACTACTTCGGCGCCCCGATGCTGAAGAAGTTCCGCAGCCGCGCCACTGTGCTGGTCTCGCTGGTGCTGGTCAGTACCTTCAGCGTGCTGATCCAGCAGGAATACAACGCGCTGTTCACGCAGCTTCCGTTGCTTGCCGCGTACATCACCATGCTGGCTGCCAGCAGCGGCAACGTGGGCACCCAGAGCGCGGGCATCCTGATTCGTGCCATCTCGACGCCGGACTTCGACCGCAAGCGGGTCATGCGCATCTTTGGCATGGAGGTGCTGGTGGGTGTGCTGCTGGCCGCCGCCATGGCCCTGATCTCGGTGCTGGTAGTGACCATCCGGGGCGCCGAGGCGCAGGCCCTGCACGAGCACAGCATTGGTGAAGTGGCGCTGATCCTGGGCCTGGCCATGCTGCTGGGCCTGCTGGCCGCCAACACGCTGGGGGCGGCGCTGCCGCTGATCATGCGCCGGCTCAAGGTGGACCCGGCGGTGGCCGCGGGCCCGTTCATCACCACGGCAGCGGACATCCTGACCGTGCTGATCTACTTCAATGTGGCCCACCTGGTGCTGCTGGCCATGTAGGTCCGCGGCGGCGCGGAGAATCAGGCCAGCCCTTGAAGAAAGGGGTTCTCGGCGCGCTCCTGGCCAATGGTGGTCTCCGGGCCATGGCCCGAGTAAATGACCACCGCGTCGTCCAGCTCCAGCAGGCGCCGCAGCGAATCCACCATGGCGGACGGATTGCCGCCCGGCAGGTCAGTGCGGCCCACGGAGCCGGCGAACACCATGTCGCCGGCAAACAGGTGCCGGTTGTTCAGCAGCCAGCACAGCCCGCCCGGCGTATGGCCCGGGGTGTGAATGGCCGCAGCCTCAATGCCGCCGAAACGCAGCCTGGCCCCCGGCGCGACAAGCACATCCGGGTCCGGTGCAGCCTCGATCTCGGCCGGAAATCCGATCATTGCGCCCTGCCGGGGCAACGAGCGGAGCAGGGGCAACTCGCTCTCGTGGGCGTGTACGGGTGCACTCGGGAAGGCTCGCTTCAGCGCCGCCAAACCCCACACATGGTCCATGTGCGTGTGCGTGAGCAGGACGGCGTCCAGCCGCCCGTTCACCAGCACGCCGGGTTTGCGCAGCAGGTCGGCGATGCCGTCGCCCGCATCAAAGAGCAGCGTGGTGCCGCCGGCCTTCTCTCGCACCAGCCAGGTGTTCTGTTGGAACACGCCGGTGGCAAAGCAGCGGATCTCCAGTTGCGCGTCGCTGGGCATGGGCGGTTTGTAACAGCCGCGCCCAGGGCGCGCCACCGGGCCGAAAGGCCGGTTTTTCGCGTGAGGCTGCGGCGGCAGGCGCGACTATGCCGGCTGGAACCGTATGCAGTCTCATGGGGAGCCGGGGTTTCCCCGGCCGTAACAGGATCAGCAGTACAACGGAGAACGTGATGAGCAAGTGGACCAGGACCCTGATGGCGGCGGTGGCGCTGGCAGCGCTGTTCGCGCCGATGACGCGGGTGGCGGCGCAGAAGGCCGAGCCCCCCAAGGCCGAGGAGAAGCCGGCCGAGGCTGCTTCGGACAAAGTGGAGATTGACTTCAATTTTGAGGGCCTGATTTTTGTGCAGGCCAAGGTGAACGGCAAAGGCCCCTACGAGTTCCTGTTCGACAGCGGCGCCACCCAGAGCGTGGTGAACGCCCGCCTGGCCAAGGAACTGGCCCTGGAAGAGCATGACTCGCCTGGCGCCGTGCAGGGCGTGGGCACCGCCGAGGCCAAGCTGGTGGTGCTGGACAGCGTTGAGCTGGGCGCCTTCAAGCGCGAAGAGGTGCTGGCGGCCAGCATGGACCTGGACCACATGTCGGGCACCCTGGGCCGGCACATGATGGGCATCGTCGGCCAGAACATCATCCGCATGATGCAGAAGATCGAGCTTGATTTCTCGACCTGCACGCTGGGCATGACCCGCTACGCGGCGGGCGAAGAACCCAGCAACATGCAGGAAGAAATGATGGTGCGCATGCTCAAGGGCGGCGGCGGTATCCCGGGCCTGCCCGGCGGGCGCCAGCCGCGCCAGCCCAAGGAAGAACCCGGCGAACAGCCCAAACCCGGCAAGGAGAAGGAAGACGAGTTCAGCGCCCCGGTGGCGCCCATGGGCGAGTGGCTGTTCCAGGCCGCGCCGGACAAGACCACCGAGTCTGCGGCTGCCCGCCATCCCAAGGAAGGCATGACCCTGACCTACACGACGGGCGAACTGTCGGTGATGGGCCGCAAGATGGAGCTGATCCCGTACTGGTACCTCGACGTGGTGGTAAACGGTAAGAACAAGCGCTTCATGTTTGACACCGGCGCCTCGATGCTGCTGGTGCTGGACGACGGCCTGGCCAGCGAGCTGGCGGTGCCCGAGAGCTTCACTTACCCGGTGAAGGGCATCGGCAAGGGCGACACGAAGTCGGGCCTGCTGGAGTCGTTCCAGGTGGGCGTCGTGCAGGAGACCGATGTGGCCTGCAGCATCATGGACCTGCCGGACATGACCTCGCAGCTTGGCATGCTGGGCCGCCTGCCCGGCACCGAGAAGCTGAAGTTCGACGGTATCGTGGGCATCACCCTGGCCACGCGCTTCAAGAAGATGACCGTGAACACCAAGGACCGGAACATCGAGTTCACGGCCTACGGCGCCGACGAGAAGGCCGCCCAGGACCCCTTTGCCGGCGAGGACTTCGTCAAGGATTGCGTGATCCGGACCTGGAACGGCAAGGCCGGCAAGTTCGGCCTCAGCGGGGACTCCGTGCAGCTTGAGGAGTGGAAGAAGCACGGCCTGGAAACCGGCGGCATGATGGTGGAAGAAGTAGAGGCCAATGGTGCAGCAGCCAAGGCGGGCATCCGCAAGGGCGACATCATCACCCACCTGCTGGATGTGAAGGACCTCCCCGAGATGGAAGACGCCAAATCCGCTAACGGCGAGGTTGAGGTGCGCGACTTCCCGGCGCTGATCATGTTCGCCTGCAGCCAGAACCCGGGCTCGGTGGTTTCGGTGCGGGTCAAGCGCGGCACAGAGACACTGGTGGTGCCCGTGACGCTGGCAGACTACGGCTTCAAAGGTGCGTTCCCGGAGAAGCACAAGGCGAAGTAGCCGTGCAAGCTGTGCAATACATGCAAAGGGGCGCCCGAGGGCGCCCCTTTTTGGTTATGTAGCCGAAGTGGTACAACTTGAGAAGAACAACAGGGGCGCTGTGCTGGCGTCAGAGTCCCTACTATCATGCACAAATCCAAACACAGGTGTCCGCACCGCGCTACACAAGGGATGCCAGCGTTCGAGATGGTGTGCATCGCATTCCGGCCTTGGAACTTGGGGAATAGGCAGCGGGCGCGGATCGTTTTGCAAAGTGTGGAACTGTCAACCAGTTAGTTAGTTGTTGCACGGATCGTCACGAAATTGCATAAGCTAGAGAAGCTCGATGCGACATACTGCTTTCCCTTTTCTGGCTGGTCGCTAGAGTCCTCAGAATATAGTGGCGCTTTGGGGCAATTCCAGAAACAATACTTGTGCGATAGTCAAGTTTGCGCTAGCCGCTCTCAAAACAGCTCGGTGATCTTAGTCGAAGTGGATGGCCCTCATGAACGCAAGTACCCTGACTTCCAGCCGTGTTGCTCATCAAGTTGCCTCCGGCAAGAGCCTTCGCGCCCTTACCGAATGGGCTGTTGAGCTTGGCCAGAGTGAAGCTGCCGGCGGCAAGCGCGTGCTGTGGGCTCCCGCCCACGCGCTGGCCGGCTCAGTCAGCTTGCGCAGCTGGATCCTCGAGCAGGCCAGCCAGCTCCTGGGAGACAGCGCGCCGGAAGACGCGCCGACGCTGGTATCCGGCGCTGCTGACCTCATCATCCTTGCAGACCCCGCTTCGGCCGACAACGCCAGCCTGCACTGGCTGACCGAGCTGCTTGCATGCAGCGAAGAAGTAGCTGATCTCACGACCACGGCGCCCCTGCCGCGCCTGGTGGTGCTCGCCCCCAACAAGACCGTGGGCGAGGCCGCGGTGTCGGACTTCCTGGAACGCCTGAACCAGCTCGGTGCCGAAGACGTGCGCGTGCCCAGCCGCGGCAGCGATCTCGCGCCACCGGCTGTCGCGCAGCAAGTGGCTGCACTGGCCGGACGCAACGACCTGCTGCTGGCGGCGCTTTCGCTGCTGCCTTGCCCGCTGCGGCTGGAGGAACTGAACGAGCTTGTGTCCGCCACGGGCTCGGCCAAGCTGCCCGCCAGCGAGCTGCTGGGCGGCGAACTGTTCCAGGTGGCCGACGGTTTTGTCGTGCCATGCACCGCCGACGTGACCCAGGCCCTGCGCGCCCAGGCCACGCCCGCGCTGCTGAAGCAGGGTGCCGAACTGCTGCTGAAGCTGATTGAGTCGCGCATGGAGGGCCTGCCCGACGCCCGCGTCGAGCTTTCTCTGCATGCCGGCGACGTGAAGCGCGCCACGCGCCTGGCCCGCCGCCGCTTTGACGACCACTTCGCCTCGGGCCGCTATGAGGAGGCCCTGCGCCTGCTGGAGCTGACCCGCCGCTTGGGCTTCTCCATCGAGACCGGGAAGCTGGCCGCCGACATTGACGAGGCCCGCATGGCGGTGCTGCACGCCGAGCTGGGAAACAACGACGCAGCCCGCGAGATCGTGCAGCGCCTGGTGCGTCGTCGCGAAGGCTACAGCAACGCCGACTTCGTTGAGTGGCTGGCCCTGGCGGCCCGCCTGCTGGCAATGCGCGGCGCCTACGAGCCCCGCAGCGCCGACAGCCTCATGCGCCGCGCCATCCGCATGGCCGGTGACAACCTGGACAGCAGCGTGCGCCTGACCCTGCAGCGTGTTTCGCTGCTGCGCAGCAACGCCTTCCGCCTGGATGACCGTGCCGACTGGCTGCTCTCGCACATCAACCAGGAGATGCTGGAACAGGTCAGCAAAGCCACCCTGGGCCAGTACCTGGACGAGTCCGGCATGCGGCTGTTCAGCCGCGGCGACCACAAGGGCACGCTCAAGCGCCTGCGCAAGCTGACCACCATTGCCACCGCCGACCAGCACCTTGGCCGTGCCATGCTGGTGATTGCCGAGTGCCGCGAGCAGGTGGGCGACCACGAAGGGGCCTTGCGTTACGCCTCCAGCGGCTTGCAGTACAGCCTGCGCGCCGCCAGCCTGAGCCTGACGCAGTCGGCGGCCCGCCTGCTGCGCATGCTGCAGAGCAAGCGGCCCCGCGAGCTGCCGCGCTTCACGCCCAGCCAGCGCCTGCGCGCTTCGCGTGGCCGTGTGGCGGCAGTGGACATGCCGGCCCCGCCGGTGGCGGACCCGGCACAGCTCTTTGAAATCATGGAGGCCCGTTTCGGCGTGCTGCGCTGGACGCGCCGCCGCCGCGGCAAGTCGGCTTCCTATGGGAAGGACGTTGAGGCGCGCTCGGATGCCCTCTCGGTCTTTGAAGAGCGCGAAGGCGGCCAGGTCGCCCGCGTGGCCCACGCCTTGGGCGTGAACGCCAACGTGCGGGCGCTGACCCTGCTGCGCAGTGACGGCGACGACGTGGTGTACTTCAGCGTGCCGGCTGATGCCGAGCCCCGCGAAGACTCCATCGTGCGTTTCCTGCTGGCGGACCGCGCCCCCGCCGAGATCTCCCCGGCCAGCGACGCAGCGCCGGCCCGCAAGACCATCGTGGACGAGTACCTGCGCCGCGCCGTGGCCCACGGCACCGAACGCGGCCTGCACGCCACCATGGAAATGCTCTTCAACAAGGACCTGCTGCTGTACCTGGAGGAAACCGGCCTCACCAAGGAAGAAATGGCCGAGCGCCTCAACGTCAGCCGCGCCACGCTGTACCGCATGTACGCGCGCGCCGGCCTCAACTAAGTCGGCACCCAAGCAACCGGCCCGTGCCACTGGCACGGGCCGGCTTGCTTTCGGCCACGCCCGCTACTGGCGCTTCAAGGTTTCGAGCGTGTTCTTGAACAGGATCTGCGTGGTCACGCTGCCCACGCCGCCCGGCACCGGGCTCAGCCAGCCCGCCACCTTGTTCACGCTTTCAAAGTCGCAGTCGCCGGCGTACTTGCCGCCCTCCACGGCAATGGTCGCCACGTCTACCACCACCGCGCCGGGCTTGACGTAGTCGCCGTTCACGATGCCGGGCTTGGCGCCCATGGCGGTCACCAGGATGTCCGCCTGGCGGCAAACCTCGGGCAGGTTGGGCGTGCGGCTGTGGCAGATGGTGACCGTGCAGTCCTTGTCCAGCAGCAGCATGGCGGCGGGCTTGCCCACGATGATGCTGCGCCCCAGCACCACGGCGTGCTTGCCCTTGAAATCAATGCCGCTCTGGGCGGCGAGCTCGACGGCGGCGCGCGCCGTGCAGGGCAGGTTGCGGTATTGCTTCATCACCAAGTGGCCCAGGTTGTCGGGGTCCACGCCCTCGACGTTCTTGGCGGGGTCAATGACCTTGGCCAGGTCGTTGGCGTCCAGGTGCTTGGGCACCGGCAACTGCAGGATCATGCCGGTCACGTCAGGCCGCGCGCAGATCTCGCGGATGCGCGCCGCGGCCTGCTCGCGCGTACTGGCGGCGTCAATACGGTCGGCGGTGTAGCGCACGCCCAGTTTCTCGGCGGCCTTCTTCTGGTTGCTGACGTACCAGTCGCTGCTCTCGTCGCTGCCGATGCTCAGGCTCACGAGGTGCCCCTCGCGGCCCTTGGCCTTGAGCTCAGCGAACTCCTTCTTGAGTTGCTCGGCCAGTGTCTTGGCGTAAGCCTTGCCGTCCAGCATTTGCGCGCCCATGGTTGCCCCCGTTGGTCTGGGCGGGATGTTAGCGCCGCTTGCTCGCGGCTGTAAGCCCGATCAGGACGGCAACGTCGAAAGCGGGGAATCGAAGCAGGCTCGCGACCGGCCGTCGCCGGCGTCGAAGCCTGGGCGGGCCGGCAGGGCGGTTCCCGATGCCCCGGCAACGACCGGTGCCTACCGTGCCAGCAGGCCGGAGATTACGTCCACGGCGTGCTCCA
>JADLBZ010000133.1 GCA_020847415.1 Planctomycetota bacterium
CCCTGCCCGGCCCGCGCGGCTGCACGGGCCGGCCGGCGAGCGGCTTCACGCCGCAAGCCGGGCAGTTGCTTTCCGTTGAGGAAGGCGCCAACGGCGACTTTCGCAACGGCCTGCTAGCAGTGCAGTTGCTTCTCGTTGAAGAGGGCGCAGTAGGCGACTTCTTCAAGAGCCTGCTGGTGGCTGTCGTCCACGGGTGACGCAGCAAAGTCATGACGGGGTAGCCCTTGCGCCGAGGTGCTGATGGTCCTCAAATGCTCGCATATTGAGGAATGAAGTACGTGTGGCCGGTGCAGCAATGCCGGCAGCGAGGGCTTACCGGGATCGTATCGCCCAACAGCCATGGCGCAAACGCAGGCCGAACAGGACGAGGCATTTCTCGAGTTCATACTCGGGCGCGGCGTCATATCTGCGCTGGAGGCCGAGACCCTGCGCACGGAGATCAAACGCCGTCGCGCAGCCGACAAGAAGGACCTGACGATGGCCGGGCTGATTGCCTACAAGGGCATCGTCGGGCAGGAACAGGCCGAGCATTTGCGCCGCGTGTTTGAAGGCGGCGCGACAGCAGAAGTGCCGCCCGCCCAGCAGCCGACCCGTCGTCCAACCGGCAAGGTGAAGCAGCCGACCGGCTCGTTGCCGCAGCAGCCGGCGCCTCCGGCTGCGATCCCGGTGACACCAGCGTCGCAGCTGCTGCAGGCATTTGAACCGACGCTGGTGCCCCTGGCGTCGGATGACGAGTACGACGACGATTCCGAGGTCGTGACGTCAACGGCGCCAATCCGGCCCCAGCCGCCGTCGGCCGAGCAGGTGCAACCTGCACCTGCAGACAAAGTCAAGGAACGCACAGCCCCGGGGAGTGCGCCAGTCCCTGCCAAGACGACCGATCGCGTCAAGGACAGCCGCGTCAGTACCGGTCGCTCGACCACGGCCAAGACTACGGCTCAGGGAAGCAAGAAGGCCGGCTGGAACCTCTCTGATGATGCCGACGTGGTGGCTGCCACGGACAAGCTGGTGCCTGCCGGCACGGTCATCATGACCAGCGAGATGACCATCGCGCAGGTGCGTCACCAGATGGGCATCCAGGAAGACGTCAAGCTGGTCAGCAACAAGATGGAATCCACGCTGGCTCAGTTCCAGCCGGATGCCGCCGCAGAGCGCAAGCGATATGTGGTGGTGCGCGAGATTGCTCGCGGCGGCATGGGCAAGGTGCTGGAAGTCGAAGACACTGAGCTGCGCCGCAGTGTGGCCCTGAAGGTGTTGCGCAAGGAGTTGCTGGGCCGGCGCGACGTGGTGGAGCGGTTCCTGGAGGAAGCCCAGATCACCGGCCAGCTTGAGCACCCCAACATTGTGCCCGTGCATGAAATGGGCGTGGACGGGGCCGGCAACCTGTACTTCACGATGAAGTTCGTGGAGGGCCTCAGCCTTGCCGAGATTCTGCTGAAGCTGCGCGAGGGCAACCGCGACACCATGCGCGAGTACCCGTTGTGGAAGCTGCTGGATACGTTCCTGAAGATCTGCGAAGGCCTGAGCTTTGCGCACAACCGAGGCGTGATTCACCGCGACCTGAAGCCTGCCAACGTCATGGTCGGCCGGTTCGGCGAAGTGCAGCTCATGGACTGGGGTGTGGCCAAGATCGTCGGGCGCGAGTACCGGCCGGACGGCGACAGCAAGATTGTGCTGACGGATCGGCTTGATGGCGGTGCAACACACACCATGGTGGGCGCGATTATCGGAACGCCCAGCTACATGGCTCCGGAGCAGGCCCGGGGTGATGTTGAGAACATCGGCCCCGCGGCAGACCTGTTCAGCCTTGGTGTGATCCTGTACGAGATGCTGGCGTTGCGCTCGCCCTGGACCGGCAAGACCTCGGACGAGGTCCTGCAGCAGGTGCGGGAACTGGAGCCCCAGAAGCCCAGCGAACGCAACCCCTCGGCGACCATTCCCGCCGAGCTGGAACGCCTGTGCATGAAGTGCCTGGTCAAGGACTCCAGCCAGCGCATTGGCAGCGTGGCTGAACTGTCCGAGAACATCCGCAGTTACATGGAAGGTCGCACCATGGGCGCAGTGGAGTACTCGCCCATGAAGCTGCTCCTCAAGTGGGTCGGCCGTCACAAGCGCGACGTGATCGGCGTCGTGCTGAGTCTGCTGCTGCTGGCGGGCGGCGTGGCTGCCACGATCTGGTACCTGGGAGAGCAAGACCGCAAGGCCATTCTTGGCCTGAGCGATGACGCAACCAAGCGCATTGGCGCTGTCGAGGAGTTTATCAAGGAGCAGGAGTTCGACGCGGCGGAGGCGCTGCTGGACGATTGCAACGACATGTACCAGCGCGTTCTGGCTGTGGAGCCGGAGGACGAGGCCGCGCGACAGGGCATTGCGGACATTACCGAGTGGCACCGCAAGCTTCGCGACCAGCGGATTGCGGCACAGCAGGCGGCCGCCGGCAACGAGCGTCGCGGCCGGTTGCTGGAGGCTGCGCGCAACGGCCTGATCGCGGCGGAGTCCCAGAAGCACCTGGTCATGGCCCAGGAAGGCCTGCTGAAGGCCCTGGCGGAAACCGACGCAGTGCTGGCTGAAGACCCCAAGCATGAAGCCGCCCTGGACCTGAAGGCCAGGATTGCTCACGAGTTTGCCCGCAAGGCGCTGGACGCCTCACAGTGGGATGTCTGCGACCTGATGCTGAAGGTTCTGCGGGCCACGGGCCTGATGCGCGAGCAGCAGGAGCGCCTTGCTTTTGAATTGCAGCGTCGTCGCCCAGGGTAGCTCGGCAGCGGCACGGCCTATTGCAGGCCCTGTCAAATCAGGCACACTCCGAACATGGCTGGGCACAACCCAAAAGTGAAAGCGTTCCTGATCTGCGACCAGGTCATCCGCAGCACGGATGGCAAGTTCAGCATCATCGGGGTGTTCCGGCGGGTCCACGCGCCGTCGTTTCCGGTGTTTCACGCGCGTTTCGGCGTCTACATGATGCTGGGCGAGCTGAACGGCAAGTACGACTTCGCTATTGAGTTTGTCGATCCCGGAGATGGGCAGGTGCTTGGGCGCGCTGAGTTGCGCGGAATCGAGCATGCACGGCCGCTTGAGGATTTCGAAAACGGCATCAACCTTCCCGGCTTGCAGTTCACCCGCGAGGGCACCTATGAAGTGCATTTCCTCGTCAATGGCGAACTGCTGCACGTGGACACCATGGCAGCCGTGAAGGTCGAAGCCCCGCCGGCGCCCCCGGAGGCTCCTCGCGAGTAGCCCGGGCCCGCAGAATTCATCGGTGTGGGCGTCATGTCCCGGTCACGCCTGTGCCATTTCCTTCCCGAAGGGAACGCGTCGCCTGCGTAATGCCAGCGCCCGCAAGGGGTCTTGGCGAGCCTGTCGCCGTAGAAAATGATCCCAATATCGAGTATTGCAACCTAAAGTGGTATCAATAGCGCCATTCCTGACAGTAGCACTCTGCGTTGCAAGGGGGCAATCATGCTCAAACGACTGCTTTCGTCAGGCCTGCTCGCCATGTGGGTCGCGAGCGTCGCGGTTGTCACCCCCGGCTGTGCTGGTGAGGAGGGCAGCGACAGCAGCGTTCCGCCGGATGAAGATCTTCGGCCGGTAAGCACACTGTCCCAGGACGAACGAGCGTTCTTTCTGCGGCGCACGCACTTCTGTGTGCGGCCCAGCGAACTGGCCCAGCTCAACGCGCTCGGCTACGAGGACTATCTGGACTGGATGCTTTCCATGCCCTCCACGGCAGCGCTGGAGACGGCCGGGAAGTCCGCCATGATCGCTGATGTGAACTTCCCGGGGTCCCACGAGATCGTCCAGTATTGGACGTACTTGATGGTGAACAGCAGCAACCCCTTCCAGGAGATGCTGGCACTGTTCTGGCACGACCACTTTGCCGCCAGCACCGATGCTCTGGTCGGTGACAACAACTGGTGGGCGTACTCCCACATGGACCTGTGGCGCAAGGAGACAACGGGGAGCCTGAACTCGCTGCTCTACAAGATGTCCACCGACTGGCTGATGCTGGCCTGGCTGAACGGTATCGAGAGCACCAAGACGGCTCCCAACGAGAACTTCGCCCGCGAGTTCTGGGAGCTGTTTACCCTGGGCGCCGACAACGGGTACACCCAGGCCGACATCCAGGAGTGCGCGCGCAGCTTTACCGGTGACCGGTCCGTGTTCCAGGCGGACTACTTCGGTGCCGGCCTCGACAGCCGCGTTATCCAGTGGGACTCCAACCGCCACGACAACACCAGCAAGGCGGTCTTTGGCCAGACCGTGAACGGCAATGGCCAGGCGGAATACCAGGACATTGTCAACCTGACGCTGGGGCAGCGCGGCACGCAGGTGGCGACATTCATCTGCCGCAAGCTTTGGGAGTACTTCTGCTACCTGAACCCGAGTTCGGACCTGCTGTCGAACCTGGCCTCGGGGTTGATCGCCTCGAGCTGGGACCTGAAGGCGCTGTACAAGCGGATCTTCATGTCCAAGGCCTTCTTCAGCAGCCGTAACCGCGATGGCCTGATCAAGTCGCCCCTGCACTACCACATTGGCTATATGCGCAACACCGGCTTGCTCATGGGCTGGCAGCGCGTCCGCTACAGCCTTGAGGCCTGCGGCCAAGTGCCCTCTCGGCCGCCGACCGTGAACGGCTGGCCCGTGGAAATGTCGTGGCTGTCGTCGCAGGGCGTCATTGAACGGGCGAACTTCATTCGGGACCTGAACAACTACCAGAGCGAGCAGCCCGGCTACGATGTCGGCAATTCCATCATTCCGGCCGGCCAGACCGGCGACGCGGCAGTGGTGGACTATCTGTGCTGGCTGATGCAGGTGACCCTGGAGCCTGCCCAGCGCACGCGTTGTATTGACTACCTCAACAATGACTACAACGGCAGCAGTGTGAAGTTCGCGCAACCTTGGGACTTCAGTGATGCCACCCAGCGCAACAAGAAGATCAGGGGTCTGCTGTACATCCTCTCGCAGCATCCGAGCTACCAGGTGCGCTAGCGCTCAAGGAGGCAGCCATGAACGACGCGACTCAACTGTCTCGCCGCAGTTTCTTGCGCGCCGGCGCGGCGCTGGCCGGTGTGGCGGCTCTGGGTGCGCTTCCCCGGGGCCGCAGCGAAGGGCTCAAGGCTGCGCCGTTGCCCAACCACAAGCGCCTGGTGGTGTTGAACCTGCTGGGCGGCAACGATGGCATGAACACCGTGTACCCCGCGACGGGCACGGCGGCGAGCACCTACCTGAGCAGGCGTCCTACGCTGGGCTTTGCGGCTGGGGCCGGGCTCGCGCTGAGCGGCCTGCCGGACTTCAATCTGCACCCGGCATTGGGGGGACTGCAGACCATCTGGAATGCGGGTGATCTTGCCATCATCAGCAAAGTCGGTTATCCGACGGCCAACCTGAGCCACTTCGTCAGCGAGGACATCTGGAGCACCGGTGCACGCAACTTCACGGGGCTTGCGGTTCCAGGCTGGGTGGCGCGCTACGGCAATCTGTACGCGCCCACGGGCACCGGCGTGGTCTCGGTGGGCATGGGCAGAAGGCTGGACTTTGAAGGGGCGACAGCCAACCCGCTGCTGCTGGACAGCATCAGTTCGTTCCAGCTTGAGGTGGACTACACCAACAGCAACAACCACAACTACCGCGTGGACGTGCTGAAGGCCAACCTGAACGACCAGCCGGCCACGGGCCGGGCCGGCGAGATTGCCGCGGCCCAGAAGGCTGCTCTTGACGCCGCAGCGCAAGTGCAGGCCGCCAAGACAGCCTACGCGACCTTTGCCGCCACCAGTGGCGTCGTCTACCCGAACACCTCCGGCATGACGTGGTCCGCGGCCAAGCTGGTCAACAGCCTGAAGGACGTGGCTGCGCTGATCTATGGGGGCTTTGACACCCGCATCTACTACACCGGCATGCCGGGCGGGTTTGATACTCACAGCGCCCAGTTGACGGGCCACGACGCGCTAATGTCAGGCCTGGCTTCGGCCATCTTGGCCTTCCGCGACGACATGGTCGCCATGGGAACGTGGAATGACACGGTGATTGTCGTTTTCAGCGAGTTCGGCCGGCGCAACTACGAAAACGGCAGCGACGGGACAGACCACGGCCACGGCAACTATGCTTTGGCCCTGGGTGGCCCCGGAACCGGCGGCCTGTATGGCGACCCGGTCACAGCAACGGACATCAACCTGGAGTACCTGGGCTATACGACAGACTTCCGCGACGTCTACAAGCACGCCATCCAGGCTCATCTGGGCAACGATCCGGCGCCGGTTTTCAGCGAGAGCTACAGCGTCACCAAGGCCATGACCTTCCTGTAGGCAGAAACCGCCTTCCCAGGCGCGCCCCCCAAAAAGGGGGGCGCGCTTGTTTGCTTGCCTGCCGCAGGGCGCGCGGCCCGTTATTGCAGTGGCAATCCGTGGTCGTATAAGGTCCAGACCCGCCATGGCCCGCCCCTGCATGGCTGCACCAAGGAGCAGAGATGAGTACAGCCGGAGTTGCCGACCCAGTGGCAACCGTAGTGAATGACCTGAGCCTGCATGTCGCCACCGCAAACGGTTCAGGCTCTCAGACCTCGAACATGGTCCTCTTGCGCGCCCTGTTCCAGATGGGCATTCCGGTCAGCGGCAAGAACCTGTTTCCAAGCAACATCCAGGGCCTTCCCACCTGGTTCACGATCCGGGTGAGCAAAGACGGCTGGATTGCCCGCAAGCGGGACTCGGACGTGCTGGTATGCATGAACCCGGACACCGTGGACGAAGACGTTGCCACGGCCCGGCCCGGCGCTGCCCTGATCTACGAGGAGACGCTGAACCAGCAGAGCAAGCGGCCGGACTGCATCCACTACCCGGTGCCCTTCAAGAAGCTCATCGCCGAGTGCTGCCCCGACCTGAAGCTGCGCAAACTCGTGGTCAACATGCTTTATGTGGGCGTGCTGTCGCACCTGTTGGGCATCGAGATGGCCGAGCTGAAAAAGGCTCTGAATCGCCAGTTGCACGGCAAGCAGAAGGCCATTGACATCAACGTGCCGGCCCTGGAGCACGGCGCCAAGTGGGCTGCCGAGCACATGAAGAAGCGCGACCCTTTCCGCGTCCAGCGCATGGATGCCAACAAGGGCCGCATTGTGGTGGAAGGCAACGCGGCTGCCGCCATGGGCTTCCTTTTTGGCGGCGTCACCGTGGTGCCCTGGTACCCAATCACCCCGTCCTCCAGCCTCTGCGAGTCCCTGGAGGAGTACCTCACCGAGTACCGCACGGACGCCGACGGCAAGCGTTCGTTCTGCGTGATACAGGCCGAGGACGAGATTGCTGCGGCCGGCATGCTGACCGGAGCAGGCTGGGCGGGCGCCCGTACGGTGACAGCTACTTCGGGCCCCGGCGTAAGCCTGATGAACGAGATTCTGGGCCTCGCGTACTTTGCGGAGATCCCCTTTGTGATCGCCAACGTGCAGCGCACGGGCCCCAGCACGGGCCTGCCCACGCGCACCATGCAGGGCGACCTGCTGACGATGATCTATGCCAGCCATGGCGACACCAAGCACATCGTGCTGATCCCCAGCGACCCCAAGGAGGCCTTTGAAATGGCCACCGAGTCGCTGAATGTGGCTGAGGAGTTCCAGACCCCGGTCTTCCTGATGCTGGACCTGGACCTGGGCATGAACTACTGGATGAGCGACCGGTTCGAGTACCCGAAGGCGCCCATCACCCGCGGCAAGCTGATGACCAGGGAGAAGCTGGAGCAGCTCAAGGGTGCCTGGGGTCGCTACGCTGACGTCGATGGTGACGGCGTGGCCTGGCGCACCCTGCCCGGCACCGACCACCCCGCCGCGGCGTATTTCACGCGCGGCACCGGCCACACGCCCGACGCCAAGTACTCGGAGAAGCCCGAGCACTGGAAGGGCAACATGGACCGCCTGGCCAGGAAGTTCCAGACCGCCAAGGGCCGCGTGCCCAAGCCCGTGGTCACCAGCAAGGGCAGCAAGACCGGCCTGCTGTACTACGGAACCACGCACGAGGCAGTTCGCGAGGCAGCGGCCTCGCTGGAGGACAAGCACGGCAGGAAGCTGGACCTGTGCCGGGTGCGCGCGTTCCCCTTCACCAAAGAGGTGGAAGACTTCATCGCGTCGCACGACCGCGTGTACGTGGTGGACAACAACCGTGATGGCCAGATGGCCATGGTCCTGCGGGCCGAAGTGCCGACCTGCGGGCCCAAGGTGCGCAGCGTTCTGCACTACGACGGCATGCCCATCACGGCTGCCACCATCGTGGAGCAGTTCCTGGCGCAGGAAAAGGCGTAACCAACGACCAGCCGCCGGGCGCGCCCGGCAAGGACGACACCATGGCAGGAACCACCGAAGCCCCGGAAGCCGGCCCATCTACCAACCGCATTGGTCTGGGCAAGAAGGACTACGCCGGCAGCAAGAGCACGCTGTGCGTCGGCTGCGGCCACGACCTGATTACCGCCCGCATCATTGACTCGGCGTTTGACCTGGGCCTGAAGCCCGAAAACGTCGTCAAGATTTCGGGTATCGGCTGCAGCAGCAAGACGCCGGCGTACTTCATGAGCCGTTCGTTCGCTTTCAACAGCGTGCACGGGCGCATGCCCAGCGTGGCAACAGGTGCCTCGTTGGCCAACCGGCAACTGAAGGTGATTGGTATTTCCGGCGATGGCGACACTGCCAACATCGGCATGGGGCAGTTCATTCACCTCATGCGCCGCAACCTGAACATGGTCTACATCGTCGAGAACAACGGCGTGTACGGGCTGACCAAGGGCCAGTTCTCGGCCACCGCCGACAAGGGCAGCAAGCAGAAGTGGGGCACCGTGAATACGGCCGACCCTGTAGACCTGTGCGCGCTGGCCATTGAGATGGGCTGTGGCTTTGTGGCGCGCCTGTTTGCGGGTAACACCAAGATGATGAAGCAGGTGCTGCAGGCCGCCATGGCCCACAAGGGCACGGCGCTGCTGGACGTAATCAGCCCGTGCGTGACATTCAATAACCATGCGGGCTCGACGAAGTCGTTCCCGTACGTGAAGGACCACGAAGCGGCCCTGCAGGACATCGGCTTTGTGCCCGTGTACGACCCCACCTATCAGGAAATGAAGGAAGGCGAGGAGCGCGTGGTGAGCCTTGGTGACGGCTCCAAGATCACGCTCAAGGCCTTGGACAACAGCCATAACCCCACGGATCGCATTGCGGCGCTCAGCATGCTGGCCAGGTCTCGCGACGATGCCAAGTTGCTGACGGGCATGATTTATGTCAGCCCCAAGGCCCAGCCGGTGTACGCCGAGACGCAGCAGATGGTGGACGCGCCCTTGGCAAGCCTGCCTGCTGAGGTTACCCGCCCGCCCAAGACAGTGCTGGACAAGATGATGGACAGCCTGTCGTAGGGTCGGCGGAAGCTTGCATGCGGGGGCGACCGGCGTCGCCCCCGTGTCATTTCAGCGGGTTCTTCCTTCCAGGCCGCAGCCAGCCATAATCCGCCCCGGAAAGGTCCACTGTGAAGCGACTCGTTCCCCTGCTGATACTGGGCGTGATTGTCGTGGCCGGCGTGATAGCGCTGCTGAGCGCTGTGTTCCGGGCGCCGGAGGTGCAGACGGTCGTGGTAAGAAAGGGGCCGGCGCGGGAAACGGTCTATGCTACCGGCTTCGTGGAGGCCCGCGAGCGCCGGGTGCTGCGTGCCCCGCGCGCGGCTGTGGTGGAGAGAATCTTCAGCCGGGCCGATGGGACCGGCCCGTTGCGTGACGGTGACGAAGTGCGCGTCGGCATGCCGCTGGTGCTGCTGCGAGACTCCGCCCGGCAGGCGCGCCAGGCTGCCGCAGAGGCGGAATTGAAGCGCGTGTCCGCCCAGCTTGCCCCGGACAGCCCCTGGCGCAAAGCCAACGAGGCAAGGGTAACAGAGGCCCGCCAGACCTCCGAAGACGACCGCGCCCGGGAGCAGCGCTATGCCGCGCAACTGGACAAGGGCGGCCTCTCCCAGGACCAGTACGACGCCGCGCGCACCCGCGCCCAGGTCTCGGAAGACCGCCTCCGTTCGCTTTCCGAGGACTACCGGCAACTGGTAGCCAACCTGGAGGCCCAGCTCACCACGGCGGCCTCAACGCTGGAACAGGTTCGTGCCCAGGAACAGGATGACACTATCCGCGCGCCGCTGGACGGCGTGCTGCTGCGATTGCCGCTGAAGGAAGGCGAGCTTGCCTCCGCCGGCGCCGAGCTGGCCATGGTGGGGGACGTACGCGAGCTCATCATTGAAGCTGAGGTGAACGAGGACGATATCGGCCGCGTTCGAGTTGGGCAGGCCGCGCTGGTTCGCTTGGCGGGGTCGGTTGCCACGCGTGTGCGCGCCAAGGTCTATGAAATCCTGCCGGACGCCAACCGCGTCACCAAGGGTTTCACCATCCGCCTGCGCTTCGAAGGCGCGCAGTTCATGGCCAGGCCGGGTGCGGCGTTTGCCGGGGAAACCCTGCTGCAGGAAGGCGGGCCGCTGTATTCAGGCCTGACCGCCGAACTGGGTGTGGTGGTCGCGGAGGTCGCCAGCGTGCTGGTGTTCCCGCGGGCAGCGCTTACCGCCAACAACAGCGTCTTTGTTGTGGACGAGGACGCCGGCACCGTGACGGAGACCAAAGTCGAGCTGGGACTGATGGACTTCAGCGAGTGCGAGGCGCGGGGCGGGCTTCGGGAAGGCCAGCGAGTGGTGGTGGGGGATATCCGCAACCTCTCCGACAAGGCGCGCATCAAGCTGAAAAAGGAGTAGTTCCTTGCGCCTGCTGCCTCTGCTGCTGATCGCGCGGCGCCACCTGCTGCACAACACGTTCCGCACCAGCGTGTCCGTTGCGGGCGTTGCCGTGGGCGTGACCTTCATGATCATGCTCTCGGCCCTCATGACCGGCTTCGAGAAGAAGTTCGTGACCGAGACCATTGAGGGCAGCCCCCACATCACCATCTTTGACGAAGCCCGGGACACCCAGGACGAGTTTGCCGCGTGGGCCGCCAGCCATGACGGGGTTGCCACCGTGGAAGGCGCGCGGCCGCGGCAGACGCCCCGGCGCCTGAAGAAGCCCGCCGAATTGGTGGACATGCTGCGCGCCATGCCCGAGGTGCGCGCGGCAGCGCCCAACGTGGTGGGCACCGCCATCCTGAACTTCGGCACCCGCGAGCGCGGCGTGAGCCTGATGGGCATCGAGCCGGAGGCCCAGGAGGCGGTGAACGAGATTGACACCTACATCCGGGACGGCCGGATCTACGACCTGTATTCGTCGGGGGGTGCGCTGCTGCTGGGTTCAGGTGCCGCCGAGATGCTGGGCGTGCGCAAGGGCGACATGGTCAACGTGAAGCTGCGCGGCGGCGATTCGCGCGCGCTTCGCGTGGTGGGCATCTTCAGCACCGGCGTGACTACGATTGACTTCAATCGCGCCTATACGCTGATCTCTGTGGCCCAGCAGCTCCTGGGCATGGGGCGGGACGTCAACCAGGTGGTGTTGCGGCTGCGCGATTACGGGGCAGCGCGGGATGTGGCCGCGCGCATCGAATCGCGCGTCGGCTACCGTGCCGAAAGCTGGCAGGAGGCCAACCAGAACTTCCTGTCCATTTTCGTGGTGCAGCAGGTCATCACCTACCTGGTCACCGGCGGCATCATGATCGTGGCTGCTTTCGGCATCCTGAACGTGCTGGTCATGCTGGTGATGGAGAAGCTGCCCGAGATCGCCATGCTCAAGAGCATGGGCTATTCACGGCGCGACATCACGTTCACGTTCCTGCTGCAGGGCATGGTGATTGGCGGTCTTGGCGTGCTGTGCGGTTGCGTGCTGGGCTATTACCTCACGGAATTCGTGGGCACCCTGCCCATCCCGCAGAAAGGTCTCGTGCAATCCGAGACGCTGACCATGAACAACGCGCCGCGGCTGTACGTGATTGCGGGGGTCTCGGCCCTGGTCGTGACAGTCTTTGCATCGGTGCTTCCGGCCTGGCGCGCGGGCAAACTGGATCCCGTGGAAATCCTGCGCGGCCGGGCATGAGTGGCGGCGCTCTCAGCCTTCTCACGGCGTTGTCCCTGCTGGTTCGCAGGCAACTGGGGCATGACCCGTTCCGCACCGGCGTTTCGGTGCTGGCGGTGGCTGTGGGCGTGACCATCACCATCGCCATCAACGGGGTGATGTCCGGCTTCGAGGGTACCTTTGTAGGCCGGACCATTGCGATCAGCCCGCATGTGGAAGTGCTGGACGATCCCCGCGTTGTGCGGGGCGAACTCTCCGGCGCACTGGCGCGGGCCCACGGCGGCATTGTGGTGATGGAGGGCGAGTCCCCCCGCCCGGTTCCGCGCCGGATCCCCCAGCCGGACGAAGCGCTGTCCACCCTGCGCGCCATGCCCGAAGTGGCTGCTGCCGCAGCTGTGGCCTGGGGAACCGCCCTGGTCGCCCATGGCGGCCTGGAGGGTTACGCCGAGGTTAACGGCATTGACCCCGGCGCCCAGCAACAGGTGGTGGACATCGAGTCGGACCTGCAGGGTGGGCGCTTGGGCGACCTCCATGCGTCCGGGGGCGGCGTCATCCTGGGCAACGGCCTTGCGCGGCGTCTGGGCGCGCGGCCCGGCGACTTTGTGAGCCTTCGCAGCGCCGGCGGCGGGGCCATGACCCTGCGTGTGGTTGCCCTGCTGGCCACCGGCGTGACGTTTGTGGACTTGCGGCGCTGCTACGTGCTCCAGTCTGCGGCCCAGCGTCTGTTCGGCATGGGCCGGGAAGTGAATCGGCTGGCTCTGCGGCTGTACGACCACGACCGTGCCCAGGATGTGGCGGCGCGGGCAGAAAGCCTGCTGGGCCGCAGGGCGGTGGCCTGGCAGGACGCCAACACCCATGTGCTGACGCTGATGAACACCAACAAGACGCTGACCCAGGTGGTCAGCTACGGCGTGCTGGCGGTGGCGGCGTTCGGCATCCTGAACGTGTTGATGATGATGGCGCTGGAGAAGCGCGATTCGATTGCGCTGCTGAAGAGCCTGGGCTACTGCGCGTGGGATGTTCGCCTGGCGTTTCTGGGGCAGGGCCTGTGTCTTGGGCTGTTGGGCGTCGCCGTGGGCTGTGTGGCGGGCTATCATGTCTCCGGGGTGCTGGCGATGGTGCCCATCCCGCGACTGGCGCTTCTGGAAACCGACCACCTGCTGGTGAACAGCCTGCCCCGGCACTATGTGCTGGCTGGCGGGGCAGGGTTGGCGGTGGCTGGGCTGGCCTCGCTGCTGCCGGCGTGGCGCGCTGGGAGGATGGACCCGGTGGAGATCCTGCGAGGCCGCAACGCATGACGCCCCCAACCCCGCATGAACGCGGCAAACCGGTCATCGAGCTGCGGAAGCTGCAGCGTGTACTGGGCGAGGGCGAGACCGCCAACGAGGTTCTGCGCGGCCTGGAGCTGGTCATTCGGCAGGGCGAGTTCTGTTCGATTGTCGGGCCGTCGGGCAGCGGCAAATCCACCTTGATGTACCTGCTGGGCGCGCTGGACCGGGCCACCAGCGGCAGCGTGCTGATTGACGGCGAAGACACCAGCGGCCTCACCGACCTGGAGCTGGCGCAGTTGCGCAACGAGAAGCTGGGGTTCATCTTCCAGTTCCATTACCTGCTGCCGGAGTTCAGCGCCCTCGAGAACGTGATGATGCCCATGTTCAAACTGGGCCTGCCCAAAGCTGAAGCCCGCGAGCGTGGGCGGACTCTGCTGGCCCGGCTGGGGCTTGAGGGCAAGATGGACCGTCCGCCCGGCAAGCTCTCCGGCGGCGAGCAACAGCGTGTGGCCATTGCCCGCGCGCTGGCAAATAACCCGCTGGTGGTGTTGGGCGACGAGCCGACCGGTAACCTGGACACCCACAACGCCGACAACGTGTTCGCGATCTTTGAGGCCCTCGCGCGGGAGCAGCACCAGACTATCGTAGTAGTCACGCATGACCTGCGCATGGCCGCCCGCACGGACCGCATCATACGCATTGTGGACGGGCAGATTGTTGCAGACGGACCCACGCAGGACGTGTTGCGCGACATGCAGGGGGCCGCGAAGCCCCTTGCCGGAGCTGTGGCGACAGGCAAGGCATGAGCAACTCTCCTGACCAGCCGAATGAGTCCGTCGAGCGCCACGTTGCGGATGCCCGCAACCCGGGTTCGCGCAAAGACACGGACGAGAACCCGGCGCTGGCCGAGACCCGGCCCGGCGACCCGCCCGCTTCGCCCGCTGAGACGGTCGTCTCCCACGTTGCCGCAGCCGGCGACAGCGGTTCCACGCAGGACACCCAGGTCATGCGCCGCGAGTCCAGCAGTGTGGCGCGCGTGCTGGCGGACGGGCGTACGCCCGGCTCTGAGGTTGTCACGCGCGAGATCCCGGCGGCTCGCGGCGCGGCGGATCCCTACGACGACCTGGAGACCCGCGAAGTCCCGGTGCTGAAGGATGAGTGGCGCGATCGTGCCCAGCAGGCCGCCGAGGCCATGGGCGCGAGTGCCGAGGTTGTCGGCGAGTGGGAATCCGACCACGGAGACTCCAAGCTTGCTGCCTCAGTGGTTGCAGCCAGCGGCGAAGTGCCGCTCCCCGATGACCGGCCACCCGACACGGCGGCTTTCCGGCCCGTAATGGCAGCAGCCCGGCGGGCGCAAGCGGCCTGGGGCGCGCTGCGGCTTGAGCAGCGCAAGCCTCACTTCGATGCGCTTCTGCAGGAACTGGTGGACAAGCGCAATGACTACGCCCCGGCCTTGGGGGGGGCTACCGGCCGCCCAATGGTGGAGTCCCTGTGGGCGGAGTATCTGCCCGTGCTGGAGGTCCTGCGCGGCCTGGAGCATGTGGTTTCGCCCCTGCTGGTGGACCGCTTCGGCGCGCCACAGCCGGAGGTGATGGCCGACGTGGCTTCGTGCGTGCGGTTGGTGCCTTGGGGGGTAGTGCTGATCGCCACCGGGCCGGGCCTGCCATTTGCCCTGCCCATGACCCTGGTCATCAACGCGCTGGCCACGGGCAACGCCGTGGTGCTGGTTCCCCACGAAGGTTCCCCCAAGGTCAACGACATCCTGCGCAAGCTGCTTGCCAGGTGCGGCCTGCCGGAGAACCTGGTCCAGGTACGCGGCGGTGGCTGGCAGGCCTACCGGGCGTTGCTGAACTCGCGCCCTGACTTGGCGGTCTTCGACGGCGACTGGGAGCAAGCCCACGCGGTGGCACGGCAGTGTGCCGAGCAGGGCATTGCCTGTCGCCTGCCCCGGCCCGCCAAGGACATGCTGGTGATCCTGCCCAATGCCGACCCGGAGACAGCCGTTCGATCAGCGGTGTGGGGGGCTTTTGGCACGGGCGGCCTGGCGCCGGGCGCCACGGAGCGCATCGTGGTGGAAGCCTCTATCTATGACAAGTTCCGCGTGCGCTTCATTGAGGCGCTGCGCGACACGAACAGCCACCACGCACAACTGGCCAACCTGCAATCGTTGCTGGATACCGCGCGCTTCCAGCGCCTGGTGACGGATGCCGTGGGCCGTGGCGCACGCGTGACGTGGCCGGCCGGTGAGGACGCCGGACGGTGGATTCATTGGAAGGGCGGCGTGTTGGAGGGCGTGCCGGAGAGCGCGCTGGCTGCCCGTCAGCCCATGCGCGGCCCGGCTTGCCTGCTGTACCGTGCCGAACAGCCCGTTGCCACGGCACGCGAGCTGTTGGCGGTGTGCCCGGCCAACAGCATCAGCGTGCTGGGTGCGCCCGACCGCAAGCTGCGTGCGGAACTGGAGCAGCTTGCCACGGCGCGGCTCAGCATTGGCGAAGTTCTACCCGGCGGTGTCGCATGGCACGGCGGCGACTTCTCGGGCCCCAGTCTTGATAGCCACTGCTGCGGCCCCCGCGCGATGCTGCGCGCGCAGGTGGTGCACGAGTCCGAGCAGGGCCAGGCACGGGTCGGCTGGTTCCCGTACACCGACGACAAGTCACAGGCCCTGATGGACTATATCGTCGCGGAGTACGACACCCATGCCGTCACGCGCTTCAAGGCGCGCTGGCGACTGCGCCTGAGCGGCCACAACTGGCGCCTGCTGCACGGCGAAGACTGATGCACGGTTACAGGTGCTTCGCGAGTGAATTCAGGGGTGGCCCCGCCCATCGCGTGCGGTCTTTTCCGCGACAGCCAGCGACAGAAGCCCGGAGGGTGCGTGTCGCGGGTGCCCGTCGCGGTCTAATGTGGAAGCGGCACGGAACCCACACCCCCAATTTCAAGGTGGATGCAACATTACAGGCCGCCGAAGAAGGGCCTGCGGGCTAGTTCGGCATGCTTGGGGCGGGCCGAGGTGGGGTCGGCGCGCCGCACGACGATGTACGGGCCTGCCATCACGGCATCCAGCCCCTGGTCGCGCCAGCTTTCACGCACGTCGTTGGGGGTGCGTGCCAGAAGACCCCTGCGGTCCAGCCACGGAACACAGAGCAGCGGGGTGCGTCCGGCCCGCGCGCGAAAGGCCCGCACCAGCGAAGTAGTGGCGGGCTCCGCGTCGTCGTTGATCACCTGAACCGGAATCGCGCCCGTGCCCTGCCGGCCGGCCCAGGCCTGCGGGCGGCGCGGCTTCAGCCAGTATTCGCCCGCGGCCGCGGCCGGCACTTTCTCGGCGCCCAGGTAGTCCTTGTCCAGCTCGCTGAACAGCGCCAGCGTGGGCACCTCGTGCCAGAACACATCGGGCCGCAACAGTTGCGCCGCATGGGCGCGCAGCTCCGGCAGGTCACCGCGGCACAGCAGCGAGCGGTGGCTGAAGCCGCGGCGTGACATGTCCACGCGGCCGTGGAGTCGCCCAAGCAAGGCGCCTCCTGCCAGCAACTCGGCGGCGCGGTCTTCCACGTGGTCGGGGCGGTCCACCCACACTCCGCCGCGGGTTTCCTCGGCGCGGGCAAACTCGGCACAGTCGCCCTCGCCTGCGTCGGCGCCCAGCCACGGCTGTCCAAGGGGCAGCACGTGCTCAGGCCCGAAGCGCTCAGCCACGGCCATGATGGCGGCGCCCGCTGCGTTGCCGGCATCGGTGGGGATGGGGCTGATGGCAAGCTGCTTGACGCGCGTCGAGCCTGCCAGCGCGGGATAAAGCGTCCGCAGGCCGAACACGCTGCCGCTGAGGGCCACCGATTCGCAGGCAGTCTTGAGGGCGCAGCGATCAATCCACTCGGAGAGGAAGTGCTCCAGGAAGTGGCGCATGGCACCCGCCACGTGATCAAAACGTCGGCGGCGAAGATGAGTGCGCAGGAAGTCGTAGCTCTGCTGTGTCTCGGGCATGTTGCCGGCGCGCCGCCAGTTGAGCGGCAGCAACGGGTCAAACTCGAACAGAATCGAGAGACGCTTGATGGCCTTGGCCAGCTGCGGGCCGCGCGCCTGGCCGCCCAGTTCCATTACCAGTTCTTCGTCGCGCTCCGGCACCATGCCCAGCAGGTACGTGATGCTGGCCAGGAACTGTCCAAGGCTGTTGTCGGCGCCGATCGTCGCCACGCGGTCCAGCCGGCCGCCGCGCGAAACGTGCACCGAGGCCGCCAACCCGTCCCCTTCGCCTTCGCAGACCAGCACCAGCAGGCGGCCTTCGCGGCCCTGGGCGGCGGCGGCGGCCAGCGCGGCCTGGGCTAGGTGGTGGTCTATGAAGGCGCTTCGGTCGGCCTTCAGCCCCAGCTTCTCCAGGGGCTTCAGGCGTTCGCGCCGCGAGGGCTTGCGGCCCGTGAACGGCACTGCGGTGCGTAACAGCCGCTTGGAGAAACCCGCCAGAGTGCCTGATTCAGCGAACTGTTTCAGCAGCTCGCGGCGGCTGCGGGGTTCCTCAGGGTGCTGGCCCGCGTAGGCGATCACGTCCACGGCCTCGCCCTTCAGGCCCTCAACGGCCATCAGGTACTCGGTGGCGGCGCGGGGAAAGCCCGTGACCTCAAAGGGCTCGTCGGCGAAGTCAGCCTCAAAGGCTATGCGCGCCAGCGCACCGTCGCGGAGCAGCACGACACAGGGGTCGCGCCCGTCATGGATTCCGAGCACAAGCATGGCCTCAAGAGTATAGTGCGCCGCGCGGTTTGTCTTGCCGGAGGACTGCCATGACCCTGCTTGGCGTGAACGTGGACCACGTTGCTACCCTGCGCAACGCGCGTGGCGGCCGGGAGCCTGACCCCCTGCTGGCCGCGCTGGTTGCGGAGCAGAACGGCGCCGACAGCATTGTTTGCCATCTGCGAGAGGACCGCCGCCACATCCGCGAGCGCGACTTGTTCGCGCTGATTGAGGCGGTACAGACCTTTGTGCAGCTCGAGATGGCGCCCGCCGCCCGGGTGGTGACAGTGGCCCTGAAGGCCCGGCCCCGCGAGGTGATGATTGTGCCCGAGCGCCGACAGGAGCTGACCACGGAGGGCGGCTTTGACTGCGTTGCCCTGGGCCGGAAGCTTAAGCCGGTGATCGCCCGTTTCCGCAGCGCCGGCATTGGGGTCAGTGTTTTCGTGGACGCGGAGCCCGCCCAGGTGAAGGCCGCGGCGGCCCTGGGCGCGGAAACCGTGGAGCTGCACACGGGACCCTATTGCCACGGCAAGGGCAGCGTGGCAGAGGCCGAGCTGCGGCGCCTGGAAGTAGCCGCCCAATGCGCCCTGGATCTGGGCCTGCATGTTCACGCGGGCCACGGCTTGAACTACCAGAACGCCGCCACGCTGGTGCGCAGCATCCCCGTCGAGAAGGTGAACATCGGCCACAGCATTGTCAGCCGGGCGGTGTTTACCGGTTTCGGGGCGGCCGTGCGCGAGATGAAGGCCCTGGTGGCCGGCGGCTAGCCCGCTGCCGGGGACTTGGGCTTGGCGTTGCGGGCTCGGTTGCGGCGGGAGCGCCAGAACAGCACCGAAAACAGCGTGATGCCCGACAGAACCATGAACGCCAAGGCGTGTTCGCGGAAGAATCGCTCGCCGAACCAGATGTCTTCGTCGCCGTAGTACCAGAATCCTGGCAACTCGTCGGTGTGGTTGCCCAAGGGAAAGAAGATGTCCTCGTTCCACGAGGCAATGGCCGGCTGGCCGTCTTTGCCGAGCGGGTTGAAGCCGCGGCTCACCAGTCGGTTCACGTACCAGCGCCCGGCATTGGCGTTGATGCGGCCATCCATTGCCGCAAGGATCTGCTCGGGCAGCGGCTGTACGCTCCACAGGTTGCAGAGCTCAACACGCCCGCCGGAGTATGCGTTGAGCTGGGCGATGCGGGCGCGCAGGGCGTCCATCTCAAGCGGCTTGTCTGTAACGACGGTAAGGTCCAGCGAAAAATCGCCCTGGCGAGAGCTGAACTTGCCGGGGTAGTACGGTTCCGGGCAGTCAAAGCCCACCTGCAGGGGCGGCAGCTCAGCGCTGCTGCCCAGCGTCTTGCCGGACGGCGGTGTGACGTAGATGCACAGGAACGTGAAGTTGTTGTCCACGAAATACTTCATGTGGCCCGGGTCTTCCGTGGGGAAGCCGTTCTGGCGCAGCCAGGTGTTAAGGGCTTCCAGTGCACCGGACCCGACTGCTTGCACCGGTGTGATGGTGTAGGAGCCAACGCGGACGGTGGGGCCCACATTGAGTTCAGCCAGTTTCGGAGCGCCCCCGGCTGAACTGAGGGTGGGCAACAGTTCGCTGAACAGGAAGCGGGTTCTGGCTTGCCACTGGCGTCGCGCCAGCGTGAACATTTGCTCGTGAAAGTCAGCTCCCGCGCGAAGCGTTTCCTGCGTGGCCTCGCGGTAGCCCGTGGGCATTGAGGGCACGGTGAGAACCCAGGTCATGTACAGGGGCCCGTCGCCGCCGCCCTTGAACACCGGCGCCACGCGGATGACCATTTCCTGGTGGCCGTCGCGGTGCATGACCAGCACCTGCTGTTGCGCCTGGTCTACATCGCCGGGGAAATTCAGTGGCACCATGCAACAGGCTGAAACGCGGGCACTGAACAGCAATACGACAAGCAGCAGCAGGGCACGAGTGGCAGGCAAGACGGCTCCTCAGGGGTTGGCGGACCAGCTACTTGATCACCTTCGGCTTCGGCTTGGCCGGGTCGCGATTCTCCCTGGTCCAGCGGTCTACAACTACGGTGTTTCGCCGACCGTCCCAGGAGCCTCGCGCGAGGTTCTTGCTCTTCTCTTTCCCGTCTTCCTTCACGGTGCACTCGACCGTAACGACCGGATACGCTTTGCCGTATCGTGCGCGCATCTGGTGGTACCAGCCATAGATCAAGGTGGCCTTCTCGTTGTCGTACATCTCGGTCCAGCGAACCTCATCCACGGTGAAGGTAACCCCAACGCGCGTTACGCGACCTTGCCAGTCGGCGTCCGTACAGCCCTGGTTATAGGCCGCGATGACCTCGTCCTGAGCACCCAGTTCAACCATGGTGTTGAACAGCAGCTTGGGGGCGCTTTCGGCTGTCCAGGCTTCGAGCGCGTCGGCCGCCCTGACGGCGTCCAGGCAGGTTCCCCGCTTCTTGTCCCAAGTGCGGCGCTCCTCCACACGCTTTTTGAGCTCGGCCTGCTCGGCGGTTTCACGCTGCTTGATCTGCTCTACGCCGGTGCGCACGCGCTCGATGCGTTTCAGGAACTCCTCGGCACGCAAGGCCAGTGACTTATCTTCCGGGTACAGGTCAGCAGCTTCGCGGGCGGCCCTCTTGGCCTCCTTGTAGTTGCCGTCCTGCAGGTAGTAGTCCGCCAGCAAGAGCAGCAGTTCCGGGTCACGCCCCTGCTGCACCAGCAACACGTAGTTCTCCAAGGTCTTGATGGCTTCGGCATACTTGACGGCGGCATAGAGAGCCTTCGCCAGCCCCATGCGGGCCACGGAATGCCGGGGGTTCTCGCGGACCAGCTCGCGGTACTGGCTCTCCGCCGCCCGGGCGTCTCCCGCGTCCAGCCGCGCTTGGGCGGCCTTGATACGGTCCTCAAAGGTTGCGGATTCCTCGATGCGGTCAATGCGCGCCCGCTTGATGGTCATGACCGCGGTGCCGTCACCCGCCTTGATCTCAATGCGGATCTCGGCGTCCGTCTGTTCGACGATGCGCCCTTCGATCTTCGAGCCACCCTTGAGGTGAACAATCTCGGCCCTCACAGGAGCCGAATCGGGCCAGAGAGCCAGCAACGCCACTGCCGCAAGTGCAAGCCGTCTCATGGCTTCATCCTAGGGCAGAGGGGCTCGTTTGCCAGCGGCGCGTGGCCATTGGGACGCGGATACGCGCAGGGGGTGTGTCAGGGTGAAACTTTGCAAACTTGATGGAGTTGGGTATTTTATCCTTTCGGGGTATTTTGCGTATTGCTACAAATCATCCCGTCCATCGTTGTCGCACGGCGGGCGTGCGACGACTGAGGCCCTGATAGAGACGGAATCTCCCCATGCAAAGCACTCTTCGGTTGCTCCTGTCTGTGGTGCTGTTGGTCGCTGCCGGCGCTGCTTTTGCCCAAAGTGCGACGATCTCTGCGCCGGCGGGTCAAACCGCTGTTTCCGGCGGCGACACGGTCACTGTTGCGGGCTCGGGTTGGGCGGCTTCCGCCTCGGTGGATTCGGGCTTCTTCAGCACCTACGAGTACCTCGATAACGGCACGGTGCAGGTCGGCCAGGTCATGATCAACACGGCCGGCCTCAGCGTGGACGGCTCGGGCAACCTCTCCGGTACGTTCACGTTGAGCACACCACCCTCTAATGCCACCCGGGTGCGGATTCATGTTTCCGTGAACGGGGCAGCGCAATCCGCGGACTCCAACTTCCTCACGCTGGCGCCCAAGCCCGAGCTGATTGGCGCCAACGTAAACGGGAACATCCTGCGGCTGCAGTTTGACCAGCTCATGGCTGATCCTTCCGGTTCCGCGACCGGGGCGACCTTCTCTGTGTCGCAGGCCACGGGTGCCACGACACCGAACCTGAGCGGCGTGGCTGTGGGCGACGTCACTCTCGATGGCGGCGACAACCACTACCTGCTCGTTGACATGTCCGGCGCGACGCAGAAGCTGGTGCAGAACAACCAGATCTCGATTTCCGGCATGCTGGTCAGCGCGGCCGGTGCGTCGGCCGACACCACCATTGCCGCTGTCTCCTGCACACAGACCCCCGGCGTCGCGAGCTGCTCCTACAACGCCAATACGAAGGTCCTCACCATCACCTTTGATCTGGCTGTGACGGTGGCCAGCGTGAACGCCAACAAGAGCGCGCTGGCAGTAGACGTGGATGCAGGCGGCAGCCCCGTGGCGTTGACCAACGCCACGCTGACCACGGTCAGCAACGGCGCGACCATGAGCTTCACCCTCGACCGTGCCGCAGACGCGGCGATCAACGCACTGGCGACACGCAATCTGGTTTACACGCCCGGCACAATCCTGGACACGCTCAGCAATGCGGTTGCCGGCAGCAGCGGGACTGACGTCCCTGTCAGCTACACCACCGACAGCACCGCGCCTGCCATTGTGGACATCCGGCAGCAGGCGGCGGACGCCAGCACCGTGCTGGTGACCTTTGATGAGTACCTGGACCAGGCGACGGCCGAGAATACCTCCAACTACTCGTGCAGCGGCGGGCAGACCCTGAACACCGCCACGCTGCAGAGCAATGGCATCTCGGTGCTGCTGGACTTCAACACCAACGTCACGGCTGGCAGCCAGACGCTGAGCGCCTCGAACGTCGAGGATACGAGCGGCAATGCGATGGCTTCCGTGAGCGGCCAGACCATCTACACGCAGTTTGACTCCGATGGGACCATCACCGCGGGCCCGCTTTCCGAGCCAGCCACCATTAGTTCCGTGGCCGCAGCCGCGGCGGCTGTCTCGGTGTTCGACTTCCGCATTGTGGACAACGGCAGCACCGATGGTCAGCCGACCAACGTAACCCAGGTCGTGGTAGACCTCACCGGCAGCACGGCCGACGCAGCCGACGGCACCTGGACCCTGTGGGGCCCTGACGCGTCGGGCGCGGCGGGCACGGTGTCCGGCAGCGTCGGCAGCCAAACCGTTACGTTCGCCAGCCTCAGCATCCAGGTCTCCGACAGTTCGGTGGAGGCGTACACCGTGAAGCTGCAAATGCAAGCGGCACCCACGCCCACGGCGGACAACGACAACTTCTCGTTCAGTGTCGATCGAAGCAACATCACTTGTGACCCGGCAGGCTCGCAAATGACTGCGGGCGCCGGAACGGCCGTGACCAGCTCAACGACTTATACCGTGACTGCCACCAAGTTGACTGTGAGCACAGGGCCGGGCAGCAGCGAAACCGCGAACTCGGCGTTTGCCGTGGCGGTGGCCTTTACCGATGCGAACGGCAACACCGACACGGACGTGTCCGGCGACACCGTTACGGCGGCGCGCAGTGACGCCGGTACGATCAACAGCGGCGGAACATCCGGCGCTGCGGTCTCGGGTGTTGCCACCTTCAGCATCAATCTGGGCACTCCAGCTGCCACGAGCATCTACCTGACATTGACCGACGGCAGCGGCGGTATCGATCTGAGCGCGAGCCCGGTCAACACAAGCACGTTCGACCTCGATGCAGTGGCGGAAGTCAGCTACACGGAGAATACCAGTGCGGCCAGCATCACCGGCACGGGCGGCGCCCAGGATGTGTGGTCAGTGGATTTGGCCGACGCAGGCGCGGACAGCCTTTCGGCGCGGGTGGATGCCGTGGTGTTCCATGTGGCGGTCTCTGGCGGCACGTACGACGCCACCGACTTCACGTGGAGCCTGTACAACGGCAGCAGCAGCTTTGCCCAGACCAGCAGCACAGCCACGACGGTGACCTTCAGCGCGGGCAGCCTGCTGAC
>JADLBZ010000134.1 GCA_020847415.1 Planctomycetota bacterium
CAAGAAGCGCCCCGGCGACATGCTGAGCCTTGGCGTGCGCAAGGCCTCCGGCGGCAACGAGCCGCTGCTGGTTACCCTGGGCAGCACGGCCGACAAGAACGACAAGTTCGCCGACGACGCCAAAGTGAAGGAACTGCGCGAGCGCCTGCGGGAACTGGACGCCGAGCGCCGCAAGGCCCGCGAGGAGCTGGACCGCCGCCTGGAAGAGCTGCGCACCGGCAAGGCCAACAAAGAGACCCAGCCGGCGCCCGGCCCCCGCGTGGAAGAGCCCGCCAAGCCTGAACCTTCCCGCACCGTTGAGCCCGAGCGCGTGCAGCTCAAGGTCAGCATGGGCGCAGCCTTTGAGAGCCTGACGCCCGAAGAGGCCCGCAAGCTCGGCGTGGAAAGCGGCATCCGCGCGCAGAAAGTGACCCAGGGCGGCGCTGCCGCAGAGGCCGGCCTGAAGGAAGGCGACATTGTGACCCGCGCCGGCGGCGAGGCTGTGACCGGTACTGGCCACCTGCGTACCCTGCTGTCACGCCTGAACCCCGGCGACAAACTGGAGCTGGAGCTGCTGCGCGGCGGCAAGAAGCAGTCGCTGACCATTGTGCTGCGGCCCCGCGAGTAACAGCCGAAAATCGGCAACGGGCGGGCCTTGTGCCCGTTTCAATACGGAATGACAGGTCGCACCGGCAAACCAGGCAGCGCGCGCTCCCGCAAGCGGGGGTTCGCGCTGCTGATGGTTCTGATGCTGGTCATGGTGCTGGCCATTGTCGTCTGGTCTTTCCAGCGCGATGTGGCCCGCGAAACGTCTATCACGGCTAATGTGCGCGACGACCTTTCGGCTGCTTTCCTGGCCCAGATGGGGCTGGTTCGCGGGCAGGCGGTGCTGCGCCTGGACGAGCAGGCCGACTACGACAGCCTGAACGAGACCTGGAGCAAGCCCGTAACGTGGGAGGGCGAGACCTTCGGCGAGGCCGCCGCGGTCGAGGGCGAAGAAAGTACTTCGGCGCCACGCCCTTCGCTGCTGATTGTGGACGAAGAACGCCGCTTCAACTTGCTCTGCCTGGTACGCGGCAACGAAGAACAGCGCAAGAAGGCCACCGAGGTGTTGACCCGGCTGATCCGCATCTGCCGGCGCGAGGACGAGCGGCTGGTGCTGGACGGCGAGACGCGCAATGTGCGGCGTAAGGATGACCAGAGCGTCAGCACCGACATGCTGGTCAAGAACCTGGTGAAGTACCTGGAAGAGCGCGCCAGCGAGGACTCCGAGAAACTGGAACTGACCGTGCGCGAGGCCGAGAACCCCGACGTGCGCGGCATGAAGAAGCAGACGCCCTGGCAGATGCTGACCATCGGCGAACTGCTGCAGGTGGAGGGCTGGACGCGCGAGCTGCTTTACGGCCCGCCCCGTCAGGTCACCGAGGGCGCTGCCGCCGAGCCCGACGACGCCGCCGGCAAGAACTGGGAAGCGCTGTCGGACCTGGAGAAGTTCGAGCGCAAGAAGAGCCAGATTGAGGACATGGACCAGCGCTCGCAGGATCCCAACCCGCTGGGCATCGCGGCGTTTATCACCCTGTATTCGTCGGGGCGCATCAACATCAACACCTGCCCGCGTGAGGTGCTGCTTGCCCTGGACGAACGCCTGACCTGGGATGTGGTGGAACAGATCCTCACCGCGCGTGACCAGGACCGGCAGGAGATGGAGGCTGCCGAAGAAAACGGCGGCACACCGCCCGAAGAAGAGCCTGCCGCGGAGGGCGAGAACACCGAAGAAGAAGAGGACAAAGCCTCATTCCGCACCGCCGACCTCGCGGGCTATCAGGCCTTCGTGAACCGCGCGAACAACCAGGCCCAGGAGGGCGAAGAGCCCGCCACGCTGGAGGGTTTTACCGAGGAAATCTACACGGCCATCCGACCCTGGCTGGCGGTGCGCTCGACCGTGTTCAGCGTGGATTCTCAGGCCAAGGTGGGCAAGATTACCCAGACCATCCGCGCCGTGTATCGCCGCACCGGCAGCAACGCAGCCGCCCAGCCAACCAACAGCCAGCCCGCCGACCAGCCGGCCCAACCCGCCGAGCCGGCCGCCACCGAGGAAGGCGCCCTGCCCGACGAGCCCAAGATCCGCCTCACCCTGCTGTTCAAGGACGTAGTTCAGGACTAGCGCCCTTGGCGCGGGCGCGGGCGGCGCTACCCTGTGCGCCGGCTGACACCGCGCCGGGCACGCGGGCCGCCACACCCATGCCTGAACCCGCACCCAACCGCCTCACCCCCGAGCAGCGCCGCGGCGTCATGACCGTGCTGCTGATCATCGTGATTGACCTCCTGGGCTTCGGCATTGTGCTGCCCAGCCTGGCCTACTTTGTGCGCCTGTTCGAGACGCCCGATTGGGCAGCCTCATTGGGCAACATTGTGGGCCTGGACCGCCTGCGCGGCGGCACGCTGGTCGGCATGGTGATGACCGGCTACAGCCTGTGCCAGTTCCTTTTCTCGCCGTTCTGGGGCAGGCTCAGTGACCGCGTCGGCCGCCGCCCCGTGCTGGCCGTAAGCACCGCGGGCTTCGCCGTGACCTGGGCGCTCTTTGCGCTCTCCCCCACGTTTACCTGGCTGCTGGTATCGCGGGCGCTGGCTGGGGCCTTTGGCGCCAACCTCAGCACCGCCCAGGCCTACATGGCCGATGTCTTCCCGCCCGAGCGCCGGGCCAAGGGCATGGGCCTGATCGGCATGGCCTTTGGCATCGGTTTTGTCTTCGGGCCTGCCATTGGCGCGCTGCTGACCAACGACGGCTTTCTTTCGCTGCTCTTTCAGCCGGGCACGGGCACCTTCGAGCGCGCGCACCTGTTTGTGCCGGCCTTCTTTGCCACCGGTCTCAGCACAATCTCGTTTGTCCTGTGCCTGGTGGCCCTGCGCGAGTCTTTGCCGCCCGAGGCGCGCGCGGGCCTGGGCCCCCGCAAAGGCAAACTCGCCGAACTGGCCGAGGCCCTGCGCCAGCCAGCCATCGCGCCCATGCTGGTGGTCTACTTCGTGGTCACGCTGGGCTTTGCCAACCTGGAGGCCATGTTCAGCCAGTTCAATGCCGACTACCTGGGCATACCCGCCGACCACAACGCGTGGGTGTTTGTGGCCATCGGCGTGACGCTGGCGGTGGTGCAGGGCGGGCTGATTGGCCGCCTCACGCGGGCTTTGGGCAGCGCCAAAGTGCTGGCCATCGGCCTGGTCGGCCTGGCCGCCTGCATGGTTCTGTTCGGCTTCCAGCGCGAGATCAACCCGGGCCTGGGCGACTACGGCTGGCTGCTGGTGCTCTCGATTTCGCTGGGCGGGTTCAATGCCCTTTGCAACCCCAGCCTGCTCGCAATCATCAGCAACCGTGCGCGTCGCGACATGCAGGGCGGCACCATGGGCTTTACCGCCAGTGCGGCCACGCTGGGCCGCATTGCCGGGCCGTTGATTGGCGGGCTGGTCTATGACGCGGCTGGGCCCCAGTGGCCCTTTGCCGTGGGCGGCGTGCTGATTGCCGTGGGGCTGCTGGTTATGCTGGCCCGCTGGAAGTCCGCGAATTAGCGCTGCTTGCGCCTTTTACACACCCGTTACAAGAGCCACCCCTCCTGGGGCGTATGGTTAGGTCAGAGACCCCGACCCCGCCACGCACAGGAGGATGCCATGAGAGTCCCCGCCACACTTCCCGCCTTGCTGCCGGCCCTGGCGCTTGCCCTGCTGGCGGCGCCCGCGCCCGCCCAGCAGAACGCAGGCCTGGAGGCCCGCGCCCTGCACCGCAACGTGATTGTTCCCCAGGGCCGCGTCTTCAGCGCCGAAGCCGAGCCGGTGCGCATTACCGGCGTCTCGGTCTGCGCCACGGTGCTGGACCAGGCAGCCACGACCAGGTTCGAGATCACCCTGCACAACCCCGGCCGCAACATGGCTGAGGGCGAGATGCTGCTGCCGGTACCCAAAGGCGCCGTGCTGGGCAAGTTCGACTTCGACGGCGCCGGCACCGAGCCCTCGGCGGCGCTGCTGCCCGAAAGCGAGGCCCTCAAGATCTACAACGAAATCGTGCGCCGCTACCGCGACCCGGCCCTGATGCAGTTCGTGGGCTGCTCCCTGGTGCGCACCAGTGTGTTCCCCATCCAGCCGGGCGGCGTGCAGCACCTGCGCTTCACCTACGAGCACGTGCTGCCGGCCTCCGGTGACCGCGTGGATTATGAGCTGCCCCGCAACGAGGCTTTGGGCTACGCCCTGCCCTGGGACATCAGCGTGGCTATCCAGAGCACGAGGCCCATCAGCACCGTGTACTCTCCCAGCCACGGCCTGACCCTGGCCCGCAAAGGCGACAACCAGGTGTTGGCCTGCGTGGCCCCGGAATCGCGCCTGGAGCCGGGCGCTTTCAAGCTTTCGTACCTGCTGGGCGGAGACGGCGTCAGCGCCTCGCTGTTTGCCTACCCCGACCCGGCCATCGGCGGCGGCTACTTTCTCATGATTGCGGGCCTGCCTGCCCGCCTGCCCGAAAGCGCCAAGACCCTGCGCCGCGAAGTCACCGTGGTCTTTGACCGCAGCGGCAGCATGAACGGCGACAAGTGGCGACAGGCAGTCGCGGCTGCCCAGCAGGTGGTGGCCGGACTGCGCGAGGACGAGAGATTCAACCTCATTGCCTACAACGACGGCGTGGACATGTGCTTTGCCGCCCCCCAGCCACGCACCGAGGACAACGAGAAGGCCGCGCTGGCCTTCCTCAAGCGCCTGCGCCCCATGGGCGGTACTAACCTGCACGACGCGCTGGTTGAGGCCCTGCGCCCCAAGCCCGCCGAGGGCGTGGTACCGCTGGTGCTGTTCCTGACCGACGGCCTGGCCACGGTGGGCCAGACCGGCGAGAAGACCATCCGCGAGCTGGCCTCGGTCCACAACCCCCACAAGCGCCGCATCTTCACCTTCGGCGTGGGTGTGGACGTCAACGCGCCGCTGCTGGAGGCCGTGGCAGACGCCAGCCGCGCCGCCCCCACCTTTGTGCTGCCCGGCGAAGATGTCGAGGTCAAGGTCGGCGACATGGCCCGCAAGCTGGGCGGCCCGGTGCTGGCCGAGCCCGAGTTGGAGATGCCTCGCGGCGCCCAGGGCGAGGCCCGCGTCACCGAGCTGCTGCCTCGCGCCCTGCCGGACCTCTTTGAGGGCGAACAACTTGTTCTGCTGGGCAAGTATGCCGGCGACGCGCCCCTGAACTTCCGCCTGAAGGGTAACTACCTGGGCACCCAGCGTGTCTTTGACTTCCGCTTCGGGCTGGAAGCCGCCACCACGCGCAACGCCTTTGTGCCGCGCCTCTGGGCCGGGCGACGCGTGGCGGAGCTGATTGACGCCATCCGGCAGGCGGGTGCCGACGGCGTGAAGGCCGAAGACCCGCGCCACAAGGAACTGGTGGACGAGATTGTGCGGCTGTCCACCTCGTTCGGCATCCTGACCGAGTACACGGCGTTTCTGGCCCTGGAGGGCACTAACCTGGCTCGCGGTGCCGAGGTGAACGACCAGGTCTATCGCAACCTGCAGCAGCGAGGCCAGGTCGAGCGCAGCGGCAATTCCGGCGTGTCCCAGAGCTCCAACGCCGCCGAGATGAAGCGCCAGACCAAAGAGAACAAGCGCAACGAGTGGATGAACGACCGCCTGAACCGCGTCTCGGTGGGCGCGGTGCAGCAGGCCGGCGACCGCGCGTTCTTCCGGCGCGACGGCCGCTGGGTGGAAAGCCGCCTGGCCACGCGCAGCGAGTTGAAGCCTGCCCGGGAGGTCGTGGCAGGCACGCCGGAGTACGACACGCTGGTCAAGAAACTGGAGAACCTGGGACGCGCCGGCTGCGTCTCAATGGAAGGCGAGATCCTGCTGGAGCTGGAGGGAGAGATCATCCTCGTCCGCCCGCAGAAGGAGTAATGTGGGGCGTCTCGCCCGCAAACCGGACGGGCCTGGGGCCCGCAACCGGGGCAGCAAGCAGAACGAACGACCAACCGAGTGAATAACCAAGGAACCCAACCCATGAAACGGATCATCGCAAGCATCTTCGGTATCCCCGCCCTGGCCTGCTTCGGCTTTGCCCTCATCGGCGCCCCCGCAGCAGCACAGGAAGCCCCCAAGCCCGTCGAAGCACCTGTGGCCCCCCAGCCAGGCCCCGAACAGCCGCCCAAGCGCACACCCAAGATCCAGCTTGCCATCCTGCTTGATACCAGCGGCAGCATGGACGGCCTGATTGACCAGGCCCGCACCCAGATCTGGAAGATCGTGAACACGTTCTCCAAGGCCAAGCAGGAGGGCGTGGCACCGGTGCTGGAGGTGGCGCTGTACGAGTACGGCAACGACGGCATTCCCGCCACAGAGGGCCACGTGCGCCAGGTGGTGGGCCTGACCACCGACCTGGACAAGGTCTCGCAGGAGCTGTTCAAGCTGACTACCAACGGCGGCGAAGAGTACTGCGGCGAGGTCATCAAGCGCACCATCGGCGGCCTGCAGTGGAGCGACCACCGCGACGACTACAAGGCCATCTTCATCGCCGGCAACGAACCGTTCACCCAGGGCACCGTGGACTACGCCGAGTCCTGCAAGGCGGCCATCGCCAAAGGCGTCATCGTCAACACCATCCATTGCGGCGACTACCAGGAGGGCATCAACTCGAAGTGGCAGGCCGGCGCCCTGCTGGCCGACGGCAGCTACATGGCCATCAACGCCAACGTGCAGGTGGTACACATCGAGTCTCCTGTAGACGGCGAGATCGTGAAGCTGGGTGAAGAGCTGAACACCACCTACATTCCCTACGGCTCCGAGGCCAAGGAAGCCGCTGATCGCCAGGCCGAGCAGGACACCCACGCGGCGAAGTCGGGCGGCGGGGCGGCTGTGCAGCGCGCCCAGGCCAAGAACAGCCAGAACTACCGCAACGACAGCTGGGATGCGGTGGATGCCATTGATGCCGGTACCCTGAAGTTCGAGGACATCAAGCGCGACCAGTTGCCCGAAGAGCTGCGCAAGATGACCGACGAGGAACTGAAGAAGTACATTGATGACAAGCGCACCAAGCGCGCCGAGCTCAAGAAGAAGCTGTCCGAGCTGGAGGCCAAGCGCGAGGCCTTTGTGGCCGAGAAGCGCAAGGAATCCGCCGAGAAGGGCGAGGAGACGCTGGACAGCGCCATGACCAAGGCCATCGAGGAGCAGGCGGCCAAGCGCAACATCCAGACCAAGTAGTCGGGGTTGATGTGATCAGGGGACAGGGGCAACCCTGTCCCCCTTCTCTTGTCCCGGCGTAACATATGGCCATGGCGCGGACCATCCTGGTGGTGGAAGACGACTCAGCCATCCGGCGCGGGCTGGTGGATGCCCTGCGCTCGGAGGGCTACAGCGTCTTCGAGGAGGCCGACGGCGAAACCGGCTTGCGCGCGGCCCAGCGCGTGGATTGCCACCTGCTGCTGCTGGACCTTGCCCTGCCGCGCCGCAGCGGCCTCGAGATCCTTCGCGAGGTGCGCCGCACCCGCCCCGCCCTGCCCGTTGTCATCCTCACCGCCATGGGCGGCGAATCCGATCGCGTCCAGGGCCTGAAGCTGGGCGCCGATGACTATGTGGTCAAGCCCTTCAGCGTGGCGGAGCTGCTGGCGCGCATCGAGTCGGTTCTGCGCCGCAGCGCCGAGCGCCCCCAGGATGTGGCTCTGGTCCCGTTCCCGGGCGGCGTGGCCGACCTGGCCCGTTGTGAAGTGCGGCTGCAAGACGGCAGCCGCGAGGAGCTGAGCGAGAAAGAACGCGAGCTGCTGCGCTATCTGGCCGCCAACCCCGGCCGGGCCATCAGCCGCGACGAGCTGCTGGAGCGAGTCTGGCGCATTGACGCCCGCGGCCTGAGCACCCGTACCATTGATATGCACGTGGCCCGCCTGCGCGAGAAGCTGCGCGACACCGCAGACGCGCCGCGCATCCTGCTGACTGTGCGCGGCAGGGGCTACATGCTGGCCGGGGGAGAGCAGCCATGAAGCCCTGGCTTGCCTGGCTGCTGTTTGCCTTCGGCTTTGCCCTGGTGGCCGGGGCCACGGCGTTTACCAGCCTTCGACTGCTGCAACTGGAAGAAGACCGCAACCGCGCCCAGGCCGACGCCGCCACTGAGGAAGTCGTTTCGCAGGCCCTGTGGGAAATGGACGCCGAGGCCGCACCCCTGCCCGCCGACGAAGCCGCACGACCGTACTTCGAGTACTCGGCCTTCTATCCCGCTGAGGCCGCCTACACCCGCATGTTCCGCCCCCTTGAGCCCGGCGAAGTACTGGTGCCCAGCCCGCTGTTGGCCGCCGACAACGACCTGATCACGCTGCACTTCCAGGTGGACCCTGACGGCAAATGGACGTCGCCGCAGGCGCCTGAGGGCAACCTGCGCGACCTGGCAGAGAGCCGCTTTGTGCCCCCCAGCCGCACGGCGGAGTACTCGGCGCGGTTGCGGGCGGCACAGGAGCAGTTGCGGCTGGAGGACCTGCGCCGCAACCTGCCCCGGCGCACCGTGGAGGGCACACTGCACGAGGTGACGTTCCTCAACTCAGCCTGGGCCGTGCAGACCAACGCCAACGAGGCCGAGCTGCGAAAGCGCTCGGACGTGACCCAGAAGGCCGCCACCAAGCGAGCACTGGACCGGCAGGCCGAGCAGCAGAAAGCGCCCGAGCCCCTGGCGGTGCACGAGCACCCCATGACCGCCATTTGGCAGGGCGAGACGTTGCTGCTGGCGCGCGTGGTCACCGTGGACAGCCGCGACTATGTGCAAGGGGCGTTGTTGGACTGGCCCGCCCTGCGCGCGCGCCTGCAGGCCGTTGCCGCGCCCGCGCTGCCGGCACTCGAGTTGCGGCCCGTCACGAGCGGCGCCGTAGCCAGCGATTCTGTGCGGCGCCTGGCCGCCCTGCCCATTGAGGTGCTGCCCGGCAACCCGCGAATCACGCCGCCGCAAGCGGGTTCGCCGGTGCAGGTGTCGCTGTACATCGTGTGGGCCTGCGTGGCGGGCGCCGGCCTGGCTGCCGGGCTGGTGTTGCGTCGCACGCTGGCGCTGTCGGAGCGCCGGGCCGAATTCGTCTCGGCGGTGACCCACGAGCTGCGCACTCCCCTGACCACCTTCCGCATGTATGCCGAGCTGCTGCGCTCAGGCCGCGTCACAGACGAGGCCACACGCGCGGGCTACTACGAGACCCTGCACGCCGAGGCGCTTCGCCTGGGCCACCTGGTCGAGAACGTGCTGGCCTACGCCCGCCTGGAACGCAACCGCGAGGTCCGCAACGAGCCCCACGAACTGGCGCCGCTGCTGGCGCGCATCGAGCCCCACCTGCGCGAACGCTGCGTCCAGGCCGGCATGACGCTGGTCGTCGGCGCTGCCGCCGGCCGGGTCCTGGGCGACGCCGGCGCCATTGAGCGCGTGCTGTTCAACCTGGTGGACAATGCGTGCAAGTATGCCGCCACAGCCACCGACAAGCGCATCGAGCTGAGTGCGCTGGTCGCGGGCGACGCCATATGCCTTGGCGTGCGGGACTACGGGCCGGGCCTGTCTGCCCTGGCCAAAGCGCGGCTGTTTGAGCCCTGGCGCAAGTCGGCGCAGGCGGCGGCGGACAGCGCGCCGGGCGTTGGGCTGGGGCTGTCGCTGTGCCGGCGGCTGGCGCGCAGCATGGGCGGCGTCCTGATCCACGACCCGCCCGCCGACGGCGGATGCCGCTTCTGCCTGAGGCTGCCGACTGGTTAGTTGCAGCCGGCGGCGGCCCGGCTAACTTGCCGCCATGCCCTATGATGCCGCCGTTCGCGTGCGCTACGCCGAGACTGACCAGATGGGCGTGGTGTACCACAGCAACTACCTCATCTACTTCGAGATCGGCCGCACCGAGGCCATGCGCCAGATCGGCATTGCCTACGCCGACCTGGAGAAGCGGGGCTATCTGCTTGCCGTGATCGAGTCCGGCTGTCGCCACTACGGAAGCGCCCGCTACGACGACCTGCTTACGGTGCGTACGCGCCTGACCGAGGCCGGCAAGACGCGCCTGCGCTTTGAGTACGAGGTGCTGCTGGATGGCCGCCGACTCGCCACCGGCCACACCGTGCTGGCTTGCCTGAACCGTGCCGAGGGCATGAGGCCGACGCGCCTGCCCGAGGACGTGGACCAGGCCGCCCAACGCGCCGTGGAAAGTGCCTGACCACTCACTTGCCGATGCAGAAACGCGAGAAGATCAGGTCCAGCACCTCGCCGGGGGCCTCAGCCATCAGGGCCTCATCCAGCAGCCGCAAGGCGCGGCGCACCTCGCCGGCCGCGGCTTCCGGGGGCGTGTGCTCGCGCAGGGTCGTGTCCAGCAGGCGAAGTGCCTCCGCTGCCGCCGCCCGCAGCAGGCCGGGCACCGGGACCGCAGCTTGCAGCCGCGATTGGAGCGCCTCCCGAAGCTCGGCCAACCCCGCGCCGCTGACAGCCGAAACGGTGACGGCTTCCAGCCCCGGCGGCGCAACGGCGGGCGTGCCGGCGTCGGACATGGTCTGCACCCACAAGGCGCGGCTGTGCACGTTGTTGTCGCGCGCCTGCAGCGCATCGAGCAATGCTCCGGCCTCGGCTTGCTGTCCCGGTGCCGCCAGCACGAGCAGCACGTCGGCGCCAAGGGCTGCGTCATCGGCCGCCGGGGCAAATCGGCCCGCGTCCGCGTCGCCGGTGCCCACCCCGCTGCAATCCACCAACTCCACCTGGTGCGTCCCAAGCAACCAAGGGGCCCGCACGGGGTCGCGTGTAGTACCCGGCACCGGGCTGACCAGGCTGCGCGGCAAGCCCAGCACGGCATTAAACAGCGCGCTCTTGCCGGCATTGGGCGGCCCGTACAACGCGACCTGCGCCCGGCGGACAGGCTGCGGCGGTTCGCCGGCAAAGGTGCTTAATCCCTTCACGAGCGCGCACAAGTCGCGCCCCAGGGCGTGCTCGTGGGGCTCGGCGTGCTCGTCCTCGGCAAAATCACAGAGCATCTCATAGCGGGCGGAAAGTGCACGGGCCTGCTCCGCAAGCGCGCGCAACCGGGCGGCGCTCTCGCCGCGCAGGTCCTGCACCGCGCGCCGGCGCGCCGCATCGTCCTGGGCGCTCACCAGGGCAAGAACGGCCTGCGCGCCGGTCACGTCCAGCCGCCCGTTCTCCAGAGCCCGCCGCGTGAACTCGCCGGGCTCGGCCCGCACGCAGCCTTGTTCCAGCAGCCAATCCAGCGCGTCATTCCACAGGGCAGGGTGGCCCGGCACGAACAGTTCCAGCGTATCGTCGCCGGTGTATG
>JADLBZ010000135.1 GCA_020847415.1 Planctomycetota bacterium
AAGACACCCCTCAGGCATGAATGGAGACGCCCAGCTCCTTGCGCAGCTTGTCCTCGACCTCGTTGGGGGTGTCAATCATCAGGTCGCGGCCCGTGGCGCTCTTGGGGAAGGCCATGGCGTCCTGGATGGTCTCCAGGCCCAGCAGCAGCATCAGCATGCGGTCCAGGCCCATGGCAATGCCGCCGTGGGGCGGCGCACCGTGCGCCAGGGCGTTCATCAAGAAGCCGAACTTTTTCTCCGCTTCGGCCTTGGTGATGCCCACCAGTTCAAACACGTCCTGCTGCCAGTCGGTGCGGTGCATGCGGATGCTGCCGCCGGCGATCTCGATGCCGTTGAGAACCAGGTCGTACTGGTTGTTGCGGATGCCCAGCACCTGTTCCAGGGTGAAGCCGGCCGCTTTAAGGCGCGCGATCACTGAGCCCTCGCCGCCCTTGCGTGCGGCCTCGGCCATCTTGCGCACCAGGTCCATGTCCTGGGCCAGCGTAAAGGGGTGGTGGCTGGCGTAGAGCTTCTCTTCGTCGTCCTTGTACTCGAAGAGCGGGAAGTCCACGATCCAGGCCAGGGCGAACTTGCCCGGGTCCAGCAGGCCCAGCTTCTCGGCCACCATGGTGCGCATGTGGTGCATCACGGCATGCACGACTTTGTCCTTGGCGTGGGCGCAGATCAGCACCAGGTCGCCGCTCTGCGCTTTGCAGGCTTCCACCAGGGCGCGCTGCTCGGCCTCGGGGAAGAACTTGGCAATGGCCCCCTGCAGGGGTGCAGCATGCTGCACCCCTACGGTGAGGCTGGCCAGCCCGCCCGCCCCCATGCCCTTGGCGTCGCGCTCCATGTTGCTGATCTGGCCCCGCGAGAAGGTCTCGGCCATGCCGGGGCAGCGCAGGGCTTTCACGAGCCCGCCGGAGGCCGCCGCGGTCTTGAACGCATTGAACGAGCAGCCCTTGGCCCAGGCGGTAAGGTCGCTAAGCCGCAGGTCGCGCGAGCGCAAATCCGGCCGGTCAATGCTGTAGTCGCGCATGGCGGTCTCGTACGTCATGCGTTCAAAGGGTGCCTTCAGCTCGCCGCACTTCAGCACGGGCCAGTCGCGGTCGGCAAAGCGCTTGTCCTGCTGCAGGGCGCGCACGAAGTTGGGCACCACCTGCTCCAGCAGGGCAATCACGTCCTCGCGCTCGACAAAGCTCATCTCGATGTCGAGCTGGCTGAACTCGGGCTGGCGGTCGGCGCGCTTATCCTCGTCGCGGAAACAGCGGGCAATCTGGTAGTAGCGGTCCAGGCCGCTGACCATGCAGAGCTGCTTGAAGAGCTGCGGGCTTTGCGGCAGGGCGTAGAACTGCCCGCGGTAGGCGCGGCTGGGGACAATAAAGTCGCGGGCGCCCTCGGGCGTGCGCTTGTAAAGGATGGGCGTCTCGATCTCCAGGAAGTTCGCCTCGTCCAGGGTAGCGCGCATGCTGCGGATCATGGCGGCACGGGCCTGCAGCATGGCCTGCATGGGTCGGCGGCGCAGGTCAATGAAGCGGTGCTTCAGGCGCAGCTCGGGGTCGCACTTCAGGTCGTCGCGCACCTCAATGGCGGGCGTGACGGCGGTATTCAGGACCTCCAGCGCCGAGACCACGATCTCGACTTCGCCGGTGGCCATGGTGGTGGTGACATTCTCTTGTGCGCGGGCCTGCACGCGGCCGGTGGCGCGCAGCACGTATTCGCCGCGGGCGTCGCGGGTCTTGGCCACCAGTTCGGGGTTGATCTCCTCGGCAAAGGTGAGCTGCACCTTGCCCGAGATGTCGCGCAGCAGGATGAAGACCACTCCGCCACGGTCGCGCTTGGTGTCCATCCAGCCGCAGACGCTGACGGTCTGGCCCACGTGCTCTTTGCGCAGTTCTCCACAGCGGTGCGTGCGTGCGTTCATGACGGCTCCTGGGTCCGTTGGCGGGCGTGGGTGATAGCCGAAGAAGCAACGAAAAGAAAGCGGCCCGGGTTGCAGAAAGGGCGGACTACTCGACGTTGGTGTCCGGTCCCGCGGAAGCTCCGGCCTGGCGTTCGGGCGGCAACTTCTCGGCCTCAGCGGCGAAATCCATGGCGTCAATGGTGTCGGGCAGGGGCGACTTGCCTTTACGCGTGGGGGGAGGAGGCGTGAAGAAGGCGTAGTTGTCGTCCAGGACGAATTCCTCGGCGTCGTCACCCTCGCTGTCGGGGTCTTCGGGCGCGCGCCTGACCGTGGGGCTTTCGCCAATGGTGGCGGGTTTTTCTGCGGGCTTGTCTGCGGGCAGATCGGCCGGTTTCCCGGCGGCCATGGCGGCGGGCTTGTCCGCCTTCTCGGTCTTGCTGGTCAATTCGGCGCGCAGGGCCGCCATCATGTCGGGCGGCAGCGCCACGGTGTCGCCTCCCGGCCCGGCGGCCAGATCCTCGACAGAATTCTTGTCCCGGTTCTCCGCCATCTTCTTGGGCTTGTCGGTGGCTTTCTCGGGCCGCGCCCCGGTATCGCCGGCGGGCGCGCGCGAAAGCATGGCGCCTTCGGGCTTGGGAATGAACTGCGTCTTGGCGCCGCCCGTCAGCGACAGCTCCTCGGTGCGCACCTCCATGGGCGATGGCACGACCTCGGTGGGTGCGCCGCGCGACACGCCGGGCAGTGGCGTTACGGTCTTGTCGGTGCTGCGCTCTTCGGCGCGGCGCTTCATCAGCTTGCGCGTCTTGCGCGGGCCAAAGCCGCCCTCTGTAGATGCCCCCTGCCGCCCCATGGCGGGAGGCGGAGTGTCTGTGGATTCCGGCGCGGGCGCGGTGAGCGCCGGCGCGGCCGGCAGGTCATCGTCCAGGTCAAGGTTCAGGCTGCCCGCAACCTTGGCAGCGACGGGCCCCAAGGCCACTTCCTCGGTGGGGGCGTGGTCGTCAAGGTGCGGTTCCTCCTGGTCCGAGGAATTGCCCTGCCCATCGCCGAAGCTGACTGGGCCCCAGCGTCCCGAGACGCTGCCGCCCATGTATTCCACGATCTGCTCGTCGGTCAGGTCATCTTCCCCGGCGGGTGGCTCGGCAGGCTTGGGGGGCGCCTCGCCAGGTTGCAGGCCGATGCGCGGGGCAGGCTCTTCTTCGTCCGCTGCAGGGGCCGACGCGGCATCCGCCCCAATGGTGGGCAGACGCGGGGCCTCTTCTTCCGGCTCTTCCACGCGCTGGACAGCCGCGCGGTCCAGCCGCACGGTGGGCATGCTGGTGCGAGGCCGCTCTTCGGCGTCGGCCGGTTTGGCGGGTGCCGCAGGCGGCGGCTGAAAGGCAGCCGTGGCCAGCGGGACTTCGCCGCCCGCAGGCGGTCGCGTGGCGGGCTTGGCGGGCGCCACCGGCCCGGAGGGGCCCTTCTGCTGGGCGGACACAGCGTCGGGCTTGGCGGCGGCTGCAGGCTCCGCCTTGCCTGTGGGCGTGAGCGTGATGCGCTTCTCGCCCTTCACGGCAGGGCTGCGGTTGGAATCGCGCTCGTCCCAGGGTGCTTCCACAATGCCGGTGTGCTTCTTGCGCGGGTTGGCTTCAGGCTTGGCGGGTGTTGCCGGCGCAGTGGCTGGCTTGTCTGCCGGCGCAACACCGGGTTTTGCGGCGACTGGTGCTGCCTTGGCGGCTGGGGCCGCAGGCGCGGGCCTGGCTGGTGCTGCCTTGGCTGCCGGGGCCGCAGCCGCAGGCTTGGCCGGCGCCGGTTCCGCCTTGGCGGCGGGCACGGCTTCTTGTTTGCCGCTGGGCCCGAGTGGCTCATCCGAGAAGTCCGCGGGATTGACTTCGGGCGGGGCCTCGGCCGGGCCGGACTCGGTCTTGGCGCTGACCTTGTCCATGGCCAGCACCGTGGCTTCCACGGCAAACGTGCGCACGCGGTCGTTGGTGCGGATCAGCCCGCGCGGGTCGCTCTTGCTGGGCGGGGTGGGGGCGTTGACCGGCGGCTGTTCGTCGTAGAACGTGAAGCGCGCGTCGCCCACGCGGACCCTGGCGCCCTGAGTCAGTGGCGCAATCACCCCGCTGGGAAGCTTCTGGTTACCGAAGTGCGTGCCGCCCGAGCTGCCCAGGTCACGCACAAACGCACGGCCGCGGCTATCAATGAAGAACTGGGTGTGCAGGCGCGAAACCTTCATGTCACGCAACTGGATGTCAGCCTTGGGCAGGCGGCCCACGACGAAGTCGATGCGCCCGACAAACGGCACCAGCAAGGTGTCAGGACCCAGTTTGATCTCTAGATATGGCATCGCATCCCGTGCCTGTTACACCCGTCCACGCGGGGGCGGTGGCGAAAAACCATCATGTACAACACGCCTGCCCGTGGCAACGGGGCTACGACACTTGAATCGTGAACGGTGTAGACGTGCTCGCCGCCGACGATGCAGGCAGGTGCTGCACCCGCACCAGGTACGTGCCTGCCGCCAGGTTCAGGTTTACGGCCTTGTCCTGCAGGGTGCCCGCGTCCGCCCCGACAATGCTGCGATTCAAGTCATGCACAGTCAGGTCCAGCCGGTGCGCCGCAGCCGAGTAACCCGCCGCCTGGTTGTCGAGCGTGATGGTCACCGTTGCCGGGGCAGCCAGCACCAGGCGCCACACCCCGTTGGCCTGCGGACCCAGCACGGGGTTGGGGTCAGTGCCCGAATATGCGCTGAGGCTGCCCGCCGTGGCACCGGCGCCCACAATCAGCTCGGCCGGAAAGGGGTCCGGCCCTCCGGCCGGGGGAAATGCCGCCCCTTGCGCGACCATCACGGTGTTGGCGTTGACCGTGCTCAGCAGGCCGTCGTCCACCAGTGGCTGCAGCAGGCTGGCCAGCCAAGCCACCTGGTAGGGTGCCGCACGGGTGGAGAGATCCTCAAAGCCGGCCAGGAAGCCCGTCATGGTGACCGTGGCGGGGTCGGTGTCCGAGTCCGTCGGGTTGCCGGCGGCGCCGTCCAGGAGGTCCCACACCGCACGGGTGACCTCAAACTCGTTGCCGTAGCCCACGCCGGTGCCGGGCACGGTGCCTGACTCGCAATCCAGTTCAAAGGCCAGCGACGTGGTCGCACCGGGATATCCCGCGGTATCGCGGTAAACGCGCTGGTTCAGCAGGGCGCACCCCAGTGCGGTCACCACGCCCTCGCTGTAAGCCGCCGTGTAAAGCAGTTCCTCGCCCGCATGGGGGCCGCCGAAGTTGTTGTCACGGCTGCGGGTCAGTTGCACGAAGCTGGCCCACTCGTGGCCAATCACCGTTTCATCGAACTCGTCGTGGTCGCTGCCTGCCAGGTCTGCTGCGCTGCCCCCCACCAGGTAGATGCTGGGCCGCAGATTGGGGCCGTTCAGGCCCGTGGTGGTGGCCAGCGTAACCGGCTGGCCCGCGCCATTGGTAAGCCAGCGGGTACCGGCATTGCCCGGCCCCCAGAACACATCCAGGTGACCCAGTGTGGGGTACGCGGCTGCCACCTGGGCGCGCAGCCGCGCCACTGTGTCCAGCACGGCAAATGCGCCGGCGCGGTTCTCGGGCAGGGCTGAACTCGCCAGCACGTTCACGGCCTGGTTGCCCAAGGCTCGCTTCTGCACGGTGCTGCTTGCCGCGTGCACGATGGGCGGCACGGTTTGGCTATGGTAGACGCGGTCCAGGTTGCCGGCGGCGCCGGCCTCAGCGCGCGCCCGGATGTAATAGTCCACCGTGGTGGCAAACGAAAGCGAATACGCGCCCGCGGCGTCGGCGTTGGTCGCGGCCAACACGTTGTCGTAGTTGTTGTGCGCCACGGCCTCGACCACCACACCGGCGGCTGGGGTGACGGTGGGGGTGGCGCCCAGGCCGGTGGCGGTTACGGGCAGGCGCTCAAACGAAATGCCGCCGGTAATGGTCAGCGGCACGGCTGTACCGCCGTCGGCATCGGCACTGCCGCCCGCGGCGGGGCCCAGCACGACCGCCGGCGAAACCGGTTGCGGGCCGGGCTGCTTGCCGTCGTCGTCATCGCCGGGACAGCCGGCCAGCAGGAGCAGCGGAAGCAGCAGGCTCGACAACAAGGCGCGCTTCATGGATGCAACCGGCGGGGAAAGACGAGGGGAGCGACAGTGTAGCACCGGGCTGCGCAACTGGCACATGCCCATGGGCCGCAACTCGCCCCATGCAGGCAGGGCATGCGCCTGTTAGAACGCCCCCTATGCGGCGCTGGCTGTTCAACCTGGGCTACCTGTGGCTGGCAGGGCTGATCTGGCCCTGGTTCCTGTACAAGTACGCCACCACGGGCAAGTACCGCGCGGGCATTGCCCAGCGCCTGGGTGCATTGCCGCCCCGCGACAGCGCGCGCCGCAGCATCTGGGTGCACGCCGTGAGCGTGGGAGAGCTGTTGCAGATCCGCCCCCTGTTGAAGGCCCTGCGCGAACGCCACCCCAGCCACGACATCGTCGTCACCTACACGACCAAAACCGCCGCCGAGATTGCCGCCAAGGACCTGCCGGACTACTACCACTGCTACTCGCCCCTGGACCTCTCCTGGATTGTGGCCAGGTTCTTCCGGGTGCTGAACCCGGCGCTGCTGGTGCTGGTCGAGCTGGAGTTGTGGCCCAACTGGCTGATGCACGCCGGGCGCGCTGGTGTGCCCGTGCTGCTGGCCAACGGGCGCATCAGCGAAAAGAGCTTTCGCAACTATCGGCGCTTTGCGTGGCTGTTGCAGCCGGCCTACAACGCGATCAGCAGCTGGGCCATGCAGGACGACGCCTACGCCGCGCGGGCGCGCGAACTGGCACAGCCGGGCGTGCCGGTGAGCATCGCCGGCAACCTGAAGTACGACGCCCTGCGCGATACCCCCGACGCAGCCAAGGCGGACTGGTTCCGGGCCGCCTTTGCCGTGCAGCCGGGGCAGCAGGTGCTGGTGTGCGGCAGCACGCACCCCGGCGAACACGAGGTGCTGGTGCCCATGATTGCGCGGCTGGGCTGCCGCGTGGTGCTGGTGCCCCGGCACCCGGAGCGGCTGGATAGCGTGCGCGAGTTGCTGCGCAAGGCCGGCCTGCCCTTTCGCAACCGCAGCGAGCTCTCGCCCGAGAAGCGCGCCGGCGCGGGCGACGTGATCGTGCTGGACACCATGGGCGAGCTGGCGGACCTGTATGGCGTGGCGGATGTCGTGTTCGTGGGCGGCTCGTTGATCCCGCACGGGGGCCAGAACATGGCCGAGCCCGTGGCCCTGGGCCGGGCCACCGTGTTTGGCCCGCACACGCAGAACTTCCGCACCACCGTGCGCGAGTTGCTGGAGTGCCGCGGCGCGGTACAGGTGCGCGACGCCGCTGAACTGGAAAGCACCCTTGCCCGTTTGCTAGGGGATGCCGCGGCGCGCGAGGTGCTGGGGCAGGCAGGCCGAACGCGGCTGCTGGCCTCGCGCGGGTCGCTGCAGCGCCACCTGGCCCTTGTTGCCGGGCTGCTGGAAGGACGCCATGACTGAGCCCCTTAGCGAGGCTCGCTGGGACGAGCTGAACGGCAAGCTGCTGGCCGAGCAGGCCGACGCCGAGCAGCGTGTAGAGCGCCAGGAATCCGCCTTCCGGCGCGCCATCACCGTGATGCTGTTAGCCGGAGGAGGCGGCCTGGCGGTGGTCTTCACCCACAACGTATCCGCACAGCCGGTTGCTGCGGGCGCGGCCGTGGTACTGCTGCTGGCGGCGGCGTTTGCGTGCTACGTGGCAATCAGGCGCAACCGCGAAGCCGGGTGGGCCAAGAAGGATGTCGAACGCGTGGCGCACGACCTGCGCCAGTGGAAGAAGCGCAAGCCGGGCAAGTAACGAATTCCTCACTTGTCGCAGTGGAAACGGTCGCGGCCAGCCAGCGTTGCATCCACAGTGAATCCGGGGGTGCCGGTTTCGTCCCGCTTCCGCATTTGGCAGCGACGGGGGCTCGCGACACGCGCCCTCCGGGCTTCTGTCGCTCGCTGTCGCGGAAAAGACCGCACGCGATGGATGGAGCCACCCCTGAATTCAATCGCGATGAACCGCTAGCAGGCCGTTGAAGAAGTCGCCGTTGGCGCCCTCCTCAACGGAAAGCAACTGCCCGGCTCGCGGCGTGAAGCCGCGCGCCGACCAGCCCGTGCAGCCGCGCGGGCCGGGCAGGGTGTTGAAACGGACTTTTTCAACGCCCTGCTAGCCCTGCTTCTTCTGGCGTTCCCAGCGCTGGCGCAGGGGCATGTAATCCTTCACCACACGCTCGGGGCCGATCAGCTCGCGCAGCAGCTCAATGCCCTTCTCGTGCATGCCCAGGCCGCGGTGGCTGCCGCAGAATTCGGCCAGCACAATGGGCTCCACGCTGCGCTCAAAAAGGTCCAGCGCCGTCTTCAGCACTTGGCACTCGGTATCGGCGCCCACGATGTAAATGCCGGTGTTGTCCAGCGAGAGGTTGCCCACCAACTCTTCAAAATCCGCCGTCACGGCCGAATAGGCCGTGCGCGTCAGCAGGTAGCGCTGCGCACCGCAGCCCTCGCCCAAGTCCGTCACGCCCAACTGGTCCATGGGCGGCAGCTTGGCACCCATGACTTCCGCAATCTTGGGGTCCATGCCCGCGGTCATGATGTCTTTGTAGTTGGGCGACTCCAGGAACAGCGTCAGCGGGCTGTCCGGCGTGTTCACCAGCCGGGTGAAGATGACCGGGTTGAACAGCTCGGCCTTGATGATGCTGGCGATGCCGCCGGCCAGAAAGCGGTTGTACTCCGAGATGAAACCGCGCTGAACGTCCAACACTACAAGCGGGCGCTGCATGGTCTCTCCTTGGCTGACTGCCGGGGTGGCGGCACTCTAGTCGCGCGCCTTGACCCCCACAAGCACCCCCGGAGCCCGGTAATTCCAGCCACTTTTCTGAACCCTTGCCCCTCCCTGCCGGATTTTACTCTTGATGACCATGGCGGCGGCTGAACAGGGGCTGGACCTGGCGGCACTGGTGCGTGAGCACCAGGCGGGCCTTTGGCGCTACCTGCGGGCCCTGGGCGCCGAACCCTTCCTGGCCGACGACCTGGCGCAGGAGGTGTTCCTGGCGGCGCTGCGCTCGGGCTTCGTCCAGCGCTCGCGCGGCGAGACCATCCGCTGGCTGCGTACCACCGGGCGCAACCAGTACTTGAAGGCGCGGCAGAAGCAGGGCCGCGAGATCAGCACTGCCCAGCTGGAGACCCTGGACCGCCGCTGGCAGGAACTGGACCGCGACGGCGACGGCGAGACAGCCGTGACCGCCCTGCGCCGGTGCCTGGAGCAGCTTGACGACAAGCCCCGCCAGGCGCTGGCCCTGCAATACACGCACGGCCTGGCCCGGGAACAGGTGGCGCAGAAGCTGGGCATGACGGACGACGGCGTGAAAACGCTGCTGGCAAGAACCAAGGCACGCCTCAAGAAGTGCATGGAGCTGCGGGTGCGCGAAGGATAGCGCCCTGGGCTCCGAACGGTGAACTATGCAACCGGAACACGACCCCTTACTGGAATCAGCCCTCGAGGAAGCCCTGGGAGGCAAATCGCCCCCGGACCTCGTGGCGCGAACCCTGGCCCGGGCGGCCGCTGAAACCGCCCCCTCAGCGGCCGGGCAGCCGGCGGCTGGGCCGCGCCCCCTTTGGCGTGCCTGGGGCAAAGGTCTGGCCGCCGCTGCCGTGGTGGTGATCACGGCGGGCGCCACCGTGCTGGGCCTGAGCGCCACCGGCAACGAGCCCGAAAGCAGCGAGCAGATTGCAGCGGCGGGTGGGAATGCATCTGCAGACCGGTCTGGCAAGAACGCACCGCAGGCCGGCGAGGCCGCAACCGGGGTGCTAGATCTTCAGCTTCGCACGCTTACCGTGACACCCCCCAGCGAGGGCGAGGGCATTCCGCCCTCGGACGGCATGCCGGTACCGGACTCCCTGCCGGCGCCGGTCAACCGCCTCGCGGATCGGCTGGCCCAGGATCCGCGCCAGAGCTCGCCCAACTTCAAGGCCCATGGCAGCAACCCCTTCGTGGACACCGAGGACGACGCCCTTTCCACCTTCGCCCTGGAGCACGACACGGGCAGCTACACCGTGACCCGAGCCTATCTGCAACGGGGCGAGCTGCCGCCCGAGGAGGCTGTACGGGCGGAGGAGTTCATCAACTACTTCGACTACCGCTACGGCAAGCCCCGCAGCGCGCCTTTCACTGTGCACATGGACGCCGCCCCCTCGCGCTACGGCGCGGACATCCACAACAGCGTGCTGCTGCGCGTGGGTGTGCAGGCCCGCCGCACCGAGGAC
>JADLBZ010000136.1 GCA_020847415.1 Planctomycetota bacterium
CCTGTTCAATGAAACAGCCCCGGCGTTACGGCGCCGGGGCTGCTGGCTTTGTGATGGCTACTTGCCTTTGGCCTTGGGCGCGGGCTTCTCAACCGGCTTCTCTGCGGGCTTGGCTACGCCGCCCTGCTTGATCGGAACAAACTTGAAGCTCTCCACGCACTTGGTGACTACCTCGATGGTGTCCTCACCGGCGGTTACAACCCAAGCACCCCAAATCATGAACACACCGTCGGGCTGTATGATGCTGTAGACCACAATGTGGCGTTCCGCGTCTGCCAATTCGCCCTGCAAGGTCATCTTCAGCGCTTCCTTGCCGGCCAATTTCGCCATTTCCTTCTTCTTCACCTCAAAGCCGCGGTCGGACCACAGGGTCTCGGCTTCATCGTGCATCTCCTTGAGTTTTCCGGGTGGCTGGGCGCCCGGAATGTAGCTGGTAATCAAAATGCCGCGCCGCTCGTCGCTGGACACGAGAACAAACGCGGCGGGCGTCACCCCCTCCATGCCGGTGCGCGGGCCTTTGCAGCCCTTCGTGTCAATCCAGTAGCCAATGCGCTCGCTGCACACCACAGTCTCGGCGGGGGGCTTTTTTGGGTCAGGCTTGTAGGTGTTCTTGAACGTTTTAGCCATATCGTCGAAGATCTTGCCGTTGGCATCCTTGTTGGCCTTGAGCCCGGCCATGGTCATGCGCCACAAGCGACCGTTGTCGTCGGCCAGCAGCAGACGCATGGCGATCTCTGTTCCCGCAACGCCCCCCTCGTAATCAATCTGGGTTGCTTTCAGCGAGCCCAACTTGGCGTCTTTGCGGGCCTTTTCCTTCACACCAAGCATGAGTGAACCCGCGCCGAACACCTGCGCGTATTCGGAGGCTGTCTGGTTCTTCTCAATCTCCAGGTCGATGTGATCCTGGCCGTCCTCACCGTTGATGTACACCGACATCAACTCCGCTTCAGTAAGCAACTCCATCTCCGTAAAACCCTCGGTGTGAAGCGAGAAGCCGAACTCGTGGTCGGTGTAGTCCTTGGGGGGCGTCTTGGCTGCCTCTTGCGCCGACGACGCCGAGTAAAGCAGACCCATCACCACAGCCAGCACGGCTGTCTTCAGTGTGCGCATTGCAATCCCCAAACAGTTCCAGCCCCGATACTTGCGCGTGCCAGTCAAAACGTGCGATGACACGCAGCCAGCCATATGCCGCTGTGTAGTATCCTACCATGCGGGAGTGCCAAATGACGCAGCAGACGTGCAATCGCGCCAGTTTTTCTTTCCGCCATACCGCACCCCTGCGAACGCGCGGCTGACAGATCACCGGGCAGAGGCCCTTGCGCCGGCCAGCCGCGCCGCTTGAATCTGGGCCGGAGGCATTTCCATGAGCAAGCCACGGGTGCTGGTGCTGCGCGCCGCCGGAACCAACTGCGAGCGCGAGACCGCCTGGACCTTCGAGCAGGCCGGGGCCGAAAGCACCATCCTGCACGTCAACGAGCTGTTGTCCGACCCCGCGCGCCTGGGCGAGTTCCAGGTCATGGCTATCCCCGGCGGTTTCAGCTACGGCGACGACCTGGGCAGCGGCGTGGTGTTTGCCAACCAGCTTCGCACGCGCCTGAAGCCTGCCATCCAGCGCTTCATTGAGGACGGCAAGCTGATGCTGGGCATCTGCAACGGCTTCCAGGTGCTGCTGCGCGCAGGCCTGTTAACCGGCCGCGACGTTTTTGACGACCCCACCCGCGCCACGCTGGCCTTCAACCTTTCCGGCCGCTACGGCGACCTGTGGGTAGACCTGCGCGTGGTGAGCGAGAAGACGCCCTTTGTCTCCGGGCGCAAGGTGGTCAGCTTCCCGGTGGCGCACGCCGAGGGCCGCTTCACGGCGCCCCCTTCAGTGCTGGACGAGCTCGAGCGCGATGGACAGATCGTCTTCCAGTACGTGGATCGCGACGGTCGCCCCACGCAGCAATTCCCGTTCAATCCCAACGGTGCCGACCGCGCCATTGCCGGCATTTGCAGCAAGACCGGCCAGGTGCTGGGCCTGATGCCACACCCCGAGCGCAACGTGCGGCACTTCCATCACCCGGAGTGGACGCGCCTTCCCAAGCGCGAGTGGGGCGACGGGTTCGAGCTGTTCCAGAACGCCGTGCGCCGCGCCGGGCAGCTTGCCGGGGTGTAGCCCGGCCCTCTCGCCACGGCTTTGTCACCGTGGGCGTCTGCCCTTGCGCCGGGTTGCGCCACCCCTATAGTGGCGGCACCCCCGTATACCGTTGTGAGTTGAGCTCGCATGCGGATTCCTGTCCTGCTCGCGCTGGGTGTGTTGGCCCTTTTCTTCACGGCGTGCTCGTCGTCCGGCCCCGAAGTCCGCGGCCGCGGCCCTGAGACGGCGGGCGTCATCAACGCCCCCACTAAAACGCGCTGGAGCTCGCAACTGCAAGTGATGACCGACAAGGAACGCACCGAGTTCCTTGACATTGACGACGACTTTGAGCGTGAGATGTGGCTGCGCCGCAACGGCATTGACGTGCGCGCCGACCTGCACGCCAAGCTCTCGCGCGGCATCTCGGTGGACGCCGCCAAGCGCCGCATTTCGGAGCCCGTGGACGCCGAAACCCGCGACGGCCGCACGGTGATGCTGTTCTTCAGCCGCTACAACACCGAAAGCCGAACCAACTTCTACCTCAAGTTTGAGGGCGACCAGCTCGTCACCTGGAACAGCTACACCCTGGCCCAGCAGTCCCGCGAAGAAGAGCTGATCGAATTCGAAGCCAGGCTGATGCGCAAGTTCGACACCGTGCTGGACAAGGGCATGGGTCCGGCGGCCATTCGCAAGCAGGCCGAGAATGCGCAGTCGGACCTGAACCGCGTTGAGGTGGCCCACCGCGAGTCCATCACGGACGACTTCAAGGGCGCCCGCAAGGTCAGCTACAGCGACTACATCATTGCCGAGCAGCTCCTGTACGCCAAGACGCGCAACGAGCTGTTCGCCTGGTTCCAGGGCCGCGAGCCGGACAAGGTCATCATCCACCGGCCCTTTGAGAACCACCTGTACTACATGACGCACAAGGACATCAGGGGCAACGAGACCCTGATTACCGCCGAGTTTGTCTACGAGAGCGGCCAGCTTGCCGCCTGGTACGTCTACCACGAGCGGTAAGCGGAAACGGTCCCACGCGCCCCCGCCTCGGCGGGGGCGCTTTGTTTTGCATCCCGCCGGACGTATACAGAAGCGCCGCCATGAGCGCGCCACAAACATCCGCATCTTCCCCATCCTCCGCGCGCCTGCGGCCCGTGCCCAAGTTTGACGCCGGCGAGCTTGTCACTCCGCAGCCCATCCAGCCCATGGGCAAGTTGCCCCTGCTGGGGGCGCTGGTTGGGTTGGCGGTTGGCGTGGTGGGCGTGGCGTTCTTCAGCGTCTCGGAGCTGCTGGTTCAGCTTGCCTTCGGCAGCTTTGCGGGCCTGCGCCAACACAGCGCCCAGGGCCTGCGCGTAGGCGGCTGGTTTGCCGACGTGGCTGCAGCCCTGCCCCAAGGCCACGATACTTACGTGTGGGCGCTGGCCGCCCTGCCTGCCCTGGGCGGACTGCTGCTTGGGCTGTGGTTGCGCCTGACACGAGACGACACCGGCCACGGGCTGGACCACGCCATTGCCAGCTTTCACCGCCAGCAGGGCCAACTCGCGCGGGGCACTTTGCTGCGCAAGTTTGTGGCAAGCTGCCTCACCCTGGGCTCGGGCGGCTCGGCGGGCCGCGAGGGGCCCATCGGCCTGCTGGGTGCCGCCACGGGCAGCGGGGTGGCGCGGCTGTTCGGGCTTTCTGCACGGCAGCGCCGTGTGCTGCTGGTGGCAGGCATGGCGGCTGGCATTGGCGGCATGTTCCGCGCCCCGCTGGCCGGGGGCCTGATGGCCGCCGAGATCCTGTACTCCGATGCGGAGTTTGAAGCCGACGTGCTGGTACCGGCAATGCTGGCCAGCATCGTCAGCTACTGCGTGTTCTGCCTCAACTTCGGGTGGGGAAGCCTGTTCTCTCAGGCTGCTGCGGGCTACCAGTTCACCAATCCGCTGGAACTGCTGCCCCTGACCATCCTCGGCGTGGTGATAGCCCTGGGCGGCGGCGCTTTTGTGGGGGCCAGCCGCCTGGCCCACGGCCTGCTGAAGCCGGTGCCCATGCTGCTGCGGCCCGCGTTGGGGGCAGGCCTCGCCGGCCTGCTGGCCATCGGCCTTTACTACGGCTTCGGGCTGGTAGATCAGCCGCAGCGCATGCTGTTCGGCCTCATGGGCGACGGCTACGGCGCGCTGAATGCCGCGTTATCCGGCCAAGGCCTGTGGTGGCTGTTCCTGGCGCTGGCCCTGGGCAAGGTGCTGACCTGCGCCCTGACCTTGGGCGGTGGCGGCGCGGGCGGCGACTTTGCCCCCAGCATGGTGATCGGCGGCTGCCTGGGGGCGGGCGTTGGCGTGCTGTTCACGCAGGTTCTTCCCGCGGGCTGGTTGCCCGGTGCCGCCGCTAACCCGGCGGCCGTGACAGCCGTGTTTGCGGTGGTGGGCATGGCGGGCTTCTGGGGCGGCGTCGCCAAGGTCCCCATCAGCAGCGTCATCATCGTCAGCGAGCTGACCGGCAGCTATCACCTGCTGCTGCCCGCCATGTGGACCTGCGCCATCAGCTACCTGCTGGCACGGCGCTTCAAGCTGATGCAGGCCCAGGTGCCTGGCCGCCGCGACAGCCCGGCACACATGGGCGACTTCTCGGTAGACGTTCTGAAGGGCATGCGGGTGGCCGATATCCTGAGCGACCTGAAGCAGTTCGAGACCGTGCAGGAGTCCACCACCCTGCGCGAGGTGCTGGAAATGCGCAGCTCGCGGCAGTCGTACTTTCCCGTGGTAACACGCACGGGCCAGTTTGCGGGGGTGTTCAGCCTGAATGACGTGCGAGCCGTGCTGGCCCAGAACGAGGTGTGGGAGCTGCTGGTGGCAGCGGACATTGCCCATCGCCACGTGACCACCGTGCACCCGCGCGAGACCCTGGCCGAAGTCGCGCGCCGGTTCGCCGAGACCACGTACGAGGAGCTGCCCGTAGTGGCGGACGAAGACGAGCACCGCCTGGTGGGCATCATCAGCCGCCGCCAGCTCAATAACGCGTACATCCGGCGCACCATGCAGGTAGCGGGGGTCGTCGCAGCCGAGGACGCCCCAGCCGCCCCACCCGCGAGCACACCATGACCACGTACTGCGAGGACTCGCCCACCCTGCGCGTTGGCGACATGCAGGTTACCGCCCTGCTGGACGGCTGGCTCTCGCTGGACGGCGGCGCCATGTTCGGCATCGTGCCCAAGGTGTTGTGGGAGCAACAGCTAGCCGCCGACAGCCGCAACCGGGTGCGAATGGCCATGCGGCCCCTGCTGGTGCGCACACCAACACACACCATCCTGGTGGAGGCAGGCATCGGCCACGGCATCGCGCCCGAGCTGCACGACCGCTACGGCGTGCAGCGCGTGGCGGGCCTGCTGCCGGACCTGCTGCGCGCCCAGGGCGTGGCACCGGAGCAGGTGGACGTCGTGGTTTGCACGCACCTGCACTGGGACCACTCCGGCGGCCTGTGCCGCTTCGAGAACGGGCGCTACGTGCCCAACTTCCCCCGCGCGCGCCATGTGTTCCAGCGCGGCGAATGGGAAATCGCCACCAAACCCACCAACCTGCACCGGGCCAGCTACACCCCGGCGTCGCTGGAGCCGCTGGCTGCCGCCGGCCTGCTTTCGCTGGTGGAGGGCGACGCCGTGGTGGCCCCCGGCCTGCGCTATGCCTTCACCAACGGCCACACCGAGAACCATGCGGTGATCTGGCTGGAGAGCGCCGGGCAATCGGCCTGCTTCCTGGGCGACCTGGTGCCCACCATTGCACACGGCCCGCCGGCCTGGATCAGCGCCTACGACATCAACGCCGGCGGCAGCTTCCGGGCACGCGAGGCCCTGTATCCGCGGCTGGCCGACAGCCGCGCGCTGTGCCTGTTCTATCACGAGCCCGCTTTCCCGGCGGCGCGCCTGACGCGCGAGGGCAGCAAGTTCCGCATGGTTGCCCTGGGCGGCTGATGAGCGCCCGCGTTGCATGGCAAGGCGCCTGCCGCTATGTTCCGGCGCCCTGAACAAGGAAGACTCCCGTGCTGAACAAGGCGGACTTTGTGGTGGTGGGCGGCGGCTGCATCGGCGCCTCGGTGGCCTACTACCTTGCCAAGCGCAAGGCCGGCAGCGTGCTGCTGCTGGAGCGCAACGAGTTTCTGGGCCAGGAAAGCACCGGCAAGTGCGCGGGCGGCATCCGCGCCCAGTTCAGCACCGAGATCAACGCCCGCCTGAGCCTGCTCAGCATTGATGCCTTCGAGCGCTGGGAGCAGGAGATCCAGGAGCCTTTCCAGTACCGCCAGTGGGGCTACTGCTTCCTGCTGACCAGCGACGAACTGGTCAAGAACTTCCGCAAGAGCCACGCCTTGTGGACGCGCCTGGGCATGAAGGTGGACTGGCTGGAGCCCGCCCAGGTGGAGAAACGGCTTCCCTACGTGAACATGGAGGGCGTGCGGGGCGCCACCTTCCACGCCCGCGACGGCTTCGGCGACCCCAACGACATCACCCAGGGTTACGCCAAGGCGGCCCGGCGCCTGGGCGCGCGCATTGAGACTGGCGTTGCCGTCAGCGGGTGGCGGCGCGACAAACTGAACCGGGCCATCACCCACGTAATCACCGACAAGGGCGAAATCGAGGCCGGCCGCGTGATCCTGGCCACCGGGGCCTGGACCCGACCGCTGGCTGCCAAGGCCGGTGTGGACGTGCCCATTGACCCCATTGCCCGCCAGATCATCGTGACGGACAAGTTTGACGACATCGAAGACCCGTTCCCGATGACCGTGGACCTCTCCACGACCCTGTACTTCCACCGCGAGTCGGGCGGCGTGTTGATTGGCATGAGCGACCACAGCGTGGGCGCCGGTTTTGAGACCACGTTCAATGAGGACTTCGGCGAGAAGATGCTGGTCACCGCCATGGAGCGCGCGCCGGTGCTGGCCAATGCCTCTCCCAAGCACAAGTGGTGCGGGCTTTACGAAGTGACCCCGGACCACCACCCGGTGCTGGACCGCCTGGCGCCCCTGGACAACCTGTACTGTTGCGCGGGCTTCAGCGGCCACGGCCTCATGCACGCGCCGGCCGCGGGCCTGCTGACTGCCGAACTGGTGCTGGACGGCAAGGCACGCAGCCTGGATATCAGCCAGTTGGCGCTGGGGCGCTTTGCCGACCCCGGCCGCCTGCACGACGAAGCCAACGTCATCTGACCCCGCCCGCGGGAGCAATCATGGACAAGCTCTACACGCCGCTGCTGCTCGTGGCTTCCAACGTGTTCATGACTTACGCCTGGTACGGTCACCTCAAGGACCACAAGGAGAAGGCCGTCTGGCTGGCCATCCTGGTGAGCTGGGGCGTGGCGTTTTTCGAGTACTGCCTGCAGGTGCCCGCCAACCGCCTTGGCTTCAAGGCCGGCTTCACGCTGGGCCAGCTCAAGGTGATGCAGGAAGTCATCACCATGGGCGTATTCGCGGCCTTTGCGGTGCTGTACATGAAGGCGCCGCTCAAGCTGGACTTCCTGTGGGCCGGCCTGTGCCTGGTGGCAGCGGCGTTCTTCATGTTCCGCGGCGGCCTCAGTCCCCAGTAGGCGCCGCCGGGCGCTCCAGGGCGGCAAGGTCTTCCGGCTTCAGGTACTCGCGCACGTCTTTCAGCAGCATGTCGGGGGCCAGCCAGTCCACGCCCTGAACGTGGGCCAGCGCGGGCGGGACATACACGCAATAGGGCTCGCTGGCGGTGTAGTCGCCCGTCACCGCAAAGGCGCGGCTGCGGGCGCCGCCGCACACGTCGCGGTAGTCACAGGCCCAGCACTTGCCCTTGAGCTGGGCAAAGTCGCGCATCCGCTTCAGGTGCTGGTTCTCGCGGTAGATCTTGACGATGCTCTCGCGCTTCACGTTGCCGCAGCGCAGGGGCAAGAAGCCGCTGGGGTACACGTAGCCCTGGTGATCCACGAAGATGAAGCCGTTGCCGTCGTTCACGCCGCGGCCGGCGCGCCCGCTAGCGTCGCCCCTGGCCCAGCCTCCCGGCTTCATGGGCCGCAGCACCCAGGCGGGCGGCCCGCCTTCAGGTTTGCGGTCGGCGGCTGTACCGCCGCCCTGGCGGGGGCGCATGTAGGTGCCGGAGTCGGCGCTGCGGCCCTCGCTGCGCTGGGCCTGGAGCACAATGCGCCGATAGTGCGGGGCCGCCGTGGTCTTCAGGTCAAAGTCGGCCTTGCGGGCGGTCTCGTACAGCTTCTGCAGCGCGACTTCGTACTGCTGCGGGCTGATTTCGTCCTTCTCCTCGCCGCGGCCCGTGGGCACCAGGAAGAAGGCCGCCCACAGCGTCAAGCCCAGCTTCTGCATCAGCTCGCACAGGGCATCAATGTCGTTCATGTTCCAGCGGCTGATCGTGGTGTTGATCTGCACCGTCAGCCCCTCCGTCAGTGCGTCCTTGATGGCGCGGATGGTGTGGTCGTAGCTGCCCGGCTGGCGGCGGAAATTGTCGTGAATCTCGGCCGTGGAGCCGTCCAGGCTGATGGCCATGCGGGTCAGCCCGGCCTCTTTCATGCGGTGGATGGCGTCGCGGGTCAGCAGACCCGTGGCGCTGGGCGTTACAGCCACTCGCAGGCCGGCCTGGTCGGCATGGCGGATGTAGTCGTACACGTAGGGGCTTTTCAGCGGGTCGCCGCCCGTGATGACAAACAGCGGCGGCGCGGACTCGCTGAAGCGGCGCAGCTCGTCAATCAGGGCAAAGCCCTGCTCGCGGGTCAGCTCCTCGGGGTCGCGCTGGGGAATGGCCTCGGCGCGGCAATGCACGCAGCGCAGGTCGCAGGCCCGGGTAATCTCCCAGATGGCGATGAAGGGCGCCTTCTCAAAATCAATGTCGAAGAAGTTCGGCTTGCTGCGGTGCTCGGATGCCTGACCCATGGTGCGTCCCCAGCCGTGATGGCGGCATGTTACCCCCACCGCGCGCTTGCGCCATTGCGCTGCCCGGCCTTTTGCGGCACCCTGTGATTGAGGGCCGACGCCCATTCCGGAGAAAAATGATGAAGACGATGAAGTTCGCCGTTCTGTCCGCCATTGCCATGACCCTGCTGGTGCTGCCTGCCCTGGCGCAGGACGCACCCGCACCCCGCAAGGTGCTGCTCAAGGACGCGCCCAAGGCCGGCTGGTCCATGACCCAGGACCACGAAGAATTCTCGACCGAGACCACCACGCAGTCCCTGGGGCAGGCTTCCGCCACCGCCATCAAGGAAACCACCGAAAAGACCCAGCGCGTCGTGGAAGTCCAGGAGCTGAGCGCCGAGGGCGCAATCACCAAGGCTCGCGTCACCTGGCCCTCCAGCACCACTACCGTGGCCCAGCAGGCATTCGGTGAAGAAACCATGGGCGACCCCGTGGAAACCGACGGCGAGCTGAAGGGCGCCGAGGTGATCTGGACCTGGGACGCCGAGAAAAAGGCCCTGACTCCGAAGGTGGAGAAGGGCGACGCCGCAGGCGAGGAGCTGGCCAAGCACCTGAAGAAGAAGCGTCCCTTCCACAACATGATGCTGCCCAACCGCGAAGTCAGCGTGGGCGATACCTGGAGCCCGACCGAAGAAGACGTGAAGGAAGAGTGGGGCAACAACGACGCGGTAGCCTTCAAGGACGCCACGATCACCTGCAAGGCCGAAGAGATCCTGAAGGTGGACGACCGCGAGTGCCTGCGCGTCAGCTTCAGCTTGGAAATCAACGGCACCCTGAACAACGAGAAGATCGGCAACCCTGCCGTCAAGTTCACCGCCACGGGCGGCTTCTTCTGGGACATCGAGGCCGGCCGCGTGGCCAGCTCGGCCATCAAGACGGAAGGCGGCTTTGAGACCGACGTGCAGACGCCCAAGGGCGCCGTGCATTTCAAGGTTGAGCTCAACGGCAGCGAGACCGACAAGTTCAGCTACAAAGAAGCGGGCAAGTAGTTCAGCCCGCGTAACAGCCTCACCGGGGCGCGCCGCAAGGCGCGCCCCTTGCGTTGCCGCCTCCCTTCTGGCCAGACCCGGCTGCATTTGATGAAATTGGGCTTCCGTCGCCCCGGAGTCGCCTTGAACGCCCGTGACGCTTTGGTTCGTGAGTACGCCCCAGGCGAGCTGATCTGCCGCCAGGGCGCCATTGCCGACCGCGGCCTGCTGCTCAAGCAGGGCTCACTGCGCGCCACGGTCGTCCCCGAGAAAGAACTCGACGGCGCCGATGCCGGCCGCCTTTCCCGCGGCACAGCCGTGGGCATGTACACGCAGGCCGGGTCCTTTCTGGGCTGCGAGGGCGCTCTGCTGGGCCATTACATTGAGTCGCTGTTTGCCGCCGACACCGTGGTGGTGGTGGAAGTGCCCCTCAACGCCATCAGCGTGATGAGCGCCGTCACCGAGGATACGGCGTTCGGGCTTTCGCTGGCGCGGTCTGTGGCGCGGCGGCTGGTGGCCGCCAACAAGAGCCTGGGTTCAGGCCAGCGCACCGCCAACCGCTTCCTGCGCGACCTGCAGGGCCTGTGCGCCGACTTTTACAACCTGGTGCAGCGCATCCCGGAAGACGCCGAAGGCGAAGACGCCGTGTTGCAGGCTCTTTCCGCGGCCAAGCGCACATTCGCCTACAGCACCGGCGAAGTAGGCGGCGCTGAGGTCACCAAGCAGACCCGGCGCATCATGGCCCGCGCCGTGGACGAGCAGAACCTGATCGGCAACCAGCAGCGCCTGAAGAAAGGCGAACTGCTCTGCCGCAAGGGCGACCCGGGCACCCAGGTGTTTTTGCTGCTTTCCGGGCGGTTGTCGGTGCGCATCGGCAACGAGCAGTTCGGCGTGGTGCGCCCCGGCGAAACGGTGGGCGAAATCGGCGCCCTGCTGGGCGACGAAGAGCCCCGCCGCATCGCCGACATCCAGGCCGAGGAACCCAGCACGGCGCTGGTGATACCCACCGAGCAGTTCCCCAAGATGGTGCAGCAGCAGCCCAAGCTGCTGGTGAACCTGTGCAAGCTGCTGACTTTACGCGTCAAGGGCTTTGAGCAGCTCTCGTGTGAAAGCAGCGACGCCTTGCGCGCCGTGGCCTCGCGCTTTGCCCCCGAGAAAGCCCCCTTTGCCTCTGACGTGGCGGCCCTGCGCGAGCAACTGGAGTTGCTGATCGAGGAGCACGACCTGCCCCTGCAGATGGAGGTCGAGAACCTGCAGCGCATGGCCGAGCGCTGGGAAGCCCGCGCCTCGGAGCTGAACGACAAGCTGGCCGCTGTGGCCCGCGCCTGAGGCAATGGCCCGCTCAGCGTCGCGTGCCGTCTATTGCACAGAACGCCCCGCGTACCCCGCCGCCATGAAGCCGGTGCAATCCGGCGTGGGCTGACTATCATTCCTGGGAATCCCACGCGTGGAGACAAACATGCGCTTTCGCCTTGCGGCTGTCCTGCCCTGCGCCCTGGCCCATTTTGCATCGGTCGCGCAGCCGTTGACTTGCCGCTGCAAACAGCGCCAAGGGGAATAGCCTCATGCAACAGCACGGACCCAACACACCCCGCGGCGCGCAGCCGGCCGGTCGCCCTAACCTGCGGCCCTATGGCCACGTCGGTGTCAACATTGCCGCCGGTGCGAACGCAGCCATGCAGCGCGACGAATACGCCAGCGCTGCGCTGGAGCGGGCAACCGCCAAGCTGGCGGACCTGCGTACCGGCCGTACCGGCGACCAGCCGGCCGCTCTCAGCCTGGCCACGCAGAC
>JADLBZ010000137.1 GCA_020847415.1 Planctomycetota bacterium
CCGGCTGCTGTGCCGTCGCTCTTCCACAGTTCTGCGCCGTTGACGCTGTCGTTGGCCGTGAAGAACAGGGTTCCGTTCACATTGCGAAGCTTGTCCGGCGTAGAAGTGCCCGACCCGGCGACGATGTTCTTGACCATCACGGTTCCGGCGGCGGTGCCGTCACTCTTCCACAGTTCGCGCCCATTGACCCCGTCATCGGCCGTGAAGAACAGCGTCCCGTTCACACTGGTCAGGCTGCCGGAGCCGGAGCTGCTTGCACCCGCACGGATGTCCTTGACCAAGACAGTTCCGGTGGCGGTGCCGTCACTCTTCCACAGTTCGCGCCCATTAACTCCGTCATCGGCCGTGAAGAACAGCGTCCCGTTGACGCCGGCCAGGCCCGCCGGGCTTGAAGCAGGCAAGCTGGGCTGGATGTCCTTGACCAACACCGTGCCGGCCTCGGTGCCGTTGCTCTTCCACAGTTCGACTCCGTTGAGCCCGTCGTCAGCGGTTAAGAACAGCGTGCCGCTCACATTGGTCAGGTTCGCCGGATTGGATCCAAGCCAGGCGACCCAGATGTTCTTGACCAGCACGGTCCCGGCTGCGGTGCCGTCGCTCTTCCACAGTTCACGCCCGTTGACGCCGTCGTCAGCGGCAAAGAACAGCGTGCCGTTCACGTTGCAAAGGTTGCCCGGCGTGGAAGTGCCCGACCCGGAGACGATGTCCTTGACCAGCACAGTTCCGGCTTCGGTCCCGTCGCTTTTCCACAATTCGCGCCCATTGACTCCGTCATCAGCTGTAAAGAACAGCGTACCGTTCACATTGGTCAGGTTCTCTGCGGCGGACGTACCCGACCCGGGGACAATGTCCTTGACCAGCACGGTGCCGGCTTCAGTCCCGTCGCTTTTCCAGAGTTCCGCACCGTGGACAGGTTGGACATTGACATCGTCGCTGGCGCGGAAAAACAGGGTTCCGTTCACGTTGGTCAGGTTGACCGGGTGTGCCTGGCTCGCGCCGGGAGCAATGTCCTTGACCAGGATCGTTCCCGCTTCCGTGCCGTCACTCTTCCAGAGCTCCACGCCTTCCGCTTCCGTGTTTGCCGAGAAGAACAGCGTGCCGTTCACATCAGCACAGTACTTGGGGAACGAATGGCCGCTTGCATGGCTCCTGTGAACGTCCCGAACCAGGTAGGCACCGCCAACCTCAGGGGCAGCCACGAAAACGATTCCGCTAGGCGAGTCCGAGTTCGCGATGATGCTGGTTGCTCCCAGATAAGTCCCGGCGGCACTCCAGCGGTGAACGCTGCCTGTGGTGGATGCCGTAACGACAACCTCGCCGGCGGCCCCAAGAGCAATGCCGCGCGCCCCCGGGATGACCGGGCCGCCTGTGGCGAATGTCCGCACCAGAGCACCGCCCAGGGACCAGCAACCGACCACGGCATCTCCGCTGCCTGCCATCCATACGCGTTGGGTGGAAGCGTCGTAATACATGGCGGTGCAACCAGAGAGCGTTCCATGCACACTGAACGCGGACATCGGGCTGCCATCGTGCAGGTCAAAACGCTCAATGGACGTGGCGCCTGCGCGCCCGGCCCATACTTCTCCACCCGGTACCACCAGGGCAACGTCGTAGGGCCCGGTTCCCAGGGTCCGCAGCAGTGTTCCCGATGGGGAATAGACACCGCAGGGCCCGGTCGGGTTGCCGGTTACAATCAGCCCGCTGCGGCCTGCAACGTCCACGGACACGCTGCTGACGTTGGCTGGCGAGAAGCTTCCTACTACGGCGCCAGCGGGCGAGTAAGTGCGCACGGACGCGGGCGATCCCAAGCCCGCCACAAGATGGCCGGACATGTCCGTGGCCAAGCCCGCCGCCTGATTGGTGCCAGAGTCCAGGTAGTGCTTGATCACAAAGCTGGAGTCGAAGACCGCCGAGTTTTCTCCTGATGAACTGGCGATGACATAATCGCCGTAGCTGAACCCTTGGGCGTAAGCACCACAGCAAGTGGTAATCAACAAAACAGCAAGAAGGACCCATTGCTTCATGTGCAAACTCCATCGTCGGCAAACAGCCAGATTGCTTGTCTGGTCTATGCCACCCATTAACGAATGCACATATAACGGCAATATCACAACAGTGCCACAATATGACAACCTGTGCGGAAGGATGGCGCGCCCAGGCCATGTTAGTCTTTCGGTGGTGCGACTAGTCACGACGTAATTGGTGCGCTTGGGTGCGGCGGAGGCTCTTGGGTCACTGGGGTTGACCCCCTCCTCAGCGCTCGCATCGGTTTCCGCGACAGCCAGCGCCAGAAGGCCGCCTTCTTCGACGGCCTGCCAGGAGCTCCCAAGTGGTAGAGGCAGGCGGAGTTGAACCGCCGTCTTCCGCTTATCAAGCGGAGGCTCTGCCCTTGAGCTATGCCTCTGGATGCGGACGCAGCGCCGCGAGAAACGGCCCCTCGACCCGGCGCGCAGTTGGTGGACAGGCCGGGGGTCGAACCCGGATCCCTTCCTTGCAGGGGAAGGATGTTCCCTTTGACACCACCTGCCCACTGCACCTGGAGCCCCCGGGCGGGATCGAACCGACCGTCTTCGGAATGGCAATCCGAGGTTCTTCCACTGAACTACGGAGGCGTGGTCTTCAACGGAAGGCAACTGCCCGGCTGTTGCGGCTCCCTGCCAACGAGCGGGGCCCCCGGTTCGGGGGCCCCGCGCGCCACGCAGCCGTGGGGCTGCGCATCAACAGCGCGGGTGAGGTTTCGCGTCCGTGCGGGCGCGGCCCATCGCGATTCGGCCGGCGGCCCGCACGTTCGTCCTATGTGTTTGAGTGCCTGTGTTCATGGCATGTTCCAGAGCATCGCCGGGCCGGATGTCTTCTGCCCGTGTGCTTCCGCCCTGTTAACGCAGGCTGCCCGGCAGAAGTTGCAGTCGAAACAAAAATCTTGACTTGTCAACAGTGGCAGGCCTGTCGACACCGCCGCCTGCACCTCGCAGAATCTGCGCATGGTGCTGACGCCGTTCCGTTCGCTGGTGCTGGGCTGCCTCGAGATCCTGCTGCCCCGCCATTGCGTGGTCTCCGGCCTGCCGCTTTCCGCCGATGAGCCCGGCCCGGTGCGCGCCGCCCTGTTGCGCGAGGTGAAGCTGGCCGCCGCCGACTACTGCTCGCGCTGCGGCGCACCCCAGGGCCAGGGCGTGGGCACGGTGGGCGAATGCGCCAGTTGCCGCGACGTGCGCGAGGGCTTCAGCGCCGACGAGATGGTTGCCGCCGGCCACTACCAGCCGCCCCTTTCCGACATCCTGCGCGCCCTCAAGTTCGGCGGCGCCCGCAATGCAGCAAAGCCGCCCGCTGCCTGGCTCACCGCCCTGGTCTTTGACCGCGGCCTGGCCCCGCGCGTGGATGTGGTGGTGCCGGTGCCGCTTCACCCCTTGCGGCTGTGGCACCGCGGCTACAACCAGGCCGCCGAGATCGCGCGCCCGCTGGCCCGGGCGCTGGGCAAGCCGCTGCTGGATGCCCTGCGCCGCAGGGCCGAGACCGCGGGCCAGGCGCGGCTGTCGGCGGCCCAGCGCCGCAGCAACGTGGAGGGCGCCTTTGCCGTGCGCAAGCCCGCCGCCGTGACGGGCAAGACCATCCTGCTGGTGGACGATGTGATGACCACCGGCGCCACCTTTCGCGAGGCTGCCCTCACCCTGAAACGCGCCGGGGCAAAGGCAGTCCTGGGTGCCGTGGCCGCCCGGGCCACCCTGGACGACGACGCCTGAGCTCCCATTCTGTGCGGAAAAGCCGCGAAAAAGCCTTATGCTCGCAGCCATGAAGGTCTCGCGCCTCGTGGACTTCTTTGACCAGCACTACCCCTTTGCCCTCGCCGAGGAGTGGGACAACGTCGGCCTGGTCGTGGGCGATCCCGGCGCCGAAGTGCAGGGCGTGTTCATGGCTGTGGATGTGACCCACGACGTGCTGCAGCAGGCGCACGAGGCCGGCTGCAACGTGCTGGTCACGCACCACCCGGTGATCTTCAAGCCTGTGCAGAAGTTGAACACGGCCGAGCTGCAGGGCGGGCTGGTGGCGCGGGCGATCCGGGACGGCTGTGCCCTGGTCAGCCTGCACACCAACCTGGACAGCGCAAAGGGCGGCCTGAACGACACCCTGTGCAGCCTGCTGGGATTGATCGAGACCAGGCCGCTGGTGGACTCGGGCCGCGAGCGTTTCTTCAAGCTGGCGGTGTTTGCGCCGCAGACTCATGCCGACGCTGTGCGGGAGGCGCTGTTTGCCGCCGGCGCCGGCCATGTGGGCAACTACGACCTGTGCAGCTTCAACACAGAGGGCACGGGCACCTTCCGGGGCGAGGAAGGCAAGACAGATCCCTTCCTGGGCAAGCCCGGCGTGCTGGAGCGCGCCGCCGAGGTCAAGATCGAGGTCATCCTGCGCCGCGAGATGGCCGGCCGCGTGGTGGGGGCGATGCTGGGCGCGCACCCCTACGAGGAAGTTGCCTACGACCTGGTGCCCCTGGCCAACAAGGAAGGCACGACCGGGCTGGCGCGTATCGGCCGCCTGCCCTCGCCCGTCACGCTTGAGCAGTTCGCAGCCGTCGTGCAGCAGGCGGGCATTCTGGTCAAGGCGGTGCTGGGCGAGCCTGGCGCCAAAGTCAGCCGGGTGGCCCTGTGCAGCGGCGCGGGCAGCGACTTCACGACCCGGGCCCTGAGCGCCGGGGCAGATGTTTATCTGACCGCCGAGGTCAAGCACCATCACGCCCTGGCGGCGGCCTACAAGGGCATGGCCATGGTGGAAGCCGGGCACGGCAGCCTGGAACAAGCCCACTGGCCGCGCCTGCAAGAGCTGCTAAAGCAGCATTTCCCTGAGCTCAAGACGAAGGTGGACGAACGTGGACCCGAACTCTGGCGCCGGCCGTAACCTTGCCCGGCAGATGATGAACCCGGGCACCTCGACCTACGTGCGCGAGGACGAGGCCGCCCAGCTCAAGAAGGACCGCCCCTTCCCGCCCAAGGCGCGGCGGCTGGCGTTGATCTTCATGGCCATCACCGTGGTGCTGACCTCGCTGCCCCTGGTGCTGGAGGCCTCGGGCGTGGCGGTGCGCATCGGCCCCTGGTTGAGCCTGCTGATCACCCTGCCCTGCACACTTCTGGCCATGGGCTTCCTGGGCTTCCTGCGCGACGGCATGACGGCGAACCTGATCTCGGGCGCGGCCCTGCTGTTTGCCTTCACCATGGGCTATGCCCTGGAGTTTGAGCCGGGCGACGAACAGCGCGCGCTGCTGTTCCGTGCCGTGGCGCCCACCGTGGGAGCCGTGGTACTGGCGTGGTTCTGGCTGAGCTTGAAGACCAGCCTGCGCGATATTCATTACATGGTGGCGGAGGGGCAGAGCCTGCAGGACATCATGCTGCGTTACCAGCAGGCCAATGTGATCCGCAAGGCAGGCGGCAAACCCGCCATGACGCCGGACGGGCAGGTGGTGGACGCCAACGAGTTGATGGCCAAGCCCGGCTATCGCCCCGCCAAGGGCAGCAGCGAAGAAGCCACGCAGACCAAGAAGAAGCGCAAGAAACCCAAGGTGCGTTAAGATGACACCGGTTACGCGGTGAATCCCGGTGGCCGGAACGGACGAACAGTGTATCGGGCGCCCGTAGCTCAGCCCGGATAGAGCATCCGCCTTCTAAGCGGACGGTCACTGGTTCAAATCCAGTCGGGCGCGCCAAGCTAAACGAAGCGGGTTCCAAGGCAATTGGGACCCGCCTTCGTTTTGTGGCGTGCACCCCATTGGCGGGGTTGGTCGCGGGAAAGTCGGGCGTCTCGGTGAACCAGCCGCCAAGGGGGGCGAAAGCGCGTTTCGCGAGTGCTGCTAACGTGCGAATGCGAAAGCAAACCCTGCTTGCTGCTTGGGGTCTGCTTTCGCAGGGGGTCTGCCGGCGGGGTGGGTACGGGGTGACAGAAGCCCGCGCCGGGCGCGGGACTATCGCCTTTCGCGCCCGCCGGCCGATTCAGCCCAGCCGCAAGGGTGCTTTCGCGCGCAAACGCTTGGGGCTGTCAACCGTCAACAGGGCTTGGCCAAGCGGGTCCGGCTGTTGACAGGCGCCGGGGGTGCGGCGTGGCGGGTGCCGGCTGCAATCGTATGTATCGCGCGCGCGTAGGGGGCGCGTCCGTTGCTGCCCGCTCTTGTCCGGCCCGTGGCCCGGCTGGGCGCCGTGCGCCGGAGTCAGCTTGTAATGGACTTCAAGGAGCCTTCGGAGGGAGTCTGACCCTGCCTACTCCAGCAAGCAGACACTTTGCCCAGCAGGAACTTCAAGCGCTCGCCACGGAAGGAAGCTTTGCGCTTTCGGTCCGTGGGATGTGGGCGCGGATTGATGAACTTCGCGTCCACGACAGTCAGCAAGCCGACATGCAAGTATGTCGGGTGCTTGATGATGTCAGCCTCGCCCAGCCTGATGTATTCCGGACTCGGGACGCCTACTCCGCTTGCGTGGGGGAAGCCGGAAAGCGGACACAACGCCCACCCGCCTTTGCGCTTGTCAACGACCATCAACAGATGGCCGGTGTCTTGGCAGCCTTGCGGAATCTTGCCATCGCCGCACAGTTGCTCGCCTGTGCAGTCTGTCGTTGCGATCACGGCTGCGTTGTACGCCTTGTCGGGCTTAACGCGAACCACCATGCCCGGTTCGATGGACATTCCCGTTCCTACTGGGGCTTCGCAGGACTTGCCGCCAGTTCGTTGATCAGCGTGTTTTGCAGCTTTTCAAGGCCGTCGGCCAAACGCGCCATGTTGTCAAGGGCAGGCTCCGGTGCGCCGTGTTCCAGGCGGCTGCGAAGGTCGGCGATCTTCTTGCGCGTGTCGCCGATAGCCGGCATGGCGTCACGAAGGGCCTCCATCATGTCGGCAATCAGATCATCAAACGATGCCGTCCTAACCAAGTCCTGGGCTCGCGATTTGGTGTTCTTCGGGTCAATCTCCGCAACCGCTTTCATGAGGCCGGCCCACTCCAAGACGTGCGGCCTGGCGATTGAGGCCATGTAGTCTGACAACCGCTGATCCACGAAAGCTGGGTCCGCTTCCAGGGCGTCTTGCAGGTTCTTGAAGCCGTAGGCGGCCACGCCACGCATGGTGGCCACAAGCGCCAGCAGAAACCAGCCGAACTCGTTGAAGGTCAGCGCGGCGAAAAACTGGCCGACTTCATTGTGCTTGAGCTCGGGCATAAACAGCTTGGGGAAGGGCTTGCGGGTGCCCTTAACAGCCGCCGCAAGTTCTGCTTGAGCGTGCTTCTTTGCGTTTGGTACATCGAAGTCGGCCAATTCCGGCATGGTTTCTCCGGTGGGGCGAGACATTGCCTGTCTCAACGCCTGCCAGCCACAAGGGCCGGGGCCCCATTTGGTATGGGCTCAACCCGCTTCAGATTTTAGCCTCTTCATTCTTTGGCGCAACGCAGGGCTCGTATCGCGCCTGCGCTTGTTACTCAGACGACGTACCAGAGACGCCCTCGCGAGTATCGCTGCCCCGCCCTTGAGGTGTCTAGCAGGGTGTTCAAGTATTCCTTCTCAACACCCTGCCCGGCCCGCGCGGCTGCACGGGCCGGTCGGCGAGCAGCTTCAAGCCGCAAGCCGGGCAGTTGCATTCCGTTGAGGAAGGCGCCAACGGCGACCTTCTCAACGGCCTGCTGGGGGGCTTCGGGGGATTCCGGGGTCTGGCTGTTCTTCCGGTGGGGCCGATTTGTTTGGTGTCCCCCAACAAACCGGGCTGGATGCAGTCCTGACGAGGCCCCAGCGGGCGCGGGCTTAAGGCGCCGGGTCGGATACCCAGCCAGGGCCCCGTCTTCGTTACTTGTTGCGCTGTGCGGCTTCCCACGCGTCCAGTGCCGGGCCGTACAGGTTCATGGCGTCGTCCACGGCCGGCGAGCGGTGGCCCACGGCCCGCAGCAACGAGAGCGTGCGCATCAGCTCGTCGCGCGAGCCGTCATCCTGCGACAGGTCGTGGCGGGCAAAGTTGAGTCGCGCCAACAGCTTGATCTCGTACAGCGGGTCCTTGGCGTCCGCCTCGCGGCACACGGCGCGCATGTAGCGCCGCGACGTCGCCAAGCCCTGCTCGCCCAGCAGCCGGTCAAACTTGAAGGTCTTGCTGCTGCTCTGCAACCCGGTGAACACCGCCTGCGACAGCAGCAGCCGCTCCTGGGCGTCCGGGTCCGTGGGCAGCCAGGTGTGCGAGCGCGTGGCGGCCCGCACATGAAACTCGTACGCCCACAGCAGCTCCGAGGGGTCAAGCTGCTGGGCCGCTTCCAGGCTTTCCGCGGCGCTGGCAAATGCCGCCTCGGCATCCGCCCGAGCCTGGTCGCCCTGCGCGCCGGGCAGGTCCAGCTTCTGCAGACGCTCGCCCTCATAGGTCGCGCACAACCCCAAACTCAGGCGATACTCGTGCTCGTTGGGAGCCATGGCAATGGCGCGCTCGTACTCGGGCATTGCTTCGGAAAAGCGCCCGAACTGGAACAGCAGCGTGGCCAGCAGATAGGGGCCGCGGCTGTCCGGCAGCCGCTTCAGGGCGGTTTCCCGCACCCATTGCAGCAACTGGTCGCGCTCCAGCGCGTACTTGGTGTTTACCCAGGCGTCCAGCAGATGGGCATTGGCAGGCTGAACCTGCAGGGCTTGCTCCAGCCCCTTCAGTGCCCATTCGCCGCGGCTGAACCAGTTGTTGCCGAGGCGACACAGCCGCATGCGCAGCATCACGTCGTTGGGAGAGCACTTCACGCCTTGGGCGGCGGTCTCAAGGCTGCGGCGCACATGCTCTTGCGCCGCCTTGGACGTGGTGGCCTGCACCGACTGCGCCCGGAAAAGCTCCGCGCCGTACAGTGCCGCGCGGCCGCAGGTGGCGTCCAGCTTCAGCAGGTCTTCCCAGGCAACCCAGGCGCCGGACAGGTCCAAGCGCTCCAGCGCTTCCACCACGCGGGCCAGTTCACGCATGGCCTTGTCGTTGGCGGTCAGTCGGGGCACCGGCGCGAAGGGCAAGGTCACGGGCTTCTCGCCGGGCAGTACGGCCGGCTCGACTTCCAGCCCTGCACACAACTCGCGCACCTTGCCGTCCAGCAACTTCACCTGCGAGTCAGCCTCGGGCTTGGCGATGGACCCGAAGTCCCAGGCCGCGGAAGCCTCCACGCCCTTGCCGGCGCGATACCGGAAGGCGGCGCCGCGCGGGCTGGCGCCGTCAGCCCCGGCGTCGAAGCTGAGGGCAAACACCAGGTCGGCGCCATAGCGCCGGGCAGCTGCTTCCAGTCCCCCGTAACGCGTGTTCGCCGCCACGGCAAAACCCGCGCGCGGCACGTCGGCGTTGCGCAGGGTGGCCTCACCGTGGCGCAGGCGCTTGCCGTACTGGAAGGCGTCAAGCTGCGGCAGGCACGTGTACAGGTGCGGCATGTAGTCCACGTACTGCTCCAGCATCAGGCGAAAGGCGATGGCCTGGAAGCGCGCGTTGCCGGGCAGGTCCTGGTCCGGCTGGGTGTTCTTGCTGCCGGGGTTGGGCAGTTGAAGGATGACCACCTTGTGGAAACTGGCGGGCACCACACCCTTGTGCAGGCCCTCAGAGGGCAGCTCGGGGAACAGATCGTCGGGCCCCACGGGACGACCGTCTTCGGCGGCGGGCTGCGGCTTGGCGGGCTCTGCAGCGGGCTTGGCGGGCTCTGCAGCGGGCTTGGCGGGCTCTGCAGCGGGCTTGGCGGGCTCTGCAGCGGGCTTGGCGGGCTCTGCAGCGGGCTTGGCGGGCTCTGCCGCGGGCTTGGCAGGCTCTGCAGCGGGCTTGGCAGGCTCTGCAGCGGGCTTGGCGGGCGATTCCTGGCCGTGCAGCACCAACGCACAGCAGGGCGCCAGCATCAGCGCCGTGAACAGCCAGAAGGCGACGAAGTTGCGGGTGATCCTGCGTGAGATGCCGGTCATGGCTGAACCTCGTGCTCGATTGCGATCCATGCAAACGTGATGCCGCCCCGTGCGCCAGCCCCCAAATGGCTGCGGGAACGGCAGTTAGGCTCGCCGTTCCCGCAGTGCTGTTACCGGCCAGAAACCGTGATGCTACGCGCGGCGCCGCCGCACACGGCCCAGCAGGGCCAGCGCCAGAAGGGCGACCAGTGCCCCCAGGCCCGCCTTGCCGGTGGTGCAACCACTGCTGTCGTCGCTGTCGCTGTTCGCGTTTGCAGATCCGCCCGTCGCTGCCACCGCCAGTGCACCCGTGTTGGCGGTCGTTGAGCCGCCCACCACCGAGAAGCGCAGGACCACGCTGCCCGAGGCGCCCGAGAGCGACAGGTCGTCAAACACCGCTACTCCCGCCGAGGCAATGGTGAGCGTGCGCCCCGACAGGGTGCCCAAGCCCGAGAAGATCTCGACCTGCACCGACGCGTTGGTGGTCGTCATCAGCGCGTTGCCGGCGTCGCGCAGCTCCACCATGGCCCCGAAAGGCGTGCCGTTGGCCAGCGTGGCGGGCAGACCGGAGACAGCCAGCGAGGCAATGCCCGCCGGCGATGCAGCCGTCTTGAACACACAAATGGAGTGCGCCGTCTGGTTATAGCTGCCATCGCGGGTGCCCATCACCACCGCCAGGCGCGTGGTGTCGCCGCTGTAGGGCCGGAAGGGCGCGGTGGCGGATTCAATGGCCATCACACTGGGGAAGTTCACGCTGCCGGCCGGGGCCGTGGCCGCCATGGCAAAGGTGGTGTAGGCGCGGGTGCTGAGCACCGAGCGATACAGATGACCGCTTGAGTCACTGAAGTACAGCACATCGGCGCCGCTTTCTTTGCGGAACTCCATGCTGTGCGGCGCGGGAAAGTGGTCCAGCCAGTCAATCTCGGTGGCGGCGTCGGCTGCCACCAGTTTGGCGGTGCCGCCCGAGGCCACGGCGGCGTCCAGCTTGGCCTTGCTCCAGCGCAGGATGCGCCCCGGGTCACCGGGGGTGGTGGGCGGCACGCCCAGATAGAGGTCGCCCGTACTGTCAAAGGCAATGGGGCCGGAAATGTCCGTGCCGCCCGTGGTCAGCAGGTCCACTACCTGCGTCAGCGCCAGCGTGGACTTGTTCACCACATAGATGCCACTGTACTTGGGGGTGCCGAAGCTGTTCGAGCCGATGGCGAACAGCCGCCCATACGGGTCGAACTTGATGTCAAACACGTAGACCGGCAGTGCGGCGCTGGTTTGTACTCCGCCGGTGCCGAATGCGCCGTCCAGGGTGTCGACGCCCGAGCGCCGCACCTTGTGCAGCACCATGTTGCCGCTTTCGCCAATGTAGAGGTCGGTCGGCGTGAAGGGGTCAAAGGCCAGCGCGTCTACATAGGTAAAGCCACCCGGCCCCGGCGGCACCGGGAACAGCGTGGCGGCGGCGGGGGTGCCCGCCGTGGTGTCAAAGCGGCGCACACCGCCGCCGGCGACGTCCCAATAGTAGAGGTCTGTGCCCGTGGGGTCCCAGGCGGCACCGCCGTGCACCAGGTACGAGCCTGCGGCCGCCGTGGCCAGCGAGTGCTCGCTGCGCTGGTAGCCGGCCGCCGCTGAGGAATAGAACTGGGCCGAAAGGCCACAGGCCGCCAACGAGGCGGCAAGCCAGAACAAGAAACGCATCGGAAACTCCGAAAAACGCCCCAACGGCGCTTCGCGCGCGTCCCGTGCGGACCCTCGCCGCCCGTGACCACGACCGCCGGGCAGGCCGCAACAGGGACAGCGTCCCGGTTCCAGCGCAGGCGGTCATGCAGCGCCACGACAGGTCTTCTGACTTCCGGGCTTCCTACTTCCGCGCCTTCTCACCCTTGCGGGCAATGGCTTGTGCGGTTTCGTTCCCGGTCACAGCGGCGGGGCCGTCCCCGAGTTTCACGGGGTTCCGGGCGGCTGTACGTTCAGCCACCCATTGTCGCAGCGCGGCGCAGTATGGTCCGCCGCAGGCCGAAGTCAACGCCGGTGCCGGTGCGCATTGTCGGGCGCGCTGCCGGGCGCTAACGTGCGGCCATGGCAAAGACCGCGTTCATTACCGGCATTACCGGGCAGGACGGGAGCTACCTGGCTGAACTGCTGCTGGCCAAGGGTTACATGGTCTACGGCCTGATCCGGCGTGCCAGTACTTTCAACACCGACCGCATCAACCACCTTTACCAGGACCCCCACGCGGGCGGCGTGCGCCTGCGCCTCGTCTACGGTGACCTGACCGACAGCAGCAACCTGCTGCGGCTGTTGCGCGAGGCCAAGCCCGACGAGATTTACAACCTGGGCGCCCAGAGCCACGTGCGGGTGAGCTTTGACACGCCCGAGTACACCGGCGACGCCGACGCCCTGGGCGTGACGCGCCTGCTGGAGGCCGTGCGCGACTCCGGGCTTGCCTGCCGCTTCTACCAGGCCAGCAGCAGCGAGATGTTCGGCGCCGCCCGCCCGCCCCAGGACGAATCCACGCCCTTTCACCCGCGCCGCCCCTACGCCGCCGCCAAGGCCTACGGCCACTACATGACCGTGAATTACCGCGAAGCCTACGGCCTGTTTGCGGTCTCGGGCATCCTGTTCAACCACGAGAGCCCGCGCCGCGGCGCCACCTTTGTGACCCGCAAGATCAGCCACGCAGTGGCCGCCATCAAGGCGGGCAAGCAGGACAAGCTGTTCCTGGGCAATCTGGACGCCAAGCGCGACTGGGGCTTTGCGCCCGACTACGTGCAGGGCATGTGGATGATGCTTCAGCAGGACAAGCCCGACGACTATGTGCTGGCCACCGGCGAAACCCGCACCGTGCGCGAGTTCTGCG
>JADLBZ010000138.1 GCA_020847415.1 Planctomycetota bacterium
GCCGACGCTGCCGACGAGATGTTCACCATCTTGATGGGCGACGCCGTCGAGCCGCGACGGCAGTTCATTGAGCGCCACGCCCTTGAGGTGCGCAACCTGGACGTTTGAGGCAAACGCACGCGAAGTGTGCTGTTGGGCACTCCTGCCAACTCGGCGTGTTTGTGCGCCTAGTCGCGCGAATCGCCATGCTGTACCCATGTACGGGTTGAATGCGCTCGGAAGCGACAGTCAGCGTGTCACTTTAAGTTGTTTATCTGAGTGCATTTGCAAGCTTCGCGCGAGTGGGACGGGGTTGTGTCGCCCACACCGTTTTTCCCTGTAAGCTGTGACAGAAAGGTTGCACACATATTGAAACCGCATGGGGCGGTTGTCGTTTCTATACCGTACTATCTGGTGTCCACGGCTGTCTGCCAGCCGTGGCTGGGTGCGACAAGACAAGCACGAGGACGAACACGGAGGAACCATGAAGCGCAAACTTCTGACTCTGGCAGCCGCGCTGGTAGCCACGGTGGGCCTGCAAAGCATGCTGCCCACAGAGGCGTTTGGGTGAGCGTCCTGACGGGCTGGAAATACCGCCGGTCGGGCGAAGACGTGAGGGCAGGCTGAACGCGGCCAGGAGGCTGCAATCAACTGGAAAGCCGCTGAAACAGCGGTCTTTGACACTGCCCGTGAGAAGTCGCAGATCATTGTCCTTTACTTCGGCGACCAGGCCGTGGACAGCGACCTGCTGAAGACCGTGGACCTAGGCGAAGCCAGCAAGGCCGAGACGGTCGTTTGCGTGCGCGTTCCCAAGCCGGCAGAGGCTGCCGCCGGGCCCGCACCCGCCAAGTCGCTGCTGCCGCAGGCCAACATCCGCGCAGCCGACCTCTGGGCCGCCTACGGCGTCACTGAGGCCGACACGTTTGTCGTGGCAGACAAGTTTGGCAACGAGGCACGCCGCACCAAGGCAACGGCGCTGGCCGCCCTTACCAAGGACGTGGCCAAGTCGTTCCGCGTTGCGCGCAACAAGATGAAGGCTGAAGTCGCCAACGCCGAGAAGGCGGCAGGCGAAGGCAACACCGACGGCGCCCTGGCGGCCCTGCGCAAGGTGTTTGACCAGAAACTGGTCGGCTACGAGGAGGTCGAGAAGGCCTCGGCTATCTACGGCGACCTGCTGGCCAAGGGTCGCGAGGCCCTGAAGGGTGCCAAGGACGTGGCTGCGCTGGACGCCCTGGCGGGCCAGTGGGCCGGCACCGAGCTGGAAGCTGAAGTGGCGGCTGCCAAGGCCTCGCTCAGCGGCAAGAACTAAGGCAAGCATCGCAGGCAGAAACCATGGGGCACGCTTCGGCGTGCCCCGTGTCAATCCAGCCGGGGTGGTGGGCCGGGCTGATGCAAAGCGGCCCTTGCGCAGCAGCGCATCGTGACGGAAAAGGGTTGTGGGTGCAGGGGTCGAGCAACTGGAGTGCACCAGCGGAAAGCGGATCATGAGGCTGGAAATGACTAAGGCGTGGGCACTGGGGTTTCTGGTTCTGGCTGTGGCAATGACAGCCTGCGGTCAGGGCGACAACCCGGGCAACACGGCAGCCAAGGGCCCGCCCCTGAGCTGGGATGACCAGGCGGCGGACAACTGGCACCATAGCTCGCAGTTCAAGACCAACATGCGCTTCATGTGGATCGGCGCCAACCGCATTGTCTCGGCGGGGCGCGGCGACAAGAAGCCGACCTATGACGAAATCTGGACCGGTGCTGCAGATGTCTCGCGCCGCGCCGGCCTGTACCTCAACTACTGGAAGGCCATCCAGGAGAGCCACCAGAACCTGATGCTGGCCCTGGACGACGACGACCGCCCCAACGCCACCGACGAGTTCCGCAACTTCGCCCAGGCTTGCGACGGATGCCATTTCCAGTCCTGGTCGCCCGCGTACTTGCACGTCACCAAGGGCATCATGGACGGCTGGACCGAGAACAAGACCACGCCGCCCGGCCTGGACATGAACGAGGTGGACACCGAGCCGCCCCCCAGCATCCCCAACCGCGAGAAGATGCAGGCGCTGGTGAAGGCCTACAACAACGGCAAGGTGCACATTGAGGACTGGAACAAGGACGGCATCAGGCGCGCCATGGCCGACGTGCCCGCGCTGGTGGACATGCGGGTGCAGCACTGGCAGGGCGTGAAGGATAACGCCGACAAGATCTACGACCTGGCTCGCGCCAGCAAGCGCGAGGGCCTGAAGGAGGCCTACGAAGCCATGACCGGTTTCTGCAACAGCTGCCACGCCCAACTGGTAAGCGGCCAGCGCAAGTACCTGGCGCCCATGGCCTGGGACGCCCCCACGAAGTAGCGGTTTGCTTGCCGGTGCGGGTGCGCAGCACAGCAGCGGCAACTGCGCGCGGCCGGGCCGGCCGGCAAGCGGCCTTACGCCGCGAGCCGGGCAGTTGCTTTCCGTTGAGGAAGGCGCCAAAGGCGACTTCTTCAACGGCCTGCCAGGAAGCCTGTTCCGACTTGCGCTCCCGTCAGCCCTTGCGCGAGCTGGGCTTGGCCGCCAGGTACTGGGGCGGCCAGTACTGCAGGTCATGGCCGTAGCGCGCGGCCTCGTGCAGGGTCAGCGCCGGGTCCGCCAGGTGGGCGCGCGCCAGCACCACCAGGTCGGCCTTGCCGGCCAGCAGGATGGTGTTGGCCTGGTCCAGGTTCTGGATATTTCCCACGGTCATCACCGCCATGCCCGCTTCGTTGCGGATCTGGTCGGCAAAGGGTAACTGGAACATGCGGCCGTAGACCGGTTGCTGGTCGGGCACCACGCCGCCCGCGCTGACATCCAGGATGTCGAGGCCCTTGTCCTTGAACATGTGGGCAATGTCCACGCGGTCCTGGTCGCCCAGGCCGCCGTCTTTCCACTCCGTGGCGCTGATGCGCACGCTGATGGGCTTCTCCTGCGGCCAGGCGGCGCGCGCCGCCGCGAACACTTCCAGCGGAAAGCGCATGCGCGCTTCCAGGCTGCCTCCGTAGCTGTCGGTGCGCCGGTTGGTGAGCGGGCTGATGAAGCTGCTGAGCAGGTAGCCGTGGGCCATGTGCAGCTCAATCATGTCAAAGCCCGCTTCCTGCGCGCGTTGCACGGCCTGCACAAACTGCGCCCGCACGGCGTCCATGTTGGCGGCGGTCAGCTCAGAGGGCGCGGGCCAGTCCGGCCCGTAGGCAATGGCGCTGGGGGCCATGGTCTGCCAGCCGCCTTCGCCGGCCTTGAGGGGCTTGCCGCCCTTCCAGGGCAGGTCAGCCGACGCCTTGCGCCCGGCATGCCCGATCTGCAGCGCAATGCGCGCCTTGCTGAAGCTGTGCACAAAGTCCGTGATACGCTTCCAGGCCGCCACGTGGGCCGGCTCGTAAATGCCCGTGCAGCCGGGCGTGATGCGCCCCACCGGGCTGACAGCCGTGGCTTCGCAGATCAGCAGGCCCGCGCCGCCCAGGGCACGGCTGCCCAGGTGCACCAAGTGCCAGTCGGCGGGCATGCCGTCGGTGGCGCTGTACTGGCACATGGGGCTCAGCACGACGCGGTTGACCAGCTTGAGCTCGCGTAGCTGGAAGGGCTGGAACACCGGGGGTGCCGCGGGCACGCCGCCCGCCTCGCCCAGGGCCTGCACGTGGGCGGCCAGGGCGCGCTCCTCGGCGGCCTTGGCGTAGGCCGGCGGGGCCACCTGTACGTCGCGGAACTGGTTCTGTTTGGCGAACCACTCGGTGGCCTGGGCGACAAACCCGGGGTCGCGCAGCTTGAGGTTGTCGTAGGTGATGCGCTTGCTGCGAGTGAGCTGATTGAAGGTAAAGCGTACGGGCTGCTGGGTGCGGTAGTAGCGCCCGGCATTCTCGAACCACTCCATGCTGGTCTGGGCGGTCTTCTGCAGGCGCTCGACTTCCGGGCGGCGGCGGCGGTCGTATTCGCGCAGGGCCGCCGGCACGTCCTCGGTGCCCATGTCGGCAAACACCCGGGCCAGCTCGATGGCATCCTCCATGGCCAGCTTCGTGCCGCTGCCGATGCTGAAGTGGGCCGTGTGGGCGGCGTCGCCCATCAGCACCACGTTGTCGTGGAACCACTGCTTGCAGCGAATGACCGGAAACGTGCGCCAGATGCTGCGGTTGGCCAGCAGGCGCCGGCCGTGCAGATGCTTGCCGAACAGCTTCTCGCAGTAGGCGATGGTCTGGGCCTCATCGGCCTGGTCCAGGCCGGCCTTGCGCCAGGTTTCCTCGCGGCACTCCACGATGAAGGTGCTCAGGTTCGGCTCAAACGGGTAGGCGTGCACCGTGAACAGCCCGTGCTGGTTCTCTTCCAGGATGAAGGTGAAGGCCGGCAGCCGTATCTCAGCCCCCAGCCAGCAGAACTTGCAGCGGCGCCAGTCCATGGACGGCTGAAAACTGGCGGCGTACTTCTCGCGCACCAGGCTGTTCACGCCGTCTACCGCC
>JADLBZ010000139.1 GCA_020847415.1 Planctomycetota bacterium
CGAGACGGCCACGCCACGAACGGCAACGGCACGCGGCCGAGACGGCCACGCCACGAACGGCAACTCGGCTGTTCCCTTGACCGCTTTCGGGACGGATGTTGAAGTCCCGCGCCGTTAACATGTAGTTGCCGGGTGCCCGGTCCTGGGCTACCCGTGGTAGCTGCCTCACTTGCCTTCCGGAGAACCCATGCGCGAGTACCTGCCCCCCACGCTGGCCGACGACGAAGAAGAAAGCGCTTCCAAAAGCGGCGAGTCCCGCCCCGACAAGGGCGTTGCGGCGCGGCTTCTGAAGGCCCGCACCATCATTGTCAGCAAGCAGGTGGACGACAAGCTGGCTGCAGCGGTGATTGCCCAGTTGCGCGTGCTGGAAGACGACGACCCGGACAAGCTGGTTACGTTCATCGTGAACAGCCCGGGCGGCAGCGCCGACAGCGGCTTTGCCATCCTGGACTACATGCGTTTCGTCAAGACGCCCATCCGCAGCATCGTGTGCGGCATCTGTGCTTCGGCGGCGGTGATGATTCACCTGGGCTCGGACAAGGATGAGCGCTTCTGCACGCCCAACGCGCGTTTCCTGCTGCACCAGCCCAGCATGGCGGGTCGCGGGCAGGCCAGTGACCTGGAGATCCTCTCCACCGAGATTGACCGCCTGAAGCTGCAGTACAACCAGATTGTGGCGGAGGAAACGGGCCGGCCCCTGAAGCAGGTGGAGAAGGACGTTCACCGCGACTTCTGGATTCCGGGCCCGGCGGCCAAGGACTACGGGCTGGTGAAGGCCGTGGTCACCTCGCGCGGCGAGGTGGACTAATGGGACGGATTCGCCTGGGGGCGTATCTGCTGCTGCCGGCGCTGCTCAGCGCCTGCCAGGGCGACTACGACCAGCGCGAAGAGGAAGCCAAAGTGATTGCGCCCGGCGGCGGTTCCACGGGCTCCACGGCAAACCCCGGTACGGGCGCTTATGTGCGCGGCACGGTCTCGGTGGCGGGCGCGGTGGATACAGCCTCGGTGACGCTGCGGCCCGTGCTGGCGGACGGCAGCGTGGATTGGGCCGACGCCAATGCCCTGGGTTCAGGCTTCACGTTCAGCAACGGCATCTACCAGGTGAACCTGCTCAACGGCAACTACCGCGGCCCCATTGTGGTGGAGGTGCGCGGCCAAAGCACGCTGGCCACGCCTGCCCGGGGCGGCAACCCCGCCACGGCAAGCACAGCCAAGTGGCACGCCATGCAGGCGCATCACGCGTTGTACTCGGTGCTGCCCCATTACGACGGCATGTCGGTGGGGGACGTGCATGTGACGCCCCTGACCACCGTGGCTTTTGCGCGGGCCCTCAGCTTCGACGGCAGCATTGCGGGCGTGCAGGGCGGCGCGGCAACCGGCTTGTTCGGGCTGTGCTGCCTGCAGGTGGCGGAGTTCTTCGGGCTGGGCGGCACGCGCGCCACTATCCCGCAGGATTTCGCGGGCGCGGGCTCCTTTGGCAGCGACTACTGGAACAGCTACGCCATCACGGCGCTCAGCCAGGTGGCGGCTGACGCCGGCGTAAGCAACGTGTTTGACTTCTATCGCGGCATGGCCGACGACGCCCTGGACGACGGGCGGCTTAACGGCTCGATTGGCGTGGTGCCCGGCACGGGCATTGCGATGCCCAACCTGGGCTCTGCTTCGCTGGTGGGCAACGCGTTGCGCAACAACTATCTGGCGCCGGGCAACGCCGAGAACCTCATCGGCGTGGACAACACGCAGATCGCCACGGGCAGCTCGCTGGACCTGTTCATCAACACGCTGGACAGCGCGCGCACCATGGGCAGCGGCACGTGGGCCTATTCGCTGGTGGTGCGTGTGCCGGGGCTGGTTGAAGCCGGGCGCGGTGCCGAGGTGCGCACCAGCATGTTTGCCCTGCGGCAGATTCCCGGCGGCGAGCGCTTTGACCCCCTGGGCGATTCCGCGGGCCCCAGCTTTGTGCAGTTCGGCTGGGTATCGTCCTCGCCCGCCAACGTGTCGGTGAACGCCTACGGCCGCATTGCCGTCGCGCCGGCGGCACCCAACGGCGACTACACCCTGACCCTGACCGTACAGCCGGCCGCGGGCCAGACCTTTGTTACCGGGCCCACCGAGACGCACGTGCTGACCGTGCGCGTGCGCTGAACATGCCGTTGTTCGTGATCACCATCGAGTACACGCGGCCGCTGCCCGAGATCGAGGCCGCCACGCCGGACCACCGTGCCTATCTGCGCGCGGCCTTTGAGCAGGGGCGGCTGTTCGCCAGCGGCCCGTTCGTGCCGCGCACGGGGGGCATGCTGCTGATCAAGGCGGCGGATGCAGCCGAGGCGCAGGCCTTTGTGGCCGGTGACCCGTTTCAGCGGCGGGGGCTGGCCAGCTACGGTGTGCGCGAATGGAACCCGGTGATTAACCGGGAGGCCTTTGGGTTGTAGCGCGCTCGTGGCGACGGGCCGTTACTTCAGTTCCAGTTCCTGCACGAAGTCGAAGTGGATCTTCTCCTGCGGTGCGTCCTTGACGTTCTCGCTGCGGAACTCGATCACCACGCGGACTTTCTCGCCGGGCTTGGTGTTGCCGGAGAGCTCGCGAACCGCCTCTTTGCCGATGTTGCGCAGGGACATGGGGCTGAGCGACGTCAGCCAGTGAAAGTCATAGAAGTAGTTCTCAGCGCCCGCGATGCTCAGCTTCTGGGCGCCCTCTTCCAGCACCCACGAGAGCATCATGTGGGGGATCTCGCCCTCGAGGGGCTCGCCGTTGCGCAGGCGCGGCCAGGCGCTCTCCGGGATGGCCTGTGAGCTGGCTACGACGCGCACGGTGTGGTTGGCTTCGTCCCACAGGGCCAGCACGTGCGGGAAGTTCGTTTCCTTGCCCTCAACGGTGCAGCGGGCCAGGGGCTTGGTGAAGTCCACGCGGCCCTCGCCGGCCGGGGTGGTCTTGCCCTGGTCGGTCGTGCTGCCGTCTCCGGTGCCGGTTTTGCTGCCGTCACTTGTGCCCGACTTGGTCCCGTCTGCGGTGCCGGCCTTGCTGCCGGTGCCGGTCTTGGCGTTCTTGTCGGAGGCCTCGCCATCGCGGGGCTTCATGGTGAAGTCCGGGCCATCGCTCGCCGAAGTGTCGGGCTTGGCCGGCTTGCTGCTTCCGCAGGCAGCCAGAACAAGCAGAAGCGGAATCAGGGCAATCGTCGCGCGCATGGGTACTCCCGGGGCAGGCCGCCGATCTTGGGGCGCGTGCAGCCGGCGCGCAAGTGCATTTGTTCACAGCCGGGGGGATCTCGCGCGCGGTGGCAGGCCGTGCGATAGTCCGGCCATGCTGTTGCTGCTGGATAACTACGACAGTTTCACCTTCAACCTGGCCCATTACTTCGAGGAACTGGGCCGGCAGGTGCGCGTCGTACGCAACGACGCGCTGAGCGTGACGGAGCTGGCCGCCCTGCAGCCGCAGCGGCTGGTCATTTCGCCGGGTCCGGGCCGCCCCGCCCAGGCCGGGTGCACCATGGCTGCGCTGGCGCACTTTGCCGGGCGCATCCCGGTGCTGGGGGTTTGCCTGGGGCACCAGGCCATCGGCGAGCACTTTGGCGCGCGGCTGGTGCATGCGCCCAGCCTGGTACACGGCAAGACCAGTGCCGTGACCCACGCGGGGCTGGGTGTCTTCGCCGGCCTGCCCTCGCCGCTGCAGGTGACGCGGTATCACTCGCTGTGCCTGTCGGAGGAGGGCTTCCCGCCGGTGCTGGAGGTGACCGCCCGGAGCGACGACGGCGTCATCATGGGCGTGCGGCATCGCCAACTTGCCGTTGAGGGGGTACAGTTTCACCCCGAGGCAATCCTGACCGAGCACGGCCACGCCCTGCTGCGCAACTGGCTGAACCAGACCACGAGGAGTTCCTGATGCGTACGTTGTGCCTGCTGCTGTTGACGGTGCTGGTGTGCGCGGCGAGCGGCTGCGGCGGCGGCAGCGCTTCCAATGCGGGCAACGCGCCGGCCTTCAAGGTGGACCTCAGCACCCCGGAAGGCGCCACCGACGCCTATGCCTGGGCCATGGAGAACATGGACGAGACCGTGGCCGGCGAGGTGTATGCCACCGCGGAACGCGAGGCCTCGCTGGAGAGCTTCCGGGAGAACTGCAAGAAATGGCTCACGGACGACCTCACCTGGAAACTGAGCTTTGAGCAGGCCACGCAGGTTGAGGAGAAAGGCCAGGCCCAGGTGCTGGTGACCTTCATGCCGGTGCACAAGAAGAAGGGCGAACAGCCGGAGGGCGCCGGGCGCAAGTGGGTTGTCATCGTTCGCGAAGCCGACAACAAGTGGCGAGTCAGCCGCAACGCCTCCGACGAGCGCAATGTGGCGGCTGGCTGGCCCAAGGGTGGGATTCCGCTGAACCCGCCCAAGCCACCGGCAAACGCGCCCCAGCCAGCCGGCAACGCAAGCCCGCCTGCAAACGGTGGTTAGGCGCATTGTGCAATAGCGACGATTGCGTGACACGGGCATGTCATGGACTGTCGCGCGCTGACTACACTCTGCCCGTTAGTAAGGCCCGCACGTATCAGGTGCCGGGTGCCTGTCTGCATCTTGGAGGAACGCGAAATGATGTCGTCCGCGAAGTGGTCTGGACTCGCGGGGTGGTTTGCCGCCGCCGTGGCAGTAGCAGGCATGCTGCTCCTGGCTTCGCCGGCAGATCAGCCCGCGCGCGGCGTGACTGCCCCCGCGCGCATCCCTGTTGCCGCGCAAGCGGCGCCCGCGGAGCAGCCCGCGCCGCCGGCAGCCGAGCCGGTGCCGGAGGGTGCGTTATCAGCGCCGGACTCGGAAGTCCGCATGACCAACCTGAACCCCATTGACCTGATGTCCGGGACGCTGGAAGCCCGGCAGCGCGGCGACCAGGCTTGGCTGGCGCGGGCCATGGCCAGCACCGCTGGCAAGACCCAGCTTGTGCAGGACGACCTGCTGACTGCCTACCGGCAGTTTCTGTGGCGCAGTGCTTCCGGCCTGTGGAGCAAGATTGAAGGCGCCTGGGCCCAGCGCGCTTACCAACTCGAGGAAGAGGGCGACGCCGCCACCCTGGTGTTTGAGGTGGGCGGTGCCATGGGGCAGTTGCGGGTGTCCTTCGTGAAGATCGGCGAGGCCTGGTACTTCGCGGGCATGTAGGCGAAAGCGAACCATGAACCGGAACAACACGCGCCTGACGGCGCTGCTTGCAACAGGGTTGGTGATTCTGCTGCTGGCTGCCTGCGACAGCGGAGGCGGCGGCGGCGGAAAGGCAATCATCGGTGGCGGGGGAGGAGGCGGTGGCGGGGGAGGCGGCGGCGGAACGCAGCAGCCCTACGACATCCAGTTGCTGGGGCCCCCGGCCCAGGGCGTGGTCACCAACAAGGCCTTCACCGTGACCCTGCTCTTCTTCCAGCCGGGCACCAGCACTGTGCAGAACGTGCTGTCCAGCGAGACCCTGACCTGCACCAAGGTCAGCGGACCCGGCACGTTGTCCGGCACCTTGACCATGCCCGGCGACGGCACCAGCAAGCTGGTGTTCAGCAACCTGATCCTGAACCAGGCGGGCAGCTACACGCTGCAGTTCAACGGCCCCAACGCCTCCGGGCCCGCGATTACCGCGAGCTTTGCCGTGGCGGACCAGCCGGTAAGCGGCCCCTGGGCCATGCTGCGCACCACGCGCGTGGGCATGACCTACAGCGACAACCTGACCGCCTGGGCGCCGGCGGGCACCACCGACTACGCGCTGCTGTGGGGCACCCTGCCCGCGGGGCTGTCCATGAACCGCAACAGCAGCAACATCACCGGTTCGGCGACCACTGCCGGGCACTACGAGTTTGCGGTCTTCACGGCGCCCACGGCGCGCATCATTTACTGCTCACTGGACGTCTTTACGGCGGCGGAGTCGGAGATCACGGCAGGCCAGAGCTTCAAGAACACGGGCCCCTATGCGACGACCGGCCCGGTGACGGACACGTACACGTTCACGTCCAGCTACGACAACGTGACCTACGCCCAGGCCAGCACGTTCAACTGCCGCATCCAGTACTACCACCCCAACTGGACAGCTTCGCCTTCTGCCCCCAGCCCCACGGGCGTATTCATCCACCACCGCGGCAAGGGCTTCAACATGGTGGACTACGACGTCCTGGGCGCCCACCTGGCGAGTTGGGGCTTTGTGTTTGTGACCATTGAGGACTACCAGAGCTTTGCGGATGGCGGCGCCGCCCAGACGGCGGCCGCGGCGGCTGGCACCACCGCCCCCACGAACAGCACCTACGACGGTGTGTCGGCCGAACGCGGCATGCAGTCCGCCAGCGCCTTCCAGGAAGGCGTCATGCAGTGGGTGCTGGCCAAGAACGTGCAGAGCGGCCACGCCCTGAACAACCGCGTTGACCCCCTCAAGATCTTCATGGGCGGCCACTCCCGCGGCGGCGGTGCCACCCACGGCTCTCATGTGCGCAGCGAGCCCTACACCTTCAACGGCACACTGCGCCAGCCGCTGCCGATCCGGGGCGTGATTTACTTCATGGCCTACGACCTGCGTGTTTTTTCGCCGACGGCGGCAGGGAGCAGCACGGTGTATCCGGTGCCGACAGCCCTGCGCCGCCTGCCCAGCCTGATTCTTGCGGGCGAGAACGACAACGATCTTGTTTACCCTGTGTGCGACGAGTTGATTGATCGTGCCACCGGCCCTTCGACGTTTGCCACCATCTACGGCGGTTGCCACGCCTTCCTGAGTGACGCCGGAACCTACGATGCAGCCTATGCCACCATTACGCGCGCGGAGCAGCAGCAGCGTATGTTCAACCTGATTGTCGCCTTCCTGAAGCGCTGGGGCGAAGGCAACCGCTCGTTAGAGGGCTTGCTTTACAACAACGAGCTCAAGGGCTCGTCGGAAGTGGGCGTCACGGCCTGGCGCGGCATGACGGGCCAGCTCATGGTGGACAACCATCAGGACGGGAACAACGCCCTGAACACCCTGGGCGGGGCCAATGCCCTGACTGGTGGCTCCTTCACCGGAGCCAATTCGATTTATCCAGCAATGGGCAACTTCGCATCTCTGGGCCTCAAGCACAACGTGCTTACGTTGAACGCCGGCGCCACCTGCACCTACAGCACGACCATCCCGGCTGCCAACAAGGATGTCAGCCGGAACAAGCGGCTGATCTTCCGCTGTGGCCAGGTTGATACGATTTCCGGCTCCAACGGCTACGACTGGGTTACGGTTCGCGTCCGCCTGACCAGCGGTACTGCAACGGCTGCCACCGTGACGCTGTTTGATCGCACCAGCCAGAACAACACCTGGCTGCCCGACTTCGGTACGCCGGCCGCCAACATGTACGACCGCTTCGTGGAGGCCAACGTACCGCTGTCCAGCTTTGCGGGCGTGAACCTCACGGACGTCACCAAGATCGAGTTGATCTTCGAGACCGAGGCAGGCAGCGCCCGTCAGTTCTACTTCGACGACCTGCGCCTGGAGTAGCCGCTGATTCTCTTCACGCCGGGCCCCTGCGGGGGCCCGGTTTGTTTTGTGGCTGCAACCGGAGGACGTTTTTTTGCGGCTGGCCCCTGTCTTGACCGGGAGCAGCAAGGGGCTAACGTTGCCTGCCGTCGGGGTGTAGCGCAGCCTGGTTTAGCGCGCTTGCTTGGGGTGCAAGAGGTCGGGAGTTCGAATCTCCCCACCCCGACCAGTTTTGAGGGCGCCCGGTTCCGCCGGGCGCCTTTTCGTTCAGCAGGGTGCGAATCACGGCAAGCTGTAACGGATTCGACGCGAAGATCACTAAACAACGGAAACTGAGGCCGGTAGGGGCGCAGCATTGCTGCGCCCCCCGCAACAAGACCAGCGTTCGCGGGCGCAGCCTTGCTGCGCCCCCCTACGACCCACGTTCGCGGGCGCAGCCGTGCGGCGCCCCGCGC
>JADLBZ010000140.1 GCA_020847415.1 Planctomycetota bacterium
CGAAGAAGGGTGGGCGCTATTCAGCGGCAATGAACCTGACAACGAACAGGCCGGCACGCCTGCGTACAAGCGAAGCGTGCCTCTTTCCCCCGGCGGATTGCTGCGACTAACGGCGTGGCCGCAATTGTTGGATTGGGGCGAACTAGCCGACAAACTGCGGGCGGGCGAGCTGACGGACATCCCGGATGTCACATTCAGCGAACTGCCGGAAGGAGTGGGGCTCGTATATCCATTGCCTGCGGGGTTTGAGCCTGTTACGCCTCCTTTGCAGCTGGGGCTGGCCTTGGCCGCCCTGCGCCACACGCCCTCAGCGCAGCCCGTAGATGTGTTCGTGGGCAGAGCGCCTTCCTTGACGGGCACTGTTACAGACGCGACGGGGGCCCCTGTGGCGGGGGCACGGGTGGAAGCGTTCCCGGTGCTGCCACCGCCTGCCACCTGGGCGTGGACGGTGTTTCATGCCGGGGCCTGCCGCGAAGCAGCGGGCTGGGAGCTCTCCGCCATCATTGGCGAGCGGGACCCGGATGTATCCATTGAAGAATCCTTTCGGAGTCAGCTTGCGTACTTCACCGGGCGCCCAACAGGCTACGTGTACCCGCCAGAGGCTCCCCTGTTTGAGCTCAAACCGGAGTCGCCCCACTACAATCGTGGCTTGCGGCGGTACTACGCAACAAGCACCAATGAACGGGGCGAGTATTCACTGCCCTTGCTGATCTCGGGCCGCTGGCTGCTCCATGTTCGCCATGTCTATCACCCGGCAGCCGTGCAGCCAGTCGCACTGCATGGCGGACCAAACCGGTGTGACGTGCAGATGGGCACACGGTCGCGCGGGGTGCTGCTTGTAGCGGTGCACCAGCAGGAGGGCGGCGAGCCTGCGACGAAAGTGCGCGTCGAGATTCGGACGTCAGGCCCCAACGGGCCGATCCGGGGCATTGAGGAACAAGAAGAGTCCTACATTGTGAAGAATGACGGACACGGGAACTTCACGCCGCTGCAAGTGGCGAGCATTGAACCCGGCTTCTGGCAAGTGACCGTTAGTGATGGCAGCAACGAGCACATGTACATCGTGTTGATACAGGCCGGGGCAACCGTCACGCTGGATGTCCCGGTGGGCGACAAGTCGCTTGGCTGCTGGAGGCCGTCGCTTCGTTTCGGCGGTCGCATCGTAAAAAAGGGTGCTATCTACGTCCTGGGCGGTGAGTGGGACGAGCCCACCAGTGTTGGCGTGGATTGGGAAGACAACAATCCCCCATGCTTTCAGCTTGCCGCCGGCGACTACATTGCATGGGCGCCCGCGTTGCCGCCCCTTCGCTTTCGCATTGAGCCGGGCAGAACTCGCGATGACGTGCTCGACATGCCCGCAGCCAGCATCACGTTCAGTGCCGACGCGACCATATTCGCGTTGCTGGACGGCCCAGACCATGCTGCCGACCCGAGCTTGCGGCTGGATTTGCAGAGCGACGAGTTCTGGTCCAACGCCAACTTGCTGACGGAACTGGCAGTCACGCTGAACGAGGAAACAGACGGCTACAACATCCTGCGTCCTGGAAAGGACTGCACCTGGTGGCTGCCCCCGGGGAAGTACCGGTGGCAACTCGACGGCAGCAACGACTACCTTTCAGGCCACCTTTCCATTGCAGCCGGGCAAACGCAGCACCACCTGTCGCTGAACAATCTGCCGGGACTGACTGTGTTCGAGTTGAACTACCCCGACGAGCGAGACGAATGCCCCGCCGAGGTGAAACTTGCACTGCCTGAAAGCGTGTCACTGGAGGCAGTAAGACTGGGTAGCACAGGGCACTTTGGCCCAAACATCACGTTCGCCGACCAAGAGGTGAACAACATCCGTGTCGCGTCGGAGAGGCGCTGGTACTTCTTCGCGCGCCGCGGCCGGTACGAGCTCACTCTGCGGGATCAGCTCGAAGATGGCGAGTGCGAGCTTACAAGAACTGTCAGCCTGCCCGGCGCCCTGACAGTGCGGCGAGCGGACCTGAGCCCCGCGCGGCGGCTGCCCACGGCAGCGCTCACGTTCACGGAAGATGCCGGCGATGATTCCTCGTACAGGATCGTTGCCTGGTTGGCGAATGGGTCTGTGCGGGAACTGCACACCGGTTCCCGCAACGAGGTGCCCGTGGGTGCGGTCACGTTGTGGGTAGTCCATTCCACCTTCAGGGCGGGTGAAGGGGGCTTGCTTGGCCGGCGGAGTGCTCGCGTTAGGGTCGCACTTGGCGAAAAGGGGATGGAGCTCGACTTGAGCAAGCTTGCCTACGAGGCAACAGGCACGGTGACCATAACTTGTCGGGGACGCGGTGATCCCGGTGCCCCCGTTGACCCTTGGTGGTCGGAGTTGCACTACCAGGGGGCCGCGCTGTATGCGCTGCGGCCCTTGCATGAAGATGGCCTGCAATCCGTGAGCATTTGGCTTCCAGAGTCTGACTACATCAGCACCGCCGGTGGTTCACCCGAGTTCCGGTACACAAACCTCTCGTTGCCGCCGGGGCGCTATCGGGCAGTGCCATGGCAGGGTGCGGCAGAGCAGTACTGCAGGGAATTCACGGTGAAACCCGGCGAGCACACCAGCGTGGTCATCGAGGGCGGCAAGTAGCCGCCCTGAACGGCCCCCGGAGCGCAGGCATCCTGCCTGCACACCTGCCCCGCTGATAAGTCTCGCAGGGGCGCAGCACTGCTGCGCCCTGTCATCGGCGATTGAAGCGCGCGGCAGGCCCTCGGCCGGCGCTCCCTAATGGCGCTACACGGCGCGGCCTGCCCCCGCTAATCTGGGCGGCGAGGAGGGGGACATGAACCCGGTCAACCACGATCGCCGTCGTTTTCTTGCTGCCGGGGCGCTGCTTGCTTCCGGCGCCGTTCTGGCTGCCTGCGAGCAGCGCGCCAGCCACCGCGAGGGCAACACACCCTCCGGCGGCGCATCCAACACGCCCGGCAACACCGGGCCCGCAGTCAACAACGGCACGCAACCCGACACCAACACCTTGCGCGGCACGGTGATCGGCCCCGGCAAGGCCGCCGTGGACGGCCGCACGGTCTTCTTCATCGGCATGGTGAACCTGGACACGGCTCCCCTGCGCGCCGCCACCATTGAGGACATCAACTTCTTCGGCCACGGCTTCACGCCCAATCCGCGCAAGCCTCACCTCGCCGTGATCTCCGAGAAGCACGGCAAGGGTGCCTGCGAGGTGGACCTCGCTGCACGGCGTGTGACCCGCTATCTCAGAACCGCCGAAGAGCGCGAGTTCTACGGCCACGGCGCCTACACCGCCGACGGCCGCACGCTCTTCCTGGCTGAATCCGTGGTCAAGGACCGCAGCTATGCGGGGGTGGTGGCTGTCTACGACGGCGAGAGCTTCGAACCCAAGGGCACCTTCCGCAGCTACGGCCTGGCGCCCCACGACATGATCCTGGTGGACGACGGGGCGACGCTGGTGATTACCAACGGCGGCGGGCCTGAAGGCAGCGGTGACGCCCCCTGTATCACCTTTGTTGACGTGAAGACCCAGGAGCTCAAGCAGCGGCTGGTCTTCCCCAACGCCCGGGTCAATGCCGGGCATATTGCCATGACCCGCCGTGGCGAGATTGCCTGCGTGTCGGCCCCGCGCGAGGGCATGGACTCGGGTGCCCCTGACTTCCTGGGAAACATCACGTTCTATGACCCCGCTGACGGCAAGATGCGCACCTCGGAACACGAGATCGTGAAGAAGATGAAAGCCGAGACGCTCTCGGTGGCCATTCACGAGCCGACCATGACCGTGGGCGCCACCACGCCGGCGGGCAATTTGGTGACCTTCTGGGAGTTCAAGACCGGCCGCCTGATCAAGGCTTTTGACGGCGATTTCAAGAAGCCGCGTGGCATCTCGGTGACCCTGGACGGCCGCTACTTCGTGCTGACCCACGACGAGAAGACGAACCTGATCCTGATTGACGCGCAGACGCTGGAACCCGTGAGCGAGCTGAAAGTGGAGACCAGCTACATGGCGGGCTCGCACAATTACGTCTACCGGCTGTAACGGGCGGGCCCGGCAAGCCCATCAGGCGGCGCTGAAGTCGGCCCGCCGGATGACCCGTGTGGCGCGAAAAGCCTTCATGCTGGTGGGGTAGATCTCGGTCAGGGCCACGCGGCGGCCGGGCTCCACGATCATGCTCATGTGCTTGCGTTCGATCTCGGAGGGGTCCTTCAGGCCCAGGGCGCGCACGATCATCATCACGTCGTGGTGAACCGCGTGCAGGTAGTTGCACACGCGGCGCGACTTGTCCGTGGGGTCCAGCCCGCGCATCAGCCACTTGCTCTGGGTGGCAATGCCCGTGGGGCAGTGGTTGGTGTTGCATTGCAGGGCCTGGATGCAGCCCAGGTCAAACATGAAGCCGCGGGCAATGTGCACCAGGTCGGCCCCCAGGCCCAGGGCGATGGCCGCGTGGGCGCCGGTGACGATGCGGCCCGAGCCGATGAGTTTCACCTTGTCGCGGGCGCCTTCTTCGCGGAGCACGTTGTCGGCAATGGCCAGCGACTCCTGCAGGCTGATGCCCATGTGGTCGGCCAGGGACATGGGGGCGGCGCCGGTGCCGCCTTCGGCGCCGTCCAGCACGATAAAATCGGGCCCGTCGTCGTGCTGGGCGATGTACTGGGCCACCTCACGGATGAACTCCTCACCCCCCAGCACGCACTTGAAGCCCACGGGTTTGCCGCCGCTCAGGCCGCGCAGGCGGTTCACAAAACGGATCAGGCCCAGGGTGTCACTGAACTCGGCGTGGCAGTTCGGGCTGTGACAGTCGCGGTCGCGGGGAATGCCGCGAATGCGGGCAATTTCCTCGGTAATCTTCTCTTTGGGCAACACGCCGCCCTTGCCGGGCTTGGCGCCCTGGGCCAGCTTCACGTACACGGCCTTGATCTGCTCGCGCCCGGCCACCTCGCGGAACTTCTCGTCGTTGAACGTCCCGTCCTCGTTGCGGCAACCGAACTTGCCGGGGCCCACCTGGTAAAACAGGTCTCCGCCCCCCTCAAGGTGATAGGGGCTGACTGAGCCCTCGCCGCTGCTCATGTAGCCGCCCGCCAGCTTGACCCCCCGCGAGAGGGCCAGCACGGCGTTCTTGCTGAGGGCGCCAAAGCTCATGCCGCTGACGTTGGCAACGTGCGTGACGGCGTAGGGCTTGGAGCGGTTAGGTCCCAGGATCACCGGCTGCATGTCGTCTTTGGCATGCAGGTCCGGGGTGGGAAAAGGCGCAGGGCTGAACTTGATCACGCCCGGCGAATCCTGGTCTATCTGCGTGCCAAAGGGCTGGGTGTTGCTGAGACCCTTGGCAGCCTGATAGGCCCAGCCGCGGTGAAGGCGAGTAAACGGCCGTTCGGAGAGGTCGCTGGTGACGATGTACTGGCGCAGGGGCGGGCCCAGCTTCTCAAAGATGTAGCGGAAGCGCCCCAGAAATGGGTAGTTCCGCATGATGGCGTGCTTGGTCTGCAGCAGGTCAAAGATCGTGCCCACCACGAGCCAAGTGGCGGCAAAGGTGATCAGCCATCCCCACCAGGGCATGCGCAACCTCCTGCCCGCGACCCGCAAAACCAAAAACCTCAAATAACGATAACAGGGCTGACAGCCCGGCGCGAGGGCAGAATGGGCTCTTTTCGCCCCGCCCACGGAAACACCACCGCGTTGCAGGGCGGGCGCGTCGCGTCAGCCGCCCCTACTATGGCCCACAGAAATGCTCTACATTGCCGGAGCGGAGGAGTGGCAGAGTGGTCGTTTGCGGCGGTTTTGAAAACCGTTGATGCTTCGGCATCCGGGGGTTCGAATCCCTCCTCCTCCGCCAGCGTCACAGGCCCGGGGC
>JADLBZ010000141.1 GCA_020847415.1 Planctomycetota bacterium
GTCGCGACATCGCCATGAAGGAGCTGCTGCCCGGCATGAAGGGCAGCTCGCTTCCCGGCAGCATCCCCCGCGAAACCGAGGGCTCGGGCGGCGTGGTGGACCGCTTCCTGCGCGAGGCCAAGATCACCGGCCAGCTTGAGCATCCCAGCATCGTGCCGGTGTACGAGATCGGCCGCCACGAAGACGGGCAGGTCTACTACACGATGCGCTTCATCCGCGGGCACACGCTGGCCGAGCGCCTGCGCGAGATCCGCAAGGATGAGAGCCTGCAGCCCAAGCAACGCCTGGCAGCGCGTATTGAACTGCTGGACCGGTTCCTGGATGTCTGCCAGGCCATCGCCTTTGCCCACTCGCGCGGCGTGATCCACCGCGACATCAAGCCCGACAACATCATGCTGGGCGACTTCGGCGAGACCCTGGTGCTGGACTGGGGGCTGGCCCGTATCAAAGGCCAGGAAGACAAGGCTCTGCGCGACCTGCAGAAAGGCACCCTGGCGCTTTCCCACTCGCTGCTGCAGACCGACAGCCAGGCCCTGACCGTGGACGGCAGCATTGTGGGCACGCCGGCCTACATGCCGCCTGAACAAGCCCGCGGCGAGCTGGAACAAGTGGACGAGCAGAGCGACGTGTACGCGCTGGGGGCGGTGCTGTACCAGGTGCTGTCGGGCTCCCCGCCCTATGAGGGGCCCATGGCGGCCCTGATCGTGCAGCAGGTGCTGAACGGCCCGCCGCTGTCCCTGCGTTCGCGCGAGCCGGACCTGCCGCCCGAGCTGTGCGCGCTGGTGGAGCGGGCCATGGCCCGCGACAAGGGCAGCCGCCTGAAGTCTGCTGCCGACCTGGCCGCCGAGATCAAGGCCTTCCGCGACGGGCGCACGCTGGGCAGCTACACGTACTCGGCGCGCGAATTGATGCTGCGCTTTATTCGCCAGCACCGCACGGCGGTCAGTATTGCCGTGCTGGGCTTCCTGTTGCTGGTGGCAGGCGCCATCTGGGGCCACCAGCAGGTCAGCGCCGAGCGCGACCTGGCCCAGGGCGCCCAGGTGGTGGCTGAGCGCGAACGCGAGCAGGCCCAGGCGGCCCTTGATGCCGCGACCGAGCAGCGCCGCCAGCGCGAGCGCGTGGAGGCTGAGCAGCGCGAAGCCGCCCGCAAGCTGCTGGAAAGCCGCGTGGCGGAGGCCCAGCGCCTGCTGACCAACATCGAGGGCATGCGCATCGAGCCCGCCCTGCAGGACCTGGCCACGCGGGTCAAGGGCTACGACGCCGAGTGCGCCGCCCAAGGCCGCGTGTTCCTGGAGCTGCCGCTGGCTGAGCGCACGGGCAACGGGGTGCTGCTTTCCAGCATCCTGGGCTACATCTCGCAGCAGCAGAACCTGCTGGACCTGTTGACCGGGCCCGCCGGAGCGGAGCTGCCCCCTGCCCTGCGCGGGCTGGACCTGGCCGGCCAGCGCTCAGACCTGGAGCAACTGCGCCTGCAGACCGCGCGGCTGGCTACCTACAACGGCGACTTCCCGCTGGCTGAGCTGGTGCTGTCGGGCTTTGCCGACCCCGCCCGCGCGGCTGCCGAGCGCAGCCGCGTGGCAGAGGCCCGTGCCGGCCTTCTGCAAACCCACGCCCTGCGCGTGGACGAGGCCCTCTTTGATGTGCGCCAGGGGCTGGATCGCGGCGGTCGCCCCGCGGGCGCGCCAAGCCTGGACCAGTACGTTGCCCTGCTTTCCAGCTACCGCGAGCCGGAAACCGTGGCGCTGCTGGAGACCGAGCTCAAGCGGCTGGACCTGCGCGCCGGCGAGCCGCAGTCCAGTTGGCTCCGCCCTGAGCTGCAGCTTGCCGAGCTGGTGTATCGCGTCCTGGGCAACGTGGACCAGCCGCGCCTGACGGTTCCCCTGCTGGCGGCCTCGTTGCGCCTGCAGCGCCACCCCCGGCTGATTGCCGAGGCAGCAGCGGCCTTGTGCGCCACGCGCAGCGTGGATGCGTTTGAACCGCTGCTGGCGGAGTCGCGCTTCCGCGGCCTGGACTTCTGGCAGGCCGTCAGTGCCGGCATTGCGTTGCTGCCGCTGCCCGAGCAGGTGCGTAACCCGGCTTCGCCGGCCGACTATCGGGACCGCGCCCTGGCCATGCTGGCCCGCAGCAACCTGCCCGCCGCGCTGGATGCCGCCAACCGCGCGGTGAACCTGGACACGACTTCGGCCGAGGCGCTGCTGGTGCGGGCCCGGGTGCAGCGCGCCCGGGGAGAAACGGCTGCTTCCGCTGCCGACACCGAGGCGGCCCTGGCCCTGGACCAGGCCTTCTATGAGGCTCGCTTGCTGCGAGGTGAGTTGCGCGATCCTGCCGCCGATGGAGCGGCTGCGCTGCAGGATTATTCCGCCGCCATTGCGCTGCGGCCCAACGACTCGCGTGCCTATGTGCGGCGCGCCCGCGCCGCGGCCGTGCGCTTTCTGCGCGAGCAGGCGATTGAGGACTACGAGCAGGCAGCTCGCCTGGAGCCCACCGTGGGGCTGCTGGTAGAGCATGGGCAATTCCTGGTCAGCATCGGGCGGTTGGCGGAAGCCGAGCTCGCCTACAACCGGGCTATTGAGTTGGACCCTTGGGATTCTCGCGGCTGGTCGTGGCGCGGCGTGCTGCGGCGCACACCGTTCAGTACCGGGTTCTGGGGTGCCGTCGAGGATCTGCGCAAGGCCATTGAGTTGAACCCGCGTGACGCCCATGCCTGGACCTACCTGGGCCAGGTGTACTACGGCATGGAGAACCAGGTAGCGGGCATTGATGCCTGCAACCGTGCCATTGAGCTGGACCCGGGCGAGTGGGAGGCCTTCTACTACCGGGCCATCCTGCACCTGGCGCAGCAGAACCGCGAGGACACGCGCCGCCGGCAGGGCGAGGGCCTGAACACCTACGCCGACACCCGTCTGCGCAACCTCAGCCAGGCCGCGGCGGACTTCCGGGGCGCTGTGGCCGTGAAGACCGACGACTATCGCTCGTGGGCCCTGCTGGGCACCACCCTGATGGAACTCGAACGCTACGACGAAGCCCGCGAGCCGCTGCAGCGCGCGCTGTCGCTGTCCATGTTCGGGGCCGCCACCATGCAGATGGGCGACGATATGGTCCGCCTGGCGCTGGCGGAGCTGGATGCCCGCCCGCTGCTGGAACGGCCGGCCGTTTCTGCCGCAGATCACATGGGGCTGGCGCTGGTGCACATGGGGCTGTCCTCGCGCCGCTACAACGAAGCCGGCCGCCACCTGCGCCAGGCTGTGGCTGCCATGACGGCGGCCCAGGCCGGGCTGCAGCGCGCGCCCTCAAGGCCCGATCGCTACCGGTGGCTGCAGCGGCAGGAGTCGCTGGTGCAGGCCCTGGAGCGCGAGGGGTTGGTGCTGGATGCGGCCGACGCGGCGGCCCGCATCGTGTCGGACGCCGAATTCGACGTACCGGCCCTGTGGACCAGCCTGGCGCACCTGCAGATCCGGGCCGCCAGCGCGGTCGGCCACGGCGAGGCCAAGTCCTTGGGGGCGGACGATGCGGACGGCGCCCGTCGCATGGCGGAACTGGCGGCGCTGCCGCTGGCCGAGCGGCTGGCCCGCGCCCGCGTCATGCACGAGGAAGCGCTGCGGTCGCTGGAGAAGGCCGCCGAGGCAGGTTTCCGCGACGCGGCACTGCTGGAACGTGACGCCCGGTTCGCCCCGCTGCGCGAATTGGCCGGCTGGGCCGCGCTGGTCGAGCGCGTGAAGACCAGCGCGATCGAGCCGCGGACCATCCGCGACGGCTCTTCCAGCCTGCTGGTGCTGACCTTGGTGGTGCCCTTTGCCCCGGCCGACCAGCTTGGCCTGCGGCGCGGGGACGTGCTGTTCAGCCTGAACGGAACGCCCCTGCGCGACCAGAACGACCTGCCGCGAGTCATCACGGCCCTGCCCGACGGCGCGGAGTATGAGCTGCGGGTGCGCCGCTACGTGTTCAAGGAAGGCCGCCTGCAGTTGCAGCTCAACGCCCAGGGCCAGCCGCTGCTGGACGAGCACGGCAACCCCCAGTGGGCCTTTGAGGAACTGACGTTCCGGGCGCGCAAGGGCTTCTTGGGCATCCAGTTCGGCGTGGCGAAACTGCCCTCGCCCCTGTTCGAGTAGCCTGCAAGAACGACACGAGCGGCCTTGCCGGGCCGCTCGTGTCGAGTTTGCAGGCACCCCCGTTAGCTGTAGGCCGGGATGCCGGTGATGGCTTGGCCCAAGGCCAGGCTGTGGATGTCGTTGGTGCCCTCGTAGGTCTTCACGCTCTCCAGGTTGCACATGTGGCGGATTACGTGGTACTCGAGGCTGATGCCGTTGGCGCCGAGGATCTCGCGGGCCACGCGGGCAATGTCCAGGGCAATGGCCACGTTGTTCATCTTGGCCATGCTGACCTGGAAGTGGGTCATCTTGCCCTCGTCCTTGAGCTTGCCGAGGCGCCAGGAAAGCAACTGGGCCTTGGTGAGCTCGGTCAGCATGTGGGCCAGCTTGTGCTGGGTGGTCTGGTGCCCGGCCAGAGGCTTGCCGAACACGATGCGCTCGGCGGCGTACTGGCGCGCCAGGTCGTAGCAGGCCATGCCGGCGCCAATGGCGCCCCAGGAGATGCCGTAGCGGGCCTGGGTCAGGCAGCCCAGGGGGCCCTTGAGGCCCTCGGCCTTGGGGAACATGTTCTCTTCGGGTACGCGCACGTCCGCAAAGAACAGCTCGCTGGTCACGCTGGCGCGCAGGCTGGCCTTGTGTTTCTGTTCGCGCACGTCGTAGCCGGGCATGCCCTTCTCAACCAGGAAGCCGCGGATGCTCTTGGGGTCGTCGCTGTTGCCGGTCTTGGCCCACACCACGGCGACATCGCTCATGTTGCCGTTGGTGATCCACATCTTGGCGCCGTTGAGAACCCAGTCTTTGCCGTCTTTGACCGCGCGCGTGATCATGCCGGCGGGGTTGCTGCCGTAGTCCGGCTCAGTCAGGCCGAAGCAGCCGATGGCCCGGGCTGAAGCCAGCTTGGGCAGCCACTTCTTCTTCTGTTCTTCCGAGCCGTAGGCATAGATGGGGTACATGACCAGGGCCGACTGCACGCTGGAGAAGCTGCGCACGCCAGAGTCGCCGCGCTCGAGCTCCTGGTTGATCAGGCCGTAGGCCACGTTGTTCATGCCCGCGCAGCCGTACTCCTCGGGCAGGGTGGCGCCCAGAACGCCCAGTTCGCCCAGCTTGGGGATAATCTCGGTGGGGAAAGTCCCGGCCTCGTAGTGCTTCTCGATCACCGGCATGACGTTGTCGTCCACAAAGCCGCGCACGGTGTCGCGCACGTTGCGGTCGTCTTCGCTCAGCAGGGCGTCAATGGCGTAGAAATCCGGGCTCTCGAACTTTCCCATGGCGTGCTCCGTCTCTGATCGAGCCGCACCATAACAGGGGTACGTTTGTGCCACAACCACGGGTGCCGCGCGGCTGCGGCGTCCCTGCCGGAGGCGGTGTTTGAGGCTTGGACAGTGCAGGCTTGTGCCGGCTGCGCGTCTTTTTTGCGCTACCCTGAAAACTCAACAGGGTGCAATTAGTAACAAGACAGCACTATCCTGACTCGGCCCCGTGGGGGCCTGTGGAGGTTTGCATGCGACGCTTCTCGCTTCTGGCCCTGACAGCCGCGCTGCTTTGTGCCTACAGCCCGGACAACGGCCCGACGGCCCAGGACGCCGACCCGGGCAAAACCACCGCCGCGCCCGGCTTGAACGAGGACCAGAAGCTGCACCACTTCCTGAACCGCTTCACCCTGGGTGCTACGCCGGCCCTGATGGCGGAAGTGAAGCAGAAGGGCATGAAGGCGTGGCTGGAGGAACAGCTTAAGGGCGCGCGGCAGGAGCCCGCGGTCCTGAACAAGGCGCTGGAGCCGCTGCTTTCGCTGGACATGACGCTGGAGCAGGTACGCGACAGCTACGTGAAGAAGCTGCCCAGGGATGCCGATGTCCGCGAGCGCAAGGAAGCGCAGCGCCTGGGCAAGGTGCCCGAACGCGAGCTGCTGGAGAGCATCGTGCTGCGCGGCACCTACAGCAACAACCAGGTGCGTGAAGTGAGCATGGACTTCTTCCGCAACCACCTGTGCATCTCGGTGGACAAGGGCCCGGTCAGCCTCATGGCGGGCAACTACGAGGCCTCGGTGCTGCGCGCCAACGCGCTGGGCGACTTCGGCACCCTGCTGATGGCCAGCGCCAAGCACCCGGCCATGTTGTTCTACCTGGACAACCACCTGTCGTGCCGCCCCGCCACCCCCGAAGAGATCGAGCTGATCAAGCGCCGCGGCCGCAATGTGCCCGAGAAGATTGAAGCCGCCCAGCAGCGCGGCCTGAACGAGAACTACGCCCGCGAGTTGCTGGAACTGCACACCTTGGGCGTGGACAACTACTACACCCAGGACGATGTCATTGAGGTGGCCAAGTGCCTCACCGGCTGGACGATCAACCCGGAATTCAAGAAGGAAGGCGGCGGGTTCCAGTTCGCGCGACTGGTGCACTGCGGCGGCGACAAGAAGGTGCTGGGCACCACCATCAAGGAGAACCGCGAGAACCCGCTGGCCGAGGGCGAAGAAGTTGTGCGCATGCTGGCCGCCCACGAAGGCACCGCAAAGTACGTGTCGTTCAAGCTGTGCCGCTGGCTGGTGAATGACCAGCCGTCGGATGCCCTGGTGGGGCGTATTGCGGCAGTGTTCCGCGAGAAGAAGGGCAACCTGCCCGCGGTGCTGCTGGCGATCTACGAGGACCCCGAGTTCTTTGCCGCGGCGAACTACCAGTGCAAGTACAAGCGGCCCTTTGAGTTTGTGGTCTCGGTGCTGCGGGCCACGGGTGCCGAGGTGACGGACGCTTCGGGCCTCCAGCGCTCGCTGTTGGAGATGAACGAGCCCCTGTACCGCTGTGCCAATCCCACGGGCTACTACGACCAGGCCGAGAGCTGGCAGGACCCCGGCGCCATGAGCCTGCGCTGGAAGTTTGCGCTGGACCTGGCCGAGAACAAGATCAACGGCGTGAAGCTGCCCGAGGATGTGCGCGGAATCCTGCGCGACGGTGAGCCCCGCACCTGGAAAGACAAGCTGGCCAAGCGGCTGCTGTGCGTGCCCCTGAGCGCGGGCACGTCCGCGGCGCTGGACAAGCTGGTGGACCGGCAGCTTGCCGACGGCTCGAAGAACGCCATGCGCGACCTGGGGGCGTTGCTGATCGCCGGCATTCTCGGCTCACCCGAGTTCCAGAAGCAGTAGCACGGCGGTTGCGCTGACTGCCCTTTGCCAGACCTGCTGCAGAACTGTCCGAGGAAACAACCATGTCCCTGAGCCGTAGAAACTTCCTGAAGGCCGCTGCCCTGGGCACCGGCGTCATGCTGCTGCCCGGCGCCCTGCTGCGCATGCAGGAAGCTGCCAAGACGCGTCGCAATGCGGTGGTGCTGGTGTACTTGCGCGGCGGCGCAGACGCGCTGAACGTGCTGGTGCCCTTTGCCACCCCTCGCTACTACGACATCCGCCCCACCCTGGCCATTCCTGTCGAGAGCAAGGAAGGCGCCCCCGGCGTGGTCAAGCTGGACGAACGCTTCGGCCTGCACCCCAGCCTTTCAGCCCTCAAGGCCTGGTACGACAAGGGGCGCTTTGCCCCGCTGGTGAACACGGGCTCGCCCCACACCACGCGCAGCCACTTTGACGCCCAGGACTTCATGGAGTACGCGGCGCCGGGCAACCGCTCGGTGCGCACCGGGTGGCTGAACCGCTACCTGGTGGGCAGCGCCGCCGGCACCGAGGCCGAGGGCACGCTGCGCGCCCTGGCCATGCAGGGCCTGCTGCCGCGCGCCCTGCGCGGGGACTACGCCGTGCTGGCGGTGCCCGACGAGAAGGTGCTGCGCGAGAAGGAACTACTGGAAGTGTTTGAGGACCACTACGGAGAGAAGAAGGAGTCCGGAAAGAAGGAAGAGCCGACGAAGGACGAGCCCAAGAAGGAAGAAGGCAAGATGGAGGGCGAGCGCCCCGACGACGCCGTCGAGCAGACCGGCCGCGACACGGTGCGCACCCTGAAGCGCTACCAGGAGATCCTGGCCAAGCCCGTTGCCGGCAAGCGGGCCGCGTTCCCGGACTCGCAGTTCGGCCGCAAGATGCGCGACATCGCCACGGTGGTGCGCGCCGACGTGGGCCTTGAGGTTGCCTGCCTGGACTACAACGGCTGGGACGACCACGTCAACGAAGGCGGCAACGAAGGCCAGATGGCCAATCGCCTGAAGGACCTGGGCGACAGCATGTCGGCCTTCGCCGAGGACCTGGGCGACGCGCTGGACCGCACGCTGGTGCTGGTGGTAACCGAGTTCGGCCGCACCTGCCGCGAGAACGGCAACGAGGGCACGGACCACGGGCACGGCGGCTTTGCCTTCCTGCTGGGCGGCAAGGCCCAGGGCGGCAAGGTGCACGGCGAGTGGACCGGCCTTGACGATGCGGCCCTGTACCAGAAGCGCGACCTGCCCGTCACCACGGACTTCCGCGACCTGTTCGCCGAGGTGCTCAAGGGCCACCTGGCCTTTGAGGCGCCGGCCGGGTTCTTTCCGGAGTACACCCACAAGGGCGTGAAAGGGCTGTTCAAGGCCTGACCCGGCCTTGAAGCAGCCGCAACACGCGGCTTCTCTGATCAGTTTCCACAACCCGGCACGCGGGCACGTGCCGGCACAAGCAGGGGCAAGCAATGAACCGCAAACACTGGTGGAAGTACATGCTGGTGCTGGTCTCCATCGGAGCGGCGGGCGTGTTGTTCATGGGTGCGCGCACCTATGCCGACGCGCCGCCCGTGCCGCACTTTGTGGACGCCCAGGGCAACAAGGTGATTGACCGCGAAACCGTGCTGGACGGCCAGCAGGTGTTCCAGAAGTACGCCCTGATGAACTACGGCAGCATGTTCGGCGACGGCGGTGCCCGCGGGCCCGACTACACGGCCGAGGCGCTGCACCAGGTCGCGGTCTCCATGAACGCCTGGTACACCCGCCGTGCCGCCACCGACGCGGCCCTGCAGGCCGAGCTGATCCCCGAGGGTATCGAGCCCCGCGTGCAGCGCGAGCTGCGCGAGAACCGCCACGATGCCAAGACCAACAGCGTGCCCCTGAACGAGGCCCAGCTGGCCGCCTGGAAAGAGCTGGAAAGCTACTACGCGGGGCGCTTCTCGGGCACCACACCCGGCGATTTTCACCCCTCCGGCTACATCACCGACCAGGCCGAGCTGCACGCCCTGGCGGCCTTCTTCTTCTGGGGACAGTGGGTCTGCGCCGTGGAGCGCCCCGGTACGGGCGCCAGCTACACCCACAACTGGCCCTACGACGAGCTGGCCGGCAACACGCCCACCAGCGGCACCTTGCTCTGGAGCGTGATGGGCTCGCTGGCTCTGATTGCTGCGGTGGGCGGGGTGCTGTACTTCCACGGCCGTTTTGCGGGCACCCAGGGCTGGCAGGCCAACGGCTGCCTGCCGGTGGCCACCCAGCAGAGCATCGCGCAGGCGCCGGTTACCGACATCCAGCGTTCCACGTACAAGTTCTTTGCCGCCGCCATGGGGCTGTTCTTCCTGCAGATTGTGGCGGGCATCTTCACCATCCACGACTTCGTGGGTTTCACCACCTTCTTTGGCATTGATTTCTCGCGCCTGCTGCCCGTTACCGTCACCCGCAGCTGGCACGTCCAGCTCTCCGTGCTGTGGATTGCGACGTGCTGGATCGCGGGCTCGCTGTTCCTGCTGCCCCGCATCTCGCCCGCCCAGCCGCAGGGCCAGCGGCGGCTGATCAACATCCTGTTCTGGTCGCTGGTCGTGGTTGCTTCGGGCATGCTGCTGGGCACGGCCCTTGGCCCGCGCGATCTTCTGGGCGGCGCCTGGCGCATGCTGGGCAACCAGGGCTGGGAGTTTGTCGAGCTGGGCAAGTTCTTCCAGTGGCTGCTGGCCGGCTGCCTGGTGCTGTGGGCGGTGATCGTTTACCGCGGCGTGCGGCCGGTGCTGCGCATTGCCAGCCCCTTTGCCCTGCCCAACTGGATGCTGTACGCGGTCATGACCATCACGCTGTTGTTCGGCTCGGGCTTCATTGCCGGTGCCCGCGAGAATTTCGTGATCTCGGACTTCTGGCGCTGGTGCGTGATCCACATGTGGGCCGAGTGCTTCTTTGAGGTCTTCACCACCATGATCATCGCCTACTACATGGTGATGATGGGCCTGGTCAGCCGGGAAAGCGCCACTCGCGTGGTCTTCTTTGCCACCCTGCTGTTCCTGGGCTCGGGCCTGCTGGGCATCTCCCACAACTTCTACTGGAACGCCAAGCCCGAGCCGATGCTGGCCATCGGCGCGGTCTTCAGCACCATGCAGGTGGTGCCGCTGGTCCTGCTGACCCTCGAGGCCTGGCGCTTCAAGCAGATGCCGCTGGCTGCCCTGCGCGCCAGCCTGGGCCGCAACGCACGGCTGGAGCAGTTCGGCCTGCCCGAGGCCTTCCTGTTCCTGATGGCCGTGAACTTCTGGAATTTCCTGGGCGCCGGCGTGTTCGGGTTCATCATCAACCTTCCCATCGTGAACTACTACGAGCACGGCACCTACCTGACCGTGAACCACGGCCACGCGGCGCTGATGGGCGTGTACGGCAACCTCTCGGTGGCGGCTGTGATGTTCTGTGCCCGCCATGTGGTGAAGGCCGAGCACTGGAACACCGCCCTGGTGCGCATTGCCTTCTGGAGCTTGAACCTCGGCCTGATGCTGATGGTGCTGCTGGACACCCTGCCCGCGGGCATTGCCCAGCTTTCGGCCACGCTGGAACACGGCCTGTGGCAGGCGCGCTCGCACGAGTTTATCGAGTCGTCCACCTTCCAGACCCTGACCTGGATGCGGGCCGTGGGCGGCGTGATGTTCTTTGTCGGCGGCGTGACCCCGCTGGCCTGGTTCATCATCAGCCGGCTGCGCAACCTCAAGGACGCCACCCCGGCCCAGGCGTTTGAACAGCCGCTGCTGGCGCCCGAGACCGGTGAGCACGAGGCCCTGGAGCCGGCCGAGGCAGCGTCGGCCAACTGATCGCGAGCAGGCAAGACGCATGCGGGGCACGGGCGATTCCCGTGCCCCGCGTGCGTTGTGCGGGCCAACGGCGCTACGGGGCGACCACCAGGGCGCCCAGGTCCAGGGTGCCGCCCGCGGGCAGCTCAATGCGAAGGACCTTGTCGGGGTTATTCCAGTCCGCGGACTCGGTCCAGATGAACAGGTATGCCGCGCCAAACGGCGCCGGTGCGCTGCACGCGCCGTCTGCGCCGCCCTTGCGCACACCGGCCTTCTCGCTTTCGGGCGCGCTGCCCGCAGGGTAGGTGGTGACCAGGAACTCGGCATTGGGCACCGGCTGTCCCGCGCCGTTGACCGCCACGAACTTCAGTGTGCCTGCCGAACGCAGGGTGAACTCCAGCACGGTCTCGTCGCCGCCGGTCACGGTGATGTCGTGCTTCTGGGGCTCCACCGTGTAGGCGAACTGCGGGCCGGGGCCGTCCAGCCGGATGGTGTGCGTGCCCGCGGGCATGAAGAAATCAATGTAATCCTGCTGCACGCCCGCCAGGTTGCCCCGGTAGACGCGCTCGATGGTGCCGGAATCCAGCGGTCGCAGGCGCACCTGGTAGATGGCGGGTCCGTTGGCGGCCGGGTTGGCCGGGTCCAGGTTGGCCACCACGCGCAGGTGCCCGGTGACGATGTCCATGGACTGGGCCTCCTGCTGTCCCACCTCAATGGGCGACACCCAGGCGGCGTGGAACTCCTTGGCTTCGGCCACCACGAACCAGCGGCCGGTCAGCACGCCCTCCCAGGTGAAACGGCCGCCGTCAATCCGGTTTGGTTCGCGGTAGGCAAACTCGGTGGGCGACTGTCGCAGGTTCACGCGCGTGAAACTGACCGGCTTGCCGCCGTTCAGCGTCAGGGTCAGCTCCAGCCGCGAAAGAGTGCGCGGCTGACCGTCGGTGGGCAGGTCGCGGCCGATGTCGCCCTCGACCAGCACGACGGTGAACTGCTGCACGCCGGTGGAGCCTTCCACGACCTGCTCGGCGCCGCAGGGGCGCCCCTGGTACTGGCTGGAGAACACAAAGCGGGTCTTGTTGCCGACCGCCACCGAGAACGGGATCAGGCCGCTGCCGGCGTCCGGCACATAGCGCGCGGTGCTGCTGTTGGGCTGGATGCCGGGGCCCACGCGGCGCACGGGCTCGTGCACGCCAAAACGCCCGCGCCCGCGGGTTTCATCGCCTGAGGCGCCGCGCATCTGCACGGTGACCTGTTCCGGCACGGCCTGGTCGGGCAGCCGCACGAAGAACTCCACGCGGCCGCGCTCCAGGGCGTTCAACACCAGGCGCACGGTGCGTTCCTCGCCGGCGCCAAGCTGAACGACCTCTTCCACGGCGCGATAGTGGGGGTTCTCAGAGGCCACGCGGTACTCGCCCGCCGCCAGGGTGCTGAACTGGAACGTGCCGCGCCCCATGTTGCGTGGCTCCAGCCCCAGGCTCTGGAAGCCCAGGGGGCCGGATTTCACGGAGAGGTCCAGTTGGGCGTAGGGCAGCCGGCGGCCATCAAGGTCCTCTACCTCTACCGTGATGGAACCGGCGGCCGGCGGTGGTGCCGGCAGGGACTGCACTTCGTCCACGCGGCCGGGGGGCAGTTCTGTGGGCCGCAAGGTGCGCGGGCGCGCCAGCTTGTCGCCGCCGGGCAGCAGTTTTCCCGGCTCGCCGCCGTTGGCCGGCGCGTCCGGGACCGTTGCAGGGCCGGCACCTGTGCTGGTGTGCCCGGTTCCGCCGCCGCTGCGGGGCCGGTTCACGTCTGCCGAAAGCGGGTTGTAGCGGGGCGCGGAGTCGTCGGCGCGTGCGGCGCCGGCTGTCTGGGGCGGCGCTGCCACGGTGTCGCCGGTGACGGCCCCGACGACAAAGCCGAACCCGCCCGCGGCCAGCAGGGCCAACAGGGCAATGACAGGGAAAGTACGCAAACGGTCCAGCAGCATGTTATTGCGGCCCATACAGCCGTCCTGATAGTACATGAAACGCGCGAAGGCGCGGCGCGGAGAAAAGGGACTGATTTGGTCCACAATTCCCGTTAGACTGATGCCCACGCCGACGGGACGTTGAGCAGGTCGTTTGCCGCGCGGCGGGGTCGAGCCGGGTGAGCCGCTTTGCCGCTGAAGGGACAGCCATGGGACACAACAAGTACTCAGGTGACCTGCGTGCCGTGACGAGCTACCGGGCCGGCGCGGTCGAGATCAACATTGCCCGCCACAGTGGTTACTGTTGGGGCGTGGACCGCGCCTACGAGCAGACGGTGGCAACCGCCCGCATCAAAGAGGGGCCTGTGTTCACCTTCGGGCCGTTGATTCACAACCCGCAGACCATTGAGAAGCTGAAGAGCGACTACGGCGTGGACTACATCAGCGGGCCTGACGAACTGCCCGACCCCAAGGGATCCACGGTAATCATCCGCACCCATGGCGTGCCGCCGGGCGTGGCCCAGGAGTTCATCGCCAAGGGGGCCGAGGTGATTGACGCCACCTGCCCCTACGTGCGAGTGACACAGAACTACGCGCAACTGCTGCACAAGCAGAAGTACCACGTGGTGATCATCGGCGACCCCAAGCACCCCGAGGTGATCAGCATCCTGGCCTACGCCAAGGGTGAAGGCACCGTGATCCAGTCCTTGGACGATGTGGACAAAATTCCCCATAACAAGCGCCGCCTGGGCGTGGTGGTGCAAAGCACGCTGATCCTCAAGAAGGTGAACGAGATCGTGAACGCGATGCTGGCCCAGGCCCAGGAAGTGCGCGTGTTCAACACAATCTGCTACGTGACCACCGAGCGGCAGGAAGACGCCGAGCACATCGCCCAGCAGAACGACCATGTCATCGTCATTGGCGGCAAGACCAGCAGCAACACCAAGAAGCTGGCGATTGTGGCGGAGAGCTTCGGGGCCAAGGCGCAGCTTATTGAAAGCCCCGAGGACATTGACTTCGAGAAGCTGAAGGACGCCAAGCGCATCGGCATCCTGGCCGGCGCCAGCACGCCCAACTGGCTGATTGACCAGGCCAAGGACACGTTGATCGCGCACTTCAGCAAGGTGGCCGCCGCGGTGTAGCCCTGCCCGGCCCGCGCGGCTGCACGGGCCGGCCGGCGAGCGGCTTCACGCCGCAAGCCGGGCAGTTGCTTTCCGTTGAGGAAGGCGCCAACGGCGACTTTCTCAACGGCCTGCTAGAAAATTCCCA
>JADLBZ010000142.1 GCA_020847415.1 Planctomycetota bacterium
AGCGCGCAATTCTTCCCCAGCAGCGGCATCTCGCACGAGCAGGTGCGCGTCTCGCTGGAGGCCTTCCGGGCCATGCTGGCCGAGGGCGGCACGGCTGACGAGCTGGCCGCAGAGACCCTGAAGCGCTTCGACTTCTACATCTCCGTGGGTTGCGACGACCTGGGCACGGTGCTGTTCACGGGCTACTACACCCCGATCTTCAAGGCCTCGCGCACCCGCAACGGCGTCTACCAGCACCCCCTGCACCGCCTGCCCCCGAACCACGTGAAGGACCCCATCACCGGCGAAACCAAGGGCCTGCGCCGTGACGACGGCACGGTGGACGCAAACTACCCCGCGCGGGCGCAGCTGCTGCGCGGCGGCACGCTGGACGGCCTGGAGCTGGTCTGGCTGGCCGATCCCGTGGAAGCCTACGTGGTCCAGGTGCAGGGCAGCGCCCTGCTGGACCTGGACGACGGCACGCGCCTGGAGGTCGGCTATGCCGGCACCAACGGTGCGCCCTACAAGTCGCTGGGTCAGGAAATGGTGCGGCGCGGCATGCTGAAGCGCGAGGAACTGACCCTGACCAGCATCATGCGCTACTTCCGCGACAATCCCGGCGAGTTTGACTCGCTGGCAGCCGCCAACCCGCGCTATGTCTTCTTTCAGGAGACCAGCGGCGGGCCCTTTGGCTCGCTGAACGAGCAGGTCACGGCTGGGCGCAGCATTGCCACCGACAAGGCGATCTTTCCGCGTGGCTCGCTGGTACTGGCAGACGTGCCGACCCTGGGCGGATACCGGCGTTTGCTGCTGGACCAGGACACGGGCGGGGCCATCCGCGCCCCCGGCCGTTGCGACCTGTACTGGGGCACCGGCCGCGGAGCCGAGATGCGCGCCGGCAAGACCTACCACGAGGGCCGGCTGTACTATCTGGTCTTGAAGGACCTGCCCGCCGCGGAGTCTCGCGTCCAGAAATAGACTGCAACCGGCGCGCGTTGTGAGTGCCGGAGAGAACATGGCTGGAGCGGACCCTTTTGCAGAACCCCTGCCGCGGCGACCCGACCGCAAGACCCTGCAGCTTTGCAGGCAGGTGGAGCGCGCCCTGACGCTTGCCCTGGCGGAAAGCGCCTCTGACCTGGTGCTGGACGCCCAGCTTGAGTCCGTGGAGCCCGCCCCCAACGCCGGACACCTGCTCGTCACGGTTGCCAGCCGCCACGAAGACACGCTGGCTGTATTGCAGGCCCTGCAATCCGATGTTGGGCGCCTTCGTACCGCTGTTGCCCATGCGATTACGCGCCGCCGGGCGCCGGAGTTGAGCTTCCGGGTGCTCCGGGCAAGTGATTGAGCGGGATTTCCTGTAACGCGGTGCAGGCCAGGCCCGTAATCTGGGCAGAACACCATGGCCGCCGCCGACGCCAAAGCCGAGCTGAGCCGACTTGCCGTGTTGCACCACGGCCCGCTGTTCGGCTATTGCCGCCGCCGGCTGGGCGGCGATGCGGAGGCCGAGGACGCGTTGCAGGAAGTGTTCATGCGCGCGTACCGGTACTTTGGCAGCCTGGATCGCAACCGCGACGCGCGGAAATGGTTGTTCGGTATTGCGCACAATGTGTGCGTGGAATTGGCCCGATCCCGGGCGAAGCTGACCGTGCTGGAAGAACTGCCCGAGGCTGCCGATGGCAACGTCACCTCGGCGGCCCTGGACAAGCTGGCACGGGAAGAGCACCTGGAGCTGGTGCGGCGCGAACTGGAGCGCATGCCGGACCGCACCCGGCGCATCCTGGAGCTGCGCTTTTTTGGGCAGCTGACGTCGGCGGACATTGCCCGGCTGGAAGGCATGAACGAAGGCGCCGTGCGTGTTGCACTGCACCGCGGGCTGGAAGGCCTGCGCGCCCGGCTGGCGCCGGGAAGCAGCGAGGAGCATCCGCTATGAACCACCCCGAGATCCAGGACCTGACCGCGCTGGCCTACGGGCTGGTGGAGGGCCCCGAGCGCGCGGCGATGCTGTCGCACCTGCAGGAGTGCCCGTCGTGCCACGAGCTGTACGAGAGTTACCGTAACGAGCAGTCGCTGGTGCGCGAGGTGATTGTGCGCGACGCGCGCTGCGGCGCGGCGGAAGCGCGCGCCCTGCAGGCGACCCTGCAGGCGCTGAACGACGCCGACGTGCCGTCTGCGCCGGCGCTGCCGGGCCCCGGCCGGGGCCGCTGGCTGTGGGTTGCCAATGCCGCCGCGGCGCTGGTCATTGGTTGCGCGCTGTTCTTTGAGCTGCGGCCCGCGGAGCCTGAAGTACTGAACGTGGCGGAAGCCCGGCGCGCCCCCGGCACCATGCTGGAGGGCGAACCGCTGGTGGCCACGGAGACGGGCTGGAAGGCTGCAGATGCCGTTCCCTGCGACCAGTGGGTACGCGCGGGCGGCAGCCGCCCCCTGCGCATGACCTTCAGCGACGGCGCCAGCGCAGAGTTTGACGGCGACACGGTGTTTCGCGTGCAGGTAGATGCGGCCCAGGGGCAGCCGGTCGTCTGCCTGCTGTCCGGCAGCGGGCGCGTGTCTTCGGCGCAGGGTGGCGAGGGGATCGTGGTCTGCGCGGGGGATTCGCGCTTTGTGCCGCTGCCGGGCGCGCGGATTGAAGTGACCGCAGAGGCAGATGCCGACGGGGCCGAGCAGCTCTGGAGCTGGTCCAGCGCCGCCCAGGTCCGCGCCCGTGCCGTGGGCGGCCAGGTGGTGTTTGTGCCGCGACAGCCGGGCTACCGGATTCTCCCGATGCAGGAGGGCGAAGCCCTGGAGATAGAAGGCGGCGTCCTGCGCATGTCGGGCGAACACCAGCATGTGGCGCGCCTGGTTGCCGGTGCTTCACGCGGCAATGCAGAGGAGGCGGCCGAGATGCGCCGGCGGCTGGAAGAGGCCATGGCCATGACCGCCGAGCTGGAAGACCTGCATTCGCAACTGCTGCGCCAACGCGATGAGTTGCAGGTGCGTATTGAGATGCGGGTGCTGAACCCCCGAGGCGGCGACGCCGAGGACGAGTGCGACAACACGCCGCGCTTCGTGCACGTGGTGCCGGGTCGTCTGATGTTCTGCGTGCTGCAGGACGACGACGGCTACACGGCGGTTGTCAGCGACGTGCAGCAACGGAAGCAGATGTCGTACTATGGCGGCACGCTGAAGGAACTGCGCGAGAACCTGCCGGAGAACCTCCGCGAGTACCTGGACGGCGCCCCGGATGAGAAGCGGGGCGAGTGAGTCGCCGGCAGCGCCCTCGGCATGGAAATCTCGCAGGCGTCGTGGTAAGGATGTTCCTGCTGCCGGGATGGCGGAATTGGCAGACGCGGCGGATTCAAAATCCGCAGTCCTTCAGTGGGCGTGGGGGTTCAAGTCCCCCTCCCGGCACCAATCCTTCTTGCTGCACGTTGCGGGCGCGATTGCGCCCGCGCCTTTTTCGATGTGTGTCACGGCGGCACGTGCCACTTCGTGACGACGTTTGCCGATTGAACACGACAGTAAAAAGGCTAAAATCAGACAAGTAGTGCAACCGGGTGCTCCGTCGTGCAAACCATCGCAGTCAAAGACGCCAAGCCGGGTATGGTCCTGGCGCGTCCCGTCGAGGACGCGCTGGGGCGCGTGATGATCAACGCCGGCGAGAAGCTGACCGAGGACCTGATCCGCGTCCTGATCCGTCGCGGCTACGCAGAGATCGAGATACGCCCGCTGGCAACCCAGCGAGTGGGACTGGCCGGCGCCGCTGGAAACGAAGACCAGCAGGCGGCGATGGCCAAGCTGATGGCGGAGTTCCGCGTGCGCTTTGAGGGCGGCGCGGCCCAGAGCACGGCCCACAAGAGCCTCATGCGCGTCACGTTGAAGGTCCTGGTCGAGCAACTTGGGGTCAAGCTCAAACCGGCGGGGTAGCCATGGCAACGGGTGCGCTGCGCGCCAAGAAGATGGAAGAGCTGTTCGGGCCGGTCGAGGACCTGCCCACCCTGCCGCACGTGGTGGCCAAGATCGGGCAGATGACCGTCAGCCCGCAGACCAACGCCGCCGACATCGGCAAGCTGATCTCCAACGACCCTGCTCTTTCCAGCAAGATCCTGCGGCTGGTGAACAGCAGCTACTACGGCTTTCCGCGCAAGATCACCAGCGTCACCAAGGCCATCGTGCTGCTGGGCTTTGCCAAGGTGAAGAACATGGCCATCTCGGCCGCCGTGGTAGATGTGATGCGCCCGGCCGGCGGCGTTGAGGGCTTTGACTTCGTCCAGTACTGGCGCCATGCCGTGGCAACCGCCGTGGCAGCCGAAGTAGTGGCCCGGCGTGTGCACCCCCTGCAGGCCGACGATGCCTTCGTGAGCGGCCTGCTGGCGGAGACCGGCAAGTCGCTGATGGCCTGGCACCTGCCCGAGAAGTACGCCGAGGCGCTTCGCTTTGCCCGCCAGCACAAAGTGATCATGCTGGAGGCCGAGGAAGAGGTGCTGACCTGCAACCATGCCGAGGTTGGCGGCTACCTGGCCGAGACCTGGAATTTCCCGGAGACCCTGGTCGAGGTGATCCGCCACGCGCCGCACCCCGACGATGTGAGGCGCGACCGAATGATGATTGACTGTGTGCATGTGGCTAACGCCATGACCAACGCGCTCGGTATCATGGGCGCGGGTGAGGCCCTGGTGCCACCGCTGGCCGATTCGGCCTGGCGCAACCTGAAACTGGACGAGACTGTCCTTTACGAACTTGAGAACGAGTTCCTGCGGGGCTTTGAGAACGCGGGCGCCATCCTGGACCTGGCGGGCTGAGCATGAAACCTGAGGGGCGCTCCACGTCGCGTGTGCGCGAGTCCTCCTTCCTGCCCCCGGGCGAGGATGCCCTGACCCGTCGTATCAAGGACGATGGCGAGCCGGGCACGCTGACGGGGACCTTCTCGCGGCTTCGCGCCCACCTGGGGCGGCTCTCCGCCATGTACGGCGCCTCGGACCTGCAGGAGCTGATGGACCGCGCCTGCGATGCCGTGGGCGAACTGCTGGACGTCTCCCTGTTCCGGCTGTGCCGCTACAACCCGGCCGAGCAGCGCTACGACGTGCTGGCCGAGCGCGGCACGGGCCCTGTGGAAACCGGCGAAGAGGGAGGCCCCCGCTACCTGGCCGGCGAGATGGCTGAGCTGCTCAACTGGGCGGCGCGCTCGCGGCAGGTCGTGTTCTTTGACCTGCACGACAGCGCCTCGGCCGAAGCGCCGCCGCGGCCCGCGGGCGACCGCGACGCCACGCGCATTGTGACCTCCCAGCGCGACAAACCGCAGGTATCGCTGGACGCTGCAACGGTGCGCATTGGCGAGCGCACCCGTGCCAGCGCCCTGTGCGTTATCCCGGTCACCGGCGCCCGCGGCCCCCTGGGCGCCATCCTGGTCTGGGTGCGAGACGCCCAGCTTGCCTCGTGCGTGCTGGAGTTTGAGCTGCTGGGCAACCTTTCGGCCGAGCTGGGCAGCCGCGCCGAGGCCCTGGCTGCCGCCCAGCGCCTGCGCAGCCTGAGCAGCCTGTTTGACAACATCCTGGAAAGCGTGCCCCAGGGCATCCTGGTCATCGGCCGCGACCGGCGTGTAATGGCCATCAACAGCAACGCCGAGTTCCTTTTTGACCTGAAACGCGTCTTCGTCATGGACGAGGACTTCGAGAAGGCGCTGCCGCCGCGCCTGGTCACGGAGCTGAACATCCTGATGGAGCGGCTTCTGCTCTCGCCCGCCGTCGAGTCGGCCCTTGAGCTGGAGCTGGCCCGCGGCACCACGGTCAGCATGGGCATCTCGGCCAGCTACCTGCTGGACCGGGGCGGGCAGTACCAGGGCTGGCTGTTCCTGTGCCGCGACCTGAGCCTGAGCCTGGAAGTGCAGAAGCTGCGCGACCTGGACCGCCTGAAGACGGACTTCGTAAACACGGTCAGCCACGAGCTGAAAACGCCGCTTACCGCGATCTTGGGCGGGCTGGACATCGTGCGCAGCGACATGAGCGCGATCCCCGAGGAGTACCGCGAACTGGTGGATGTGGTGTACGAGTCCGCCCAGAACCTGCGGGACATGATCTTTGACCTGCTGAACCTCTCCAAGCTCGAGTCCGGCCGTGCCACGCTTAAGGAAGCCCCCGTGGAAGTGCGCGAGATGCTGGAAGGCCGCATTCGCAGCCTGCCGCCTCACCCCAACCACGAGATCAGCCTGCATGTCGGCGCCGATGTGCCGCCGGTGATGCTGGACCGCGAGAAGGTCGTGACCGCCTTCAGCAACTTCCTCACCAACGCTATCAAGTATTCGCCGCAAGGCGGGCCGGTGACGGTGCGGGCCGAAGTGGAGGACGGCCGGCTGGTGATCGCGGTGAAGGACAGCGGATTGGGAATCGCGCCCGAACATCACGACAAGATCTGGGAAAAGTTCTATCGGGTGGACGCCAGCTACACGTCCGAGATCGAAGGAACCGGGTTGGGGCTGGTAATCGTGAAACGGATCGTAGAATTACACGGGGGCGAGGTGTTCGTTCAGAGCGAAGTCGGCAAGGGCTCCACCTTCGGCTTGCGCATTCCGCTGCGGCCGGTGCCCGCCCAGGAGCCTGATGCCACATAGCCGCCTTGCGGCCGGGGGTTGGTCATCGAAACGCTGGATATTGCCCGCTTTGCCTTTGAAGCCTGCCTGGACAAGAAGGCGACAGAGGTCCGCCTGCTGGATGTCGCGAAGCTCACCATCGTTGCCGAGTACTTTGTGGTCTGCACCGCGCAAAGCGCGCCGCAGGCCCGCGCCATTGCCGAGCACATCGGCAAGTTGGCCAAAGACAAGGGCCTGAGGCGCCCCGCCGGCCTGGAAGGCATGCAGGAGGGCTGGTGGGTTCTGGTGGACCTGGGCGACGTTCTGGTGCATGTGTTCCAGGAAGACGCCCGCCGCTATTACGCCCTGGACGAAACCTGGGCCGACGCCCCGGTGCTGCAGACCACGGACGCAGCCTGATCCTGACAGCCGCGGCGAGGCTGCTGGCGAAGGATGGGCGCACGCAGCGGCGCAAGGCCCGCAGAAAACGGCAGGCGCCGGCGGCTGTACTTCGCTGCTTCGGTTCTTCGCGTCACCAGCCTTGTTGCTCGCAGCGCCTTGACGCCCGTCGCGGGCGCATCACCATGGCAGGGTAGTGGCGCGTCGCGATTGAATTCGGGGGCGGCTCCATCCATCGCTTGCGGTGTTTTCCGCGACAGCGAGTGACAGAAGCCCGGAGGGCGCGTGTCGCGAGCGCCCGTCGCGGCCTGATGCGGAAGCGGGCTGGAACGGACACCCCCAATTTGCAATGTGGCTGCAATACTGGACTCCCGCCTCGGATAACCATGCCCGGCCGCTTCATCATTGTGGAAGGCATTGACGGCACCGGCAAAAGCACCCTGTGCCGCGAGCTGGTGCAGGCCCTGCGTGCCCGCGGCCGCAACGTGCTGCACACCCACGAGCCCACGGACCTGCCCAGCGGCAAGCTGATCCTGGAGCGCCTGACAGACCGGCGCGTGCGCCCCAGCGCCGCCGAGTGGCTGGGCATGTTCGTGGTGGACCAGCGCATGAACATGGACACGATTGTGAAGCCCGCTTTGGCGCGCGACGACGACGTGGTGCAGGACCGCAGCCTGTACTCGACGCTGGTCTACCAGGGCGAGATGGGCATCGCGGAAGCCGAGATCCTGAAGCGGCACGAGGGCTGGCACCCGGAGCCCAGCCTGGTCGTCATCCTGGACATCGCGCCGCGCTTTGGCCTGGCTCGCACGCGGCGGCGCACCCTGGGCTCGGGACAGCGCTGGATCAAGCAGGAGGGGCAGGGCTACCTGTTCCGCGACGGCGACGCGCCCCAGAGCACCGAGAAGCTGCACTTCCTGCAGCGCATCCGGGAGCGCTACCAGCGCATCAAGGGCCCGAACATCCTGCACCTTGGCGTGCGCGAGCGCGACGGCCACGACTGGCGCGATCTTTCCACCCGCGAGCTGGTGCAGAAGGTGCTGGCTGAGCTGGACGCCCGCACAAGCCCCCGCGAACTGGTGGACGACCAACGCTACGCCGACCGCGACTGATCCCGCCGAAAACGATCGAGCGCGCTCCTGAGCTGAACTGCCTCCTGCTCCAGTTCCCCCACGCTGCTACCCGCGATGCAGAACGGAAAGAGGCCGACGCGAGCGTCCTTGCAGATGGCCGGCAGTTCGCGGTAATGCTTCTTTCCAAGTGCCCCGAGGGCATAGACCAGTGCGACCGACCGTTTTCCCCAAGAGCTGTAAAAACACGCCTGATAGAAATCAGCCGCGATGGGGACACGCCGACCGTGGGGGCTGCTGACCAGCGGTTTGGCCTTGTACTTCGCGTCCACAATCAGGTCGTCTGTTTCGATGTCGGGCGTCGGGGTGAACTGCAAGTTCTCGCGATCGAACTCCACGCGCCTAAGCCGTGTCCCCCGGCCTTTTACGACGGCCCGCAGCGCGTCTTCAAACAGGCGCTCCATGTTGAGCAGCAGCGTCGGGGCCGACCGTGCCGGTCCTGCGTAGTCTGCGGGGGCAAACTGCTCCAAGACAAGCGTCGCAAGATCAAGTGCGGCGCGGTAGTCGGCCAGGCCGCGCCAGCCGGAAGCCTGCAATAAGCGCAATCGCTGCACTGCATCTGCCGGGCGCATCAGCGGTGTCGAGACCTCATCCCTCAGCAGCGCGTCAGCGTTGGCCACGGTGCTGCGCACCCCTTCCGAGACCAGGTGCTCGGCAACCTGTAGAGCCACCCGGAGAACCTGATTCTGGAACATGTCGGTCGTGAAGTCATCGTAGCGGCAGACAATGGGCGTAGGCAGCATGCGCCCGGAGGCGAATGTCGCAGCGGGCAGCAGCCGACCGCGGACGGCAACCAGCGGTTCCACGGTCTCAACGTAAAAGCGCCGCAGCTTGCCTTCTCGCACCAAAGCCGTGACGTTGTTGGCAAACAGCAATGCCAGCGCATCGAAGAACCGGTCCGATGTCACCAGGGGCGCTGACTTCAGCCAACGCACCGGCAAGTGCTGAGCCTTAAACAGGCACCACAGGATGCCAACATCACTGCCGAGCTTGGAGCGGAGCCTGATCACCCTGCCGCTGGGCAGGGCGATAGTGCCCACCACGGCGCCTGCCTCGAGTCGGGGGTGACTCCCGCCCCTCAAACGAAGGGCAACGCGCGCGCCCTTGTCACTGTGGGGAAGCACCGTGCCCTCCTTTCCGGCTACTACCCTTTGCAGGC
>JADLBZ010000143.1 GCA_020847415.1 Planctomycetota bacterium
CTGCTCTTCGGGGTCCAGCAGAAGCTCTTCCTTGCGGGTGCCCGAGCGCGTGACATCAATGGCCGGGTAGGTGCGGCGGTCGGCCAGGCGGCGGTCCAGGTGCAGCTCGGCATTGCCGGTGCCCTTGAACTCCTCAAAGATCACCTCGTCCATCTTGCTGCCGGTGTCAATCAGCGCGGTGGCAATGATGGTCAGGCTGCCGCCCTCTTCAATGTTGCGCGCGGCGCCGAAGAACCGCTAGGGGCGCTGCAGGGCGCTGGCGTCCACGCCGCCGGTCAGGATCTTGCCGCTGTGCGGCTGTTCGGCGTTATAGGCGCGGCCCAGTCGGGTTACCGAGTCGAGCAGGATGACCACGTCGATCTTGTGCTCGACCAGGCGCTTGGCCTTGTTCAGCACCATCTCGGTCACCTGCACGTGGCGGCTGGTGGGCTCGTCGAAGGTGCTGGCGATCACCTCGGCGTCCACGCTGCGCTCCATGTCGGTCACTTCCTCGGGGCGCTCGTCAATGAGCAGGACGATGACGTAGAGCTTGGGGTGATTCTGGCGCACGGCGTTGGCGATCTTCTGCAACAGCACGGTCTTGCCGGTGCGCGGAGGCGCCACGATCAGGCAGCGCTGGCCCATGCCGATGGGCGTGATCAGGTCCACGATGCGCAGGTTGATGTCGTTCTTGACTTCCAGGAAGACACGCCGGTTGGGGTACAAGGGCGTCAGCTCGTCAAAGGGCACGATTTCGCCCAGCTTGTGGGGATCGCCGTTGTTAACGCGATCCACTTTCAGCAGGGCAAAGTACCGCTCGTTGTCCTTGGGCGGGCGGATCTGGCCGGAAACCACGTGGCCGCTTTTCAGGCCGAAGCGGCGGATCTGGCTGGGGCTGACATAGATGTCGTCGGGACTGGGCAGGTAGTTGTACTGGGGGCTGCGCAGAAAGCCGAAGCCCTCGTTCAGCACCTCCAGCACGCCTTCGCCGAAGATCTGGGTGGCACCGCGAGAAACATGGTCTTTCAGCAGCTGGAAGATCAGGTCCTGCTTCTTGAGGCCGGACACGTCCTGGATTCCGAGCTGGCGCACCTCGCGCTGAAGCTGGTCCATGCGGGTCTTCTGCAGGTCATTAAGGTTGACCGTGACGACCGGCCGGGGTGGCTGGTTGGGCGCCTGCGGCGGCACGCCCGCGGCAGCCTGCACCTGGGCGTCGGTGGCGTCAGTGGCGTCAATGTCCTCGTTGGGGGGCGTCATGGGGCGGGCCGGCGGGGGCGGGGGCGGCAGGCCTTCGTCGGTGACTACAACGGCGGGCTGCTGCTGGGCCTGTAGTGCCGCGTCGGCCTGGGCCTGCAGGCGTGCCGCCTCCCGGGCCTCGTCGCGCTCGCGGCGCACTTCCTGGCGCGCGGCTTCCGCCTGCTGGGACTGAAGTTCAAACAGGGGGTCGGTCATGCGGTCCTTGCGGCCGCCTCTGGCGCCGCCGCCGCCTCCTCCACTGCCGCCGCCTCCGCGTCCCCGGCGGTTACTGCCGCCAAATCTGCCACGGTTGCCCTTGCGGTGCCCTTCGTTGCCTTCGCTCATGATTGCTCCAGAATCCCCGTTGTGCCGGGGTTTGCGCCTGCGCCGCGGCGCCCTTGATGGGCAGGCCGGAACAGCGTCTGCGCGTTGCCGGTAGTTCCTTGTTCCGGGACCGGCTGCCCTGTTGATTGCCGCGACTGCGGCTACTTCACGTACTTGCGCCAGATGGTTTCCACCTGCGCGTCTGTGTGTGCTTCGCTGCCGTTATTATCAATCACTTCATCCGCCAGGCGGCGCTTCTCCTCCAAGGGCACCTGGTGGGCCTGGCGCCGGGCCACCTCGCCCTGCGGCCAGCCGCGCTGCATCCGCGAGCGCTGCTCGCGCACCGCCCAGGGCGTGTCTATGTAGACCAGCACGTCGTACTTGTCGTCATAGAACTTCACCTCCAGCAGCAGGCTCACATCCAGCACCACGGCGGTGACCTTGGGGTCGGCCATGGCTGCCAATCGCAATGCTTCGCTGCGGTCGCGGATGCGCGGGTGGGTGATGCCGTTCAGCACCTGCAGCTTGGCAGCATCGCCGAAAACTGCCTGCCCCACCTTGCCGCGGTCCACCTCGCCGTCGGGGCCGATTACCTGAGGCCCAAAGGCCTGCACCAGTTCGGCCTTCACCTGCGGGTCGCGCAGCACCTCGTGGCCGGTGGCATCCGAGTCAATCACCACGGCGCCGCGCTTCTCAAAGGCGCGCGCCACAGTGCTCTTGCCCGCCGCCACGCCGCCCACCAGGCCAAACACGGGCTTGCTGCCTTTGCGGGTGCTCCCGGACTGCTTCTTCTTGGCCATGCCCATACCTAGTCGTCGCGCCCCTGGTGGTTCATGACAGTTGCAATCAGTGCGTCTGGTCCGCTCCACTGCAGCGTCAGGCCGCGACGGACGCGCTCGACAAGCGCTCTTCGGGCTTCTGTCGCGCGCTGTCGCGGAAACGACCGCAAGCGTGGCATCCAAACACCCCTAAGTTCAACTGCGATGGATCACTAGTCGTCCCGCCCCATGGTGCCCGGGTTCCAGCCCGCCAGCGTCCGCAGGTCGTGAGTTTCAACCTGCAGCGAGTTCGCGTCCTTCAGCAGTTCCAGGGCGGCCTCGCGTGCCTCGCGCCTGGCTTCGCCGTCGCGCAGGCCCGTGCTGACCAGCTCCAGCGTCAGCAGCTCGCTTCCCACAGCCACAACGCCCAAGGCCTGCTGGTCGGCGTCCGAATCGGCATAGTCAAACACCACGATCGGCAACCGGGCCTTCTGCAGCCGCTGACCCGCCCCGAACTGCGCGCCGGCCTTGCCGATGCGCCGCGAAAGGGTGGTATCGGCGCGCAGGCGCGCGCGCAGCCCGCTTGCGTCCTCTACTTCCTTCAGCCTGCGCAGCAGGAACCAGGGCTTGGCCCCTTGCCCGTCAACCTGAATGGTTGAATCGCCGCCAACTTTGCGAGCCAACTGACCGGGTTTCAGGGGCAGGTGAAGGGTGCCGCCGGGGAAAACCAGATTGCCCCGCAGCAGGTCATCGAGCGAACTGGTGCATTTATGCTTCGGGGATCCCTCCAGCGCAAGCTCCCGCCGCACGGAAATGCCGCCCAGAATGGCATCCGCGCCCTTCAGCACGCGCTCCAGGGCAGGCGCAGCCTCGTCCTCGACACGGCGCCACTCCACCACCATCAACCAAACGCCCGTGTGCCCGCGCAGCTCCCGCACGCCGTAGCAGGCCTCCAGGCTCTTCTCACCCGTGTATACAGCCACCCGGTTGCCCTCCTGGGTCACCGTGGTCCTGGCACCCTTGGCTTCCAGCAATGCTGCGCGAAGGCGCGCCACGCGGTCCGGGATCACGGCTGGGTCGCCGCCGCCTTTGGCCAGTGCCACGCTGAAGCCGGGCAGGCCTTCCAGGTCCACGGCCTGCAGGTCGCTGCCGTACCAGTCCACGGCCCACACCTTGGCGCCGAGCGGCAGCTTGAACTCGAACAGGGCCCGGGATTCGGGCTCGTCCTTTGGCCCGAGGCGCAGGCGGCGCTTCTGGTCTGCGTCCAGCCCCTCGAAGTACTCGGGGAACTCGGCGGCATCCCGCGGCAGGAACGACAGCCACGGAAAGCCCGTCTCGCGGCCCAGCTCCAGCAGGTTGCTCTGGGCCTCCCGCGCGCGCGGGATGTCCGGCTTGACGTCAATCTCGCCGTTGGTTTTGGGCGGATGGCTGCAGCCGGCCAGCGCAATCGCCAGCGCCCCAAGCAGCATCATCCAGCCCGTTCTTGTCGCCATCACTTGGCCTCCAGCCAGTTGTCACCCACGCCCGCGTCCACGGTCAGCGGCACCTTCAGTTCCATGGCCCGGCCCATCACGCGGCGCACAAACTCGGCGCAGTCCCGCGCCTGGGCCGCCGGGGCCTCAAAGACCAGCTCATCGTGCACCTGAAGCAGCATGGAGTAGGGCAGGCCGGCGGCTTCAATCAAGCGGTCCGCGTCCAGCATGGCCTTCTTGATCAGGTCTGCGGCGGTGCCCTGCAGCACGGTGTTGAAGGCCTGGCGTTCAGCCTGGCGCTTCAGCATCACGTTGCGGCTGGCAATCTCGGGCAGATAGCGCCTGCGGCCCATCAGGGTGGTCACGAAGCCCTGGGCGCGGCACAGCTCCAGCACTTGCTCAGTCAGGGCCTTCACGCGCGGGTGGCCGCTGAAGTACCGGTCAATGAAGTCCTGCGCGTCGGCACGCGGAATGCCCAGTTGCTGGGCCAAGCCGAACGCGCCCTGCCCGTACAGCACGCCGTAGTTCACCGTCTTGGCGGCGTCGCGCTGCTGCTTGGTCACGTCCTTCAACTTCGCGCCAAAGATGGCCGCCGCCGTGGCCTTGTGAATGTCCTCGCCCGCGTGGAAGGCGGCAATCATGTGCGGCTCGTCGGCAATGTGGGCCAGGATGCGCAGCTCAATCTGGCTGTAGTCGGCGCTGACCAGCTTCTGGCCGGGGGCGGCAATGAAGGCCCGCCGGATGCGCCGGCCGGTGTCCGTGCGCACGGGAATGTTCTGCAGGTTGGGGTCCTTGCTGCTCAGGCGCCCGGTGGCCACCGTCTGGCGATAGGTGGTGTGCACGCGATCTTGGGCGTCAGCCAGCTCCTGCAACTGGTCCACATACGTGCTCTTGAGCTTGGAAAGGTGCCGCCATTCCAGCACCTTGGCGGGCAGGGCGTGCAGGGGGGACAGCGTCTCCAGGGCGTCCTGGTCGGTGCTGCGGCCGGTGCCCTTGGCAGTTCGGCCCTGCTCGGGCAGTTTCAGCTCGTCGTAAAGCACCTCGGCCAGTTGCTTGGGCGAGCCAATGTTAAATTCGCGACCGGCCAGCCCGTGACAGGCGGCCTCCAGGGTCGCGATCTCGCCGGCAAACTCGTCGGACAGCCGCCGCAGATAGGGCTTGTCCACCCGGATGCCCCGGTGCTCCATGCGCGCCAGCACGGCAATCAGCGGCAGCTCAAGGCCGGCGGCCAGCTTGTCCAGCTCCAGCTCAACCAGGCGCGGGGCCAGCACGCGGTTCACGCGCAGGGCAAAGTCGGCAAACTGGGCAGCGTAGCGGCAGACCGCCTCGGGGTCAGACTCGCGCAGCGGCTTGCGGGTCTTCTCGGGGCCAAAGAGCAGGTCCCAGTCCTCGGTTTCCAGCCCCAGGTACTCGCGCGCCAGGGAGGCCAGCTTGGCGTCTTCGCGCGAGCCATCAATCAAGAACGCGTCCAGCTTCGTGTCGCCGCCAATGCCCGCCAGACTCAGCCCTTCCGCCAGCAGGATGCGTGCGTCGGCCTTCAGGTCGTGGCCGATCTTGGTCACGGCGGAGTCCCGCAGCGCGGGACCCAGCGCCTCCAGCACCTGCGCGGCAGTCAGGCCTGTCGTTGCATGCACGTACACGGCATCGCCGGGCGCAAAGGCCAGCGCCACGCCCGCCAGCCGGCCCGGGCCATCTGCAGCACAATGCAGGCCCACTTCGCGCAGGCCCTTCAGGCGCCCGGTCAGCGCCTTCAGCGCCGCCGTGTCGGCCACCAGCCGGTAGGAGCCCGGCGTCGCGGCCAGGGCCCCCGCGACAGGCGCGGGCGCCGCCGCAGGGGCGTTACCAAACAGGCTTTGCTGCCCGCCCTTGCGGGCCACCGCCTTGCCGGCAGGAGCAGGCGCGTCGGCCTCGGGCGCGGGTGAAGCGCCGTCGTCCCAGCCCAGTTCCTTGATGACACTCTGGAAGTTCAGGTCTCTCAGCAGGGGCAGCAGCTTCTCGCGCTGGGGCGGGTGCAGGCGGGCGGCTTCGCGGTCCAGCTTCAGGTCCAGGTCCGTGCGCAGGGTCACCAGCTTGCGCGAAAGCTCAGCTTCCGGCACGAACGCCAGCAGGTTCTCGCGGCGCTTGGGCTGCTTGATCTGCGGGGCATGGTCCAGCACCGCCTGCAGGCTGCCGTGTTCGCGAATCAGCTCGGCGGCAGTCTTGGGGCCGATGCCCTTGGCGCCAGGCACGTTGTCCACGCTGTCGCCGGCCAGGGCCTGCATCTCAGTATACTGCTCGGGGCTAAGGCCGAACTCGGCCTTCAGATCCGCCAGCCCATAGGTGCTGTCGTCGTCGGCATTGATCAGCAGCACCTCCGGCTCCAGGAGCTGCTTCAGGTCCTTGTCACGGCTGACCATACGCACAGCCAGGCCCTGCTTTGCACCCTGCTTGGCCAGGGTGGCAATCACGTCGTCGGCTTCAAAGCCGGGCAGCACCTCCAGCGGGATGCCAAAGGCGCGCACGATGTTCTCGATGACCGGCATTTGCTCGCGCAGGTCTTCGGGCATTTCGTCACGATTTGCCTTGTAGGCCGGGAATATCTCGTTGCGGAAGGTGGGGCCCTTGGGGTCCAGCACGCAGACCAGATAGTCCGGCTTGTGCTGGCGGATCAGCTTCATCAGCATGCGTGTGAAAATGTACACGGCGCCCACGGGCTTGCCGCGCACGGAACGGCGCCCCGCCGGGCTGTAGTAGGCCCGAAAGATCTGGCTGTGGCCATCAATGATGTACAGGCGTTCCGCCATGCGGAAAATCGGCTTGAAAGGGCAGGCAGCCGCACAGCCAAGTGCCGCGGGCGGGCTGCCGGGAGCAAAGGAAAGCGTCAGGTCGCGCGGTGCGCGAACCGCGGAAGCGGCCCACAGCTTGGCTTGTGTGACAGAAGAGTGTCAAGGTTTTTGTTGCGGGATTATTGCGGGCACAGGCACCCAAGCATATGCTCTGCCGACGCTTACCCCCCTCTGCCAACCGACCGAAGCCCTGCCGGGCCATGGTGCCGGTTGCGTTGTGATTCACGGAGTTGACCGATGTCCAGAGCATCGAGGCGCGGCGTTGCCGACCTGGTGGTCATGATCGTGATGATCGTGCTGCTGCTAGGCATGGGCACACTGGCGTTCCTGGCCCACGACAAGTCGGAGCAGGAGCGGCAGTACCTGGCGCGGCTGCGCGACCTGCCAAACCGCCAGAGTGCCGAGCTGGACGCCACCAAGGCCCGCTATGCCACGGTGTGCAACAAGATCGGCTTCAAGGGCCAGGCGGAATACAGCTCGCCGGACGCCATCACCCGCATGCTGAAAGCTGGCGGCGAGACGATTGCGGCCTACTACGAGCTGTCAGCCAGCGGCCCTGACGACAAAGACGCCATCAAGGGCACCAAGGAAGAGAACCGCAAGATCGGCGACAAGACGGTCAAGATCGGCGTTGCCGGCGGCGTGCGCCAGAACCAGGGCAAGGTATACGACTACACCGACGGCGTAACACTGCACGGCGCCATCGGCCACCAGGACAACGTGATCCAGTCCCTGGTCAGCGCGCACATCCCCAAGATCCGCGATGCGCGCGTCAAGCAGCGCGAGATGCGCGACACGGCAGCCGGCGAGCGCGCCCGTGCCGCCGATGCAGGCTATGCCGAAGCTGCCTCCAGGGTCGAGAGCGCCAAGGGCGCCGTCCAGAGCAAGCAGGAGGAAGTGGATGGCAAGGACCGCGAGCTGACGGAGGCGTTGAAGCAGGAGTACGACGCGTTTGCCAAGCTGGACGATACCGATCGTCGCGCCGCCCGTGAGGCCGCCTTTGAAAAGATGCGCGCCATTGCCGTGGCCCGCACCCGCGCCGGCGACTCGCAGTTCATGTACCGCTACAAGGCCGACGGCCGCCGCATGGATGACAGCCGCGACCCGGACGGCACCATCTTCCTGGTAGACGAGAAGTCCGGCTATGTCTGGATCAACGTCGGCCAGCGCAACGACGTGCGCCTGAACCAGACCTTCCAGGTGCTGCGTGCCGACGCCAGCCGCCAGAGCGAGCAGAACATCGGCGAGATCCGCGTGCAGGAAGTACTGAAGGGCAACATGGCCCGTTGCCGCGTGGATGCCGTGAACGACCCGCTGCTGTACCCACAGGCCGGCGACGTGATCAAGAACGCCACCTACACCGCCCGGCAGTACCAGGTGTGGGCGCTGGCTGGCAAGTTCGGCGGCAGCTACACGCGCCACACCCGGCAGGAACTGACCGACATGCTGCTGAACCTGGGCTTCCGTGTGGTGACCGAGATTGACGGCCGCGTGGACGCCGTGATTACCGGCGCCGACTGGGACGTGGACGCCTCGTTTGCCCGCGCCAAGGAAGCTGGCCTGAACTTCGAGAAGTACACCGAAGAAGAAGTGCTGTACTTCCTGGGCTACGGCGGGCCGGATCCCCGCGACTAGCACCGCCAGACTCCCGGACCTGAACTCATACCGCGTTCCCTGAAGGAACGAATCATGGCTAGGAAAAGCGATAACCGAGTAGCAAGCTGGTACTGGATCACCTCGGCGATCCTGCTGCCCCCTACGGCGTTGGCCATCCTGCTCTGGGCATACTTCTTTCACCAGACGCAGAGCTACCGCGCCGAAGGCGAGCGGCTGTTCAACGAGCTGGAGGCCGGCCACAAGGAGCTGGATCCCCTGCTGGCGTCCATGAAGTCCGTCTCGGGCGCCACCGGCTTCAATATGGGTGACCCGCTCAAGGCCCTGGACTCGCTGAAGAGCAACAGCCAGCTCCCGCCCGCAGCGGCGGACCAGGAACAGAAGCCTGAGGAAGACCGCAGCCCGCTGTACCGTCGCATGCGCGACGCCGAAAAGCGCTTCTATGGCGACGGCGGCGAGGCCGGCTACGTGCACCAGTACCAGGCGGCCCGCAAGTTCCTGCAGGACTTTGACAACCAGCTGGTGCGCTACATCAACTTCAAGAAGACCCAGTTCTATGTGGTCCGCACCATTGACATCGGCGGCCAGACCGCCGTGGTGGCTGCGGGCGATCTTTCGCGCCAGATCACGGCTGATGCGGCAGGCGCTTTCGCACCGCCCGAGGCCGCCGTTGATGCTGCCTGGCAGAGCTCCCAGAACACCCCGCCCGCCGAGAAGTTCATGCAGGCGCCCACGGTCATCACCATGGAGTTGATCCTGCGCAAGCAGAACCAGCTCGTTGAGGACCTGGTGGCCGCCAACCAGCACCAGCACAACCTGCTTTACGCGGAAGTCTCCAGCACCGGCCGCGCGGGCGACATCTGGGTGGGCTTTGAGGCAGAGAAGGCACGCCAGGCCAAGACAGCCTCCGAGCTGGCCAACTTCGGCACCCAGGTTGACCAGCGCAAGAACGACTCGCTGACACGCCTGGACCGCTCCCGCGATTCCGCCGATAACGCCCGCACGGAGACTTCGGCCAAGAAGTCCCGCTACGAATTGCTGACCTTGGCGGCCGAGTCCCGCATCCAGGGCCTGGCGGATCGCTTTGAGTCTGAGCGCGCGGCGCACGAAACCGATGCCGGCGAGTTCGACAAGCTCACCAAGGAACTGCCCCGCATCAAGGTGCCAATCAAGATCGAGAAGCGTGAACCCGATGGCGAGGTCAGCTTCAGCGACTACGTCCGCAAGGTGTGCCACATCAACCTGGGCCACCTGGATGGCGTGCGCGTCGGGCAGCGCTTTGAAATCTGGCGCCTGCACGGCCGCGAGCGGGACGAAGTCATCGGCGTCGTTGAGGTCATGCGGACACTCTCGGACCACTTCAGCCTTTGCACCGTGCTTTCGCTGGTGAATGAGGGCGAGCCGGTCCGCAAGGGCGACAAGGTCATCAGCCGCCTCTGGCACCGCGGCAAGTTCATGACCGTGGCCCTGCACGGCACCTTTGAGCCGCCGAACCAGGCTTACTCCAAGGAGCGGCTGGCCGAGCTGCTGAAACTGGCCGGCGTGCGCGTCGTGGATAAGGTGCAGCCGGGCACTGACATCGTCATCCTGGGCAGCAGCCTGCTCAGCGACGAGTGGTACCGCAAAGCGCGCGATGACATCCGCTTCGAGACGCTGAAGGAAGAGGATGTGCGGCTGTACGTGGACCCGCGATAGCCGTTGACGCACGCCATCGAATCACGAATCAGAAGGGACGGCCCTTGGGCCGTCCCTTTCCCTTTTCGCCGGCACAGGGCTCCCGGCATACGTCCGGCGCCCGTCAGGGCGCCGCGCGGGCGAGTTCCTCAGCGATGGCGGCCAACGCCTGCAGGGCCAGCAGGGCGTGCGCGGCGGTCACTCGCACCCGCTGCCTGTACTCCAGCGACGGGTGCACGAAGTTCCGCAGCTCCTTCACACCGCGCGCCACGTGAGTCACTGCCGAGCTCAGCGCCCCCAGCTCGCGCAGCACAGCCAGCGCCTCGTCCACGGTGAACTGGTCCTCGGCAGGCGGGATGCGCCGTTGCGGCCACAGGCGCCGAAAGGCCTGGGCCGAGGCCTCGCCCCGCGCCGCCAGGGCCGCGTGCACGGCACCCTCCAGCACGGCGCCGGCCATGACCGCGGATGCCTTGAATGCGCCTGCGTGGAAGCTGCGAAAAGCCTCGTGGGCGTCGCGAACCAGGGCTTCGCCGCGGGGCCCGCCCAGAGATTGCAGAGCCGCCTGCAAGGCGGGCGGGGCCAGGGCCTGTTCGTGCTCAAGGCCGGCCAGGGCCTGTTGCAGGCTCAGCACCACTTGCTCGCGCTGGCGGGCAAAGGCTCGTCCTGAAAGTTCGGCCAGTTGGGCCAGCTCCAGCGCCGCGGGCAGGCCGCCTGCTCGGCGAACCTGTGCTTGCCGGCGCAGGGGCGCAAGGGTGCTTTCCAGGCCTTGCAGCAGGCGCCGGCGGGCCGCCACATCCACACCCCAGGCAGGGGCGGGCAGCGCCAGCAGTTCGTCCAGGGCGTGGCGTAGAACCGCCGCCGCGTCGCGCCGCGGGCGGCTCACTCGCCGGCCTCGCACAGGAGGCGCAACTCGGCCAGCAGGGCGTCCAGGTTGCTCATGCGGTCGCGACGCAACAGGGCCAGCGCCGGCGAGAACCCGCAGAAGCGCTGCAGCAGCAGGACAAACTCGCCGTCGTACAGGCCGGCCCCGGGCACCGGTTGCAGCCCCACCGCAGCAGCCCAAGGATGGTCGCGCAGGCGGGCCAGCTCGGCGTGCAGCCAGTCGCGCAGGCCCGGGGCTGCGGCTACCCCCGCGGGCTCAAAGCGCAGAAACCCCTTGTCCAGAACCGCCAGCAGCGTGGCACCACGGGCGTGCAGCCAGCGCCAGGCGGCAGGCAGATCGCCCGCGGGTGGTGTGGCGGCATCACCGTACAGGGCGCGGGCGCTGCCCAGCAGGGCCGTTTGCATCTCGGAGCTCGAGACCAGCCCGTCGGGGGCGTGACGCTCCAGGTACGAGGGCTCCAGCAGGGCCACGGCAGCCAGCAGCACGCCGCGGGTAGCAAGGCGGCGCTGGGCGGTGTCGGCGCGGGCGTAGCTGCAGGCGGCATCTTCTACTTGCAGCAATTCGCGCGGGCCCGTGCACAGGGCGCGAGCCTCATCCAGGTGGCGCGCGGCCAGCTTCCAGGCCCCGGTGTCCCAGCAGGCACAGGCCATGGCGGTGAGGTACTCGCGCCGCGGGGCAGGGGGAGCGGCCAGCAACTCCTCGCGCGAGGCGCGGCGGAGCAATGTGAGGGCGCGGCTGCTTTCGCCGCGGCGGCACATCAGGTGGGCGCGCCGGGCACGCAGGTCCAGGGCGCGGTCAGCCAGGTTGTCACGGCAAGCGCGTTCGCCGCGGCGCAAGGCGCCGTCTGCCATGTCAAAGGGCAGCAGGCCGGCCCGGCAGAGGTGAAAGGCCAGCAGGCCCAGCTCATAGAAGCCTGCGGCATCCAGGTTGCGGCCCTTCAGTTCCTCGTAGTGGGCCGCGGCGGCCTCCAGGAAGCCGCTTTCCGCCAGGGCCACCGCATAGCGCACGTCCGCCTCGGCGGCTATGCCGCCTCCCGCCAGGCGCGCCAGCCGGTAGTGCGCCAGGGCCACCGCCGGCTCACTGCGCGCATGCTCCAGCCGGGCCAGTTCCCAGGCCAGGTGAGCGTCCGTGCACTGCAGCAGGGCCAGCCGCGCGGCCGGCAGGGTGATTCCACCCTTCTCCGCCAACAGGCGGCGGGCATTGCCCTTGTCAACCTCGCCGGCCTCGTATCGGTCCGCGCCGCAACCAAGGCCAACGCGCCCCGCCACCGAGACCAGCCCCTCCGCCTGCAGGCGCACCAGCCACTGGTCCAGTTCGGCGCGGGGCAGGCCCGCCATGTCTGCCAGGACGGCGGGTTCCAGGGGGTGCGGCGCCTGCTGCAGCAGGGTGACCAGCAGGCGCGCCGCGGCTGGAAGTTCCGGCAGTGGCTGCGGGGCCACGGGGTCCAGCTCCAGCGGCAGCGAAGCCCACTGGTCCAGCAGCGTGCGCAGGGCCTTGGAGGGCTCGCCGGCCGGTACACCGCCCACCAGGCGCACCGGTGGAGTACCGCCGGCTCCCGCCAGCACGCGAGACGTACGCAACAGGTCCGAAAACAGGGCCGCTGACTCGGCGTCCAGCAGGTCCAGCCGGGGCACAGCCAGCACCGCGGGCTCGCGCAGCAGGCGACCCAGCATGGCTGCCAGGGCATCGCGCCCCAGTACGGCCGCATCTGCGTGGTCGGGGGGATTGCGAGCGCCCTGGGCAAGCTGGCGGGCCAGCTCGTGCGCGGCGGCATAAGGAAACGCGTAGGGCCCGCAGGGCAGCAGCAGGCGCAATTCGCGCCCCTGCCGCGCCCAGCACAGGTCGCGCACAGCTTCGCCCAGCACGTGCGGCGTGGCGCAGCGCAACACCAGCACGGGGGCGTCGTCGCCGTGAATGGCTTGGCTGCTCGGGGATTCGGCGGCTGGGCTCATGTTACCCCCTTGCGGATGGATCCGGCTGCGGCGCCAGGCGCTTGAGCAACTCGATGGGCGCCTCAATCAGCGAGATGTGCCCCAGGGCGTCCTGCAGCAGGCCGTCCACATAGCCCTGCTCTTCCAGCTCGGTCATGCCCAGTTGTTTGCACAGGTTCATCAGCATGCCCTGGCTCATGATGAACCACGCGGTCGCCTCCGGGTCCACGGCCTTGTGCACCTCGCCCTGCGCCTGGGCCTGCCGGATCATGGCCGCGAAGTACTTGTTGTAGGACTGGTAATTCTCGCGCAGCACCTGCTTCACCCGCGGCATCTCGCTGCTGCCCAAGGCGCGCAAGTGCAGCCGGAAGTAGGGCTCGTTTTCGCGCATGATCTGCCCGTGGCTGCGCACCACGGCCACCAGTTTCAGCAGCGGCGTGGGCAGCGGGGCGGCCAGGGACTCATAGCGCTCGAAGGTGACCTCGGCGGCACGGCGAAGCACCGCCACATAAAGGTCCAGCTTCGTGCGGAAGTGCTGGTACAGCACAGGCTCGGTCACTCCCGCGGCTTTAGCCAACTGGGCAGTCGTGACCTCGCCGTAGCTGGAGCGCGCGAACAGGCGGGCAGCGGCATCCAGCAGCAGGATGCGGCGTTCGTCTTTGCTCAGGCGTTTGCGGGCCACAGTTGCCTCCAAGCGCAGTGTACGCCCGCGGGCACAACGGGGGCAAGCGAACTCGCCAGCAACCATGCAACACATGTGCTATGCTCACAATCATGCGCACTTACCGTGTGTTGTTGTGCTTGGTAGCGGCGTGCCTGCTGTGCAACTGTGACGATCAAGAGGGCGGCCGATGCGGCACCGGCGCCCCCGTGTCGAGCATTTCGCCGGGCTTGCTGCCCGACGCCGCCGCCGGCCAGGCCTACGTGCAGCCGCTGGCCTACTCAGGGACCTACGACACGGAGCCGACCCTGGTGTGGTCCGTGGCCTCGGGGGCGCTGCCGCCTTCGGTGGCGCTCAGCTTCAGCGGGGCTTCGGCGCAACTTGCCGGCTCGCCCACAGCCACCGGCGACTTCGCGTTCACCCTGCGCGTCGCCTTCGGGACGTTCCAGCACGAACAGCCGTTCACCCTGCGCGTGGCTGCGACCGCCCCGCTGGTGATCACCATGCTTTCATTGCCGGGCAGCGCTGTGGGCACGGCCTATGGCCAGAACCTGTACGCCACGGGCGGCAGCGGCACGGGCTACACCTGGAGCCTCGCGGCGGGCACGTTGCCGACGGGGCTGTTGCTGGACGGCAAGAACACCGTGCTTTCGTGGGGGTCCTTCACCCTGGCCGGCAACCTGGACCAGAGCCTGGGCGGCGGCCGACTGGGCGAAGTATCGGGCATCTGCGCCAGCCGCAACCAGCCCGGCGTGTTCTGGGTGCACGACGACAGCGGCGCGGGCCCGGAGTTCTATGCCGTGAACGCAGCCGGCGCTGTGCTGCAGCGCTACCAGCTTTCGACCACAGCCCAGGATTGGGAGGACATCGCCTTGGGCCCCGGGCCCGGCGGCGATTGCCTGTTCATCGGCGACGTGGGAGACAACAGCGCGGTGCGCTCCAACTGCCGCGTGCTGCGCGTGCCTGAGCCCGTGGTGCCCGCCACCCCTGGTTCCGCCATCACCGCAGCGCACGAGGAGTTCTGGTTCACCTACCCCGGCGGGCCCCAGAACTGCGAGACCCTGCTGGTGGACCCCGCCACCGGCACGCCCTACCTGGTCGAGAAAACCGCAGCAGCACCCCGCGTGCACCGCTTTCCCATGCCCCTCAGCACCGGCTGGACCAGCGGCAGCCCCGTGGCGCTGGTGCAGGTCACGGCTGGCGGCACTTTCGACGGCACCCTGACCGGCGGCGACGCCAGCCGCGACGGGCAGCGCCTGATCCTGCGCGGCTACAGCACCGCGCGCGAATACGCCCGGCCCGCCGGCGGCAGCTTCGACGACCTCTTCGCCCAAACCGGCAGCGCTGTGACCATCACCGGCGGCCAGCAATACGAGGCCGTCTGCTACAGCCATGACGGGCGGCGGCTGTTCACCTGCACCGAGCTGGCAGCCCAGGCCACGGCGCCGATTTATGCGGCCGACGCGGCGGGGGACAGCGGCAGCACCACGATCAGCGGCACGCCGGGCGCGGCAGGCACGTACTTGTTCACGGTGCGGGTCAGCGACTCGGCGGGCAACACCGCCACCCGCGACTTCAGCATTGTGGTGCAGTAGGTCGGCTCCAAACACTGCGCTGCCGTGGGGCTGCCTGCCGTGCGCTGGTCGGCAAGGGCACGCGCGGGCAACGACTTCGCGCAGCGTCAGTCGTCCTTGGCGGGGGACTCGTGCTCGCTCGCGTTCGGGCGCCGCAACGGTGCCGCGTCGTACCAGAGTCCTGCCTTCCGGCGCCACTCCTCAAGATCAACTTCCTCGGGGCAACCGGTGCGCAGGGCAAGCAGCGCCAGGGCAGTTGCCTCCAGCGGGCCTCCCGGCGCGGCACCCTGCCCAACAGGCTCCCAACAGCCCTTGCGGCTGGCCGGCCCGGACTGCGCGTCATTCATGCCCACCTGCCGGGCCCACAGTTCTTGATTCAGGCTCTTCCGCCACGTCTTCCAGTGCCCACCGCCGGCACGTGCTATCGCCAGTGTTCCCACCAGCCAGTAATAGCTGTCGGCGTGGCGGTCGGGCAGGTTTTCGGCCCGGCACAGCCGTGACGCACGCTCGGCAAGGCCGGGCTCGCGAGGCGAAGCACCGCACAACTGGCAACACAGCAACCACAGCGCATCCGCCATGGGCCCAGACGTCTCCCAGGGCATCCAGCCATCGGCGCGCAGCTTGGCGCCCGGCCCGCCTGCCACGGTATTAGCAAAGGCAGCGGCATCGCTGCGGGCTTGAGCCACCTCGGTTGCGGTTGCCTCGTCTTCGGCAGGCACGTACGTGAGCGCCATCAGCGCCCATGTGGTGTGCCACAGGTCTGGCTCAGCACCGGCTCTTGACCCCCAGCCGGAGCCCGGCGACCTTGCCGCCAGAAGCCAACCCCAAGCTCTGCTCAGTTCAGGCCTGAGGAACCTTGATTCGCCGCGAAGGTCAATCTCCCCCAGTGCCAGGGCTGCCAGGGCGGTGACAAGGACGCTGTCTTTGTCGTCTGCATCACAGAAAGTGCCTTCCAGTTGCTGGCACCTGCGCAACTGGCTTAGCGCCAAGAGCATGTCCGACCTCTTGCCGTCTTCGCCTTGGCGTCCCTGCCCTGCGCTCGCAAAAGCCAAGGCTACTAACGCCAAAGCACGCACATGGCGCTGCCCAAGCGCGGCGGCGGGTTCTTCGGCGAAGTTGGCTGCCAGCCACTGCACCGCGGCTGCCGTCGGGGTGTGTTCGGCACGCATCGGTGAAAAGCAAAGCGGCCCCGGCGCCAAGTTCGGCAGCCTCCACGGACCCGAGTGACCGAACCCCAACCCAGGCGCCGCTTGCGGTTCGGCGGCGGGCGCCTCAATGGGCAACTCAGGAACAGCCGGGGCCACCCCGCGTGGCTGAACATTCGCCGCGGGGGGGCCGGGTTGGTTCCCCGGCCCTCCGCATCCGCACAGCAGGGGCAGCAGCAACAGCAGGCGTTTCATCGTGCTTGCTCCACGGCTATGGCTTCGGCAGCTTGAAGGACGACTCATGGCGTTTGCCGTTGTCGTTCAGCACGCTGCCCACGTCCACGTCCGTGCGCGCCTGCAGCAGGGCGCGCTCCAGCTCGTCCAGGTTGCGCACCGCCAGCCCGTTCACCTTGCGCACAAGCTGGCCCGGCTTCATGCCCGCCACCGCCGCGGCCGAGCCAGCATCTACAGCCACCACCAGCACTTCGCCGCCGTCGGTCTCGGTCAACGTGGCGCCCCAGCCCGCCAGCCGCACGCAGCGGCCGCCCGAGGCAGGGCGGTCACTGCCCGCGAGTTGCAGGTTCTCGGGCATCTCCACGGGCTGCCACACCCGCACCGGCTCGCCGTTGCCCACAACACGGGATTCGTCCACGGCGACAAAGCTCGTGTAGGGCGTCAGCAGGTTGAAGGCCAGCGCCGTGTCCACGGCCTCCTGCTTGCGGGCGGCGGTCTCTCCGTCACGGCTGATCTCAAGTTGCAGCTCGGCCACCTTGACGCGGCCCCACACGGCAGCCACCGCCGGGTGGGTGTCAGCGGCGGCACCCAGGTCAACCTCAATGGGGATGGCCACCCGCCGCGCGCCCACTCGGCCGCGCACGGTGACGGTGCCCCTGGCCTCGCCCGTGAAGCGGCCAGCCACGCACAGGGGGTGAGCCGCGAACAGGTCGCGCGGGCAGCGCGGGTAGACCTCGCTGACGGGCAAGTCGCCCCAGTCCAGCTCAATGTCGCACAACACGGGGCTGTCCATGGCCTCAAAAAGGTGCTCCACGGCGTGTTCGTCCCAATGGGCGTCGCGGGGCAGGCAGTACACCGCCTTGCCGTTGCCCACGCGGGCCACCTGGTCCAGCAGGCCGCGGTTGACGGAGTCGCCGATGCCGAAGGCGAAGTGTCGCATGAACTTGGCCTCCTGCACGGCGGCGATGGACTCTGCTTCGCCGCCCACCAGGCCATCGGTCAGCAGCACGCACATCTGCAGGCGTGCGTCACTGTGGGGCGCCGCGTGGGCCGCCTTCAGCGCCTCGGCCAGCTCGGTGCCGCCGCCGGTTACCACTTCGCCCAGGAAGGCCGAGGCCTTGCCCCGGTTTTCCGGCGTGTTGGGTACCGGCTGGTCAAACAGACGCGCGTTGCCGCCCGCGAAGTGCACAATGTTGAAGTGATCCTCCGGGCGCAGGTTGTCCAGGACGTTGCGGATGACCTGGCGGCTCATCTGGCTGGGCACACCGGACATGCTGCCGCTGACATCCAGCACAAAGGTCATCTCGCGGGCGGTGACGTCGGCGTCGCGGGGGTCAAGCTGCGGCTGAAGCTGCAGGTAGACAAAACCGCCGCGCTCGTCGCGGTGAGTCAACGCCGCGGCACGCGGCACACTGCCCAGCACGCCCCATTGCAGGACAAAGTCGCGGTTGGGAATGGTCTCGGAGGGTGCCAGGCGCACAAACACGCGGCCTTCGCGGGTGGCGGAGACATCCACGGCGTGGGCAACCGAGCGCAGGCGGGTCATGTCCAGGGGCAGCGCGCCGTCCAGCTCGACACACAAATGAATATCGTGGCCCGTGCGAGTGGCGCGGGGCGGGTTGACCAAGCCGCTGTCCGGCCGGTCGTCCCGGTCGCTGTCCGGCTGCGGGTCGGGCGAGGGCTCCGGTTGCGGCTCCGGTTGCGGCTCGGGCTGCGGCTCGGGCTGCGGCTCGGGCTGGGGTTCAGGTTGCGGCTCGGGGCGACCGCCCATGTAGCGCGGGCCCACCACCATGGGGAACACGTACTCGAAGCGCCCGGCCTCGTAGCGCACGGTCTCGTAGTAGGTGATGGTCACCTTTACCTCGCCGCCCGGCTCGATGTTCGCGACCTGTTGCCGGAACACCGAGGCAGCTTCCTGGGAAAGCAGGCTGGCGGTCTGGCCGCGCGCCCGGGCCTCGCGGTACAGCTTGACGGCCTCGTCGCGGGGGCGAATCAGCCCCCGGATGCGCCGGTCGCCAATGGTCATCACGAAATCGTTGATGGCGCCATCGGCGGGCAGGGGGAACATGTACACGGCCTCAATGGCCTGGGTGTAGGGGTTGGTGAAGGTCTGGGTCACCGTGGTGCCTGCGACCATGCCGCTGACCTTGGCGTTCACTTCGGTGAGCTTCAGGGGGAAGGCGCCGTCCGGCTGTCCGTCGCGCCGGGCCAGCAATGTGCCCTGCGAAAGCGCGCGCGGCTGGTTCTGGCAGCGGGCACGCAGGCACTCCACAGCGTCGCCGATGGCGTCTTTGTCTTTCTCGGGCGCCGGGGCAGCGTTGGCAGACAGCTTCACGTAGCGCAAATGCAGCTGCATTGAGAGGCAGTTCAGCGCGGTGGAAACCACCCGGCCGCCCTCGCTGCCAAAGGCATCCACGGGGTCCCAGCTACCGCACTCGTCCAGGGTGTCGCGGTTGATTTGCCCCTTGCCCTTGTCTTCGGGCCGAAAGCCGCGCAGGTTGGCGCCCAGGGTCGCGCCCAACGCATTCAGCCACTTCTGCGCCGGTTCGCCGCCCAACTGGTAGAGCGCCAGAGCGGAAAAGAACCAGTGCCTGAAGTCCAGTTGCTTTTGCTGCCAGGCCGGCATCGCACCAAGCTCTGCCCCCATGGCAACCACCGTGGCGTCCGTGGTGGTGGCTTTGCCCATCAGCAGCATGGACAGCACATACAGGGCATTCATGGTGGGCTGAGCGTCATATTCAGCGGCCGGGTGCGGCGGCTCGTTGCCGGGGGCGTCGTAGCCGCAACAGGGCTTGCCGTCGCGCTTGGTGGTGACAGCCGCAAACCAGGCGGCTGCGCCGTCGTAGGCCGCCGTTGGGTCAAACTGCAGACCGGCCACCTTGCCGCTCTTCAGGGCCAGCACCGCCCAGCCGGTGGCCAGGCTGTTGCTCTGGTTGTCGCGAGGGGCGTTGCCCCAGCCAAGGCCGGGGTTCTGGGCGAGCAGCAGGTATTTCACGGCTTTCTCAGCAGAAGGCTGCAGGACGGGGTCGCCCGAAAGGCCGTAAGCCTCGGCCATGGCCATTGTGCAGATGGCGTGGTTGGGTACACAGCGCGCGTCGTCTTTGGGGCTGAAGCAGCCTTCGGCGGACTGGATGCGGCGCAAGTACTGAATCGCCGCGCGGCAGGTGGCGCGGTGTTCGCCGTCTTTGTGGTCGTAGCCCGCACCGACAAAGGCCAGCAGGGACAGCGCTGTGGCGCTGAGGTCGCGGTCCGCTGCACCGACATCCCCTGTCGCGTCGCCGGGTTTCACGAACTCCAAGTTGTGGGTCTTTGTGGCGTTGGCCCGCGCGCTGTCCTGGCTGAACTCTGCAGCCCGCCAGTAGCCTTCGCGGTGCTGGTGGTCCTTCAGCCACTCGAGGGCAACGCCGCCGGCTGACTGGGACGCCGAGTGTTGCCGGGGGCCTGTGCCACCTCGTGCCCGGCGGACGATTGTGCCACCCCCGCCACCAATGCCGGCGCCCAGGCCAACGGCACCGGTGCCGCCCCAATGCGGGCGGGGCGACTCTTGGGCTTCATCCGGGAACTCGGCCTCCTCAAGGGCGCTGTTTGGCAGGTCGCTGGGATCCTCGTTGTCGTCGTCCTTGGCAAACGCGACCTCGTCGTCCGGCGCCCCCGCCAGCCGGAACGAGCCCGCCACCGGCGGCGTTCCCGGCACCGCAGGCGGCGTATCGCGAATCACGAACACCTGCGACTCGCCGGTGTTACTCCCAGGCGAAGAAGCGGGTTCCGGCTCAGGGTTGCGGCTGCAAGCCGCCAGCAATAAGCCCAAAAGGAGCGCCCAAAGGGCGCGCGAGGCAAGGCGATGACGCATGGCCGTGCTCCAGACGGTCCATGCCCCGGGAAGGGATGCTGCTATGAACGGCCAATGCGCGCCGGCGGTTCAGCACACCGGCAAAGCCGCATTCGGGCCGGCCGCATCTTCAAGGATTGTTGGCGGGGGGCAGATCCGAGCCGCTTTCGCTGGCCGAGCCGCGCATCAGCGAGTTGCCCACGGCCTGCAACACGAAGGCCTGGCACTGGTTGAAGGCCTTGGCACGGTCGGCGTCAATGGCGTCCTCGCGCTGCCTGCGCGTGAAGTAGCTGCAATTCACCTTGCCGTCCTTGATCTGCTCCACGGCAATGATGCGGTCTGTGCCGGGCTCCGATTTGGCGCGGGCAACGGGGTCCTGGTCGTAGATGTTCACGGCCCGGCCCTTCTGGAAGAACCCGCACTGGTCGCGCAGGATCAGCAGCAGGTCGTGCATGTCCACACTGTGCAGGAAGCGCTCCTCGGGCTTCAGCTTGTAGTCGGGAATGCCCCGGTAGAACGAGTGGCCCTTGTTGACCAGCACGTGGAGCAGCTCTTTTTGCTCGACCAGCTCGCCAGGGTTCCGGGCGCTGGGCCGCATGCCGCCCTTGGCGTAGTAGTACACGCGCACGTCGCCAATGCGCTTCAGCGCGGCATCCTCGCTGGCAGATTCCGGGTCGCCCGCAACCACGCTGTTGTTGGCGGGGGCGGGCCCCGGCTGTGAGCACGCGGCAAGCAGCAGCAGGGCAAGGCAGGCAAGCACGAGGCGTGGCGTCATGGCTGAACCCGGCGGGGTGGTGCGGGCCCGCCAGTTTGCAGCAGCGGTGCCCAGGAAGCAACGTCTTGCCTGCCGGGCCGTGAATCCGACAATTCCGGCCCGCCCGGAGGAAACCATGAAACTGCTCTCGCGACTGCTGTGGGTTGCCCTGCTGCTGCCGGCTGCGCTTGGCGCCGTTTCCGGTTGCCAGATTGACCCGCTGACCGGCAAGACCACCGTCAATATCGTCAGCTACGAGCAGGAAGAGCAGATGGGCAACGAGGCCGCACAGCCCATCGTGGCGGAACTCGGCGGCCTGTACCCGGACCGCGCCGCCCAACAGTACCTGGACACGGTGGGCCAGAAGCTCGTGGCCGCGGGTCGCACTCGCCTGAAGGACGAGGCCGGGTTTCCCGACTGGGAGTTCAAGTTCTATCTCGTGAACAGCAGCATGATCAACGCGTTCGCGCTCCCGGGCGGCCACGTGTTTGTCACCCGGGGCATCCTGCTGCGCATGAAGGACGAAGCCGAGCTGGCGGGCCTGCTGGGCCATGAAGTGACCCATGTGTTTGCCCGCCACTCCGCCGAGCGCATGACCGAAATCAGCCTGATGATGATCCCCGTGGCGCTGCTCGCCTCCATTGAGGAAACCCAGGGCATCGCGGTAGTGGGCGCCGTTGCCGTGCAGGTGCTGAGCCTGAAGTACAGCCGCGATGACGAGTCTGAAAGCGACGCCTTCGGGATGCGCTTTGCCGCCCGCGCGGGCTACGACCCGGCGGGTGTTATCGGCGTGATGCGCATGCTGAAGGCCTACACCGACGAGCAGGGCGGGGCCCCGCCCGAGTTCTTCTCGACACACCCGGACCCAGGCAACCGGGTCGACACGCTTTCGGACCAGCTTCGCCGCGAGTACGCGGACGCCCCAACCGGCAACTACGTCCGCAACGAGGACCAGTACGGCACGGCGCTGGTGGGCATGCGCGCCGCCCAGCCGGCCTACGACCTGGCCGACCAGGGCGACACCGCCATGGCCGCGGGCTTTGAAGCCTTTGAGAAGGGCGACCTGGCGGCGGCGAGGGCCGAGTACACCCGCGCCCTGGGCCTGTACGAGCTGGCCGTGGGCAAGCAGCGCGACCACGCCATTCTGCACGTGAACGTGGCCCAGGCCCGCTTCTACCTGGAGCAGTACGACGGGGCCGAGCAGGCCATCAAGGACGCGTTGCGGCTGGAAAGCGGCACCTTCTGGCCCAACTTCATGGGTGGGCTGGTAGCCATCAAGTGCAACGACAACACCACGGCGCAGACACGCCTGCAGAACGCGTTGAAGCTGGTGCCGGGCTCGCCGGTGGGGCTGTTTTACCTGGGCGTGGCCTACGACCGCGAACAGAAGGTGCCCGAGGCCTGCGACTGCTACCAGAAAACGTGGGACGCCCTGGATGGCCAGGGGGCGCTGGCTGAGAAGGCCCGGGAGCGCCTGATTGCCCTGGGCAAGCCGGACCCCAAGCCCCAGCCAAAGTAGCGCTGCGTTACGGCTTGGGCTGTTCGGGCGCGGGCGGCAACATGGGCGCCGAGGGCTTCAGCTTCTCGGAGGCCGCCTTCAGGCGCTCGCGGATGGCAGCCGTCTTCTTGAGCTGGTCCGCCCAGGCGATGGCGCTGCGCAACGCGGCCAGCACCGGCTGCAGGCGGTAAGGCCCGTCCACCACGGCCCGGATGCACAGGGCCTCGCGCTGCCTGTCCAGCTCAGGCGGCAAGGGGCCGCCAAAGATCACCACGGGCACCTTGCGCGAGGTGGAGAGCTCGGCCAGTTCACGAGCCGCCCGCAGCACCTGGGGCGGCAGCAGGCCCAGCTCCACCAGCAGGGCGTGAGGCTCGGCGGTGGGCACCGCAGCCAGCAGCTCTTTGGCTGTGGAGGCAGCCTTCACGCGCAGGGGGCCGGCATCAGCCAGTTCGAGGCGCATGGCTTCGCGCGTCGCCGGCGCGGCAACAAGCAGGACGCCGCGCAGGGCGGCGGGTTGTTTCTGGCTGGTTTGCGGCATGAAGTGCAGTCTACATAGGCGCCGCAGAAATCGCGCCGGGTTGACGAACCAGCCGGGTGCACCGTGCCTGCTGAACCTTGGGGACGTCAGACCCGTCCCGCCGACGCGTCAGGCCACAGGCGTTGCATGGAACCCATAAGTTCATCTGGCGCGACACACTAGCCGCCGCTTGAATCCCTGCATGGCCCTTGAAGTGCAATGGCTGGGTCGCCGGGCCTATGCCCCGGTATGGGAACTGCAGCGCAGCCTGCAGTCCGCGCGCATTACAGCCCTGGAGTCCGGCCAGCCGCACCCGGAGACACTGCTGCTGGTCGAGCATGAGCCGGTCTTTACCTGGGGCCGCCGCACCAAGGCCGGGAACCTTGGGCAGGGGCCGGAAGCCCTGCGTGCAGCGGGGGCCGAGGTCTTTGAAGTCGAGCGCGGCGGTGAAGTGACCTACCACGGGCCCGGCCAGCTCGTGGGCTACCCCATTGTGCACCTGGGGGCGCTGTCCTGTCGGCGCGACCTGCACGCTTACATGCGCGCCCTGGAAGAGACGTTGATCCAGGTGCTGGCTGGGTACGGCCTGCAGGGCACCCGCTTGCCCGGCCGCACGGGCGTGTGGGTGGGCGCCCCGGGTGCCGAGGCCAAGGTGGCGGCCCTGGGGGTTCGCGTTTCCAAGTGGGTGGCCATGCACGGTTTTGCCCTGAATGTGAGCAACGAGCCCCTGCCCTGGTTCCGGCTGGTCACCCCCTGCGGCATCGCCGACCGGGCCGTTACCAGCCTCCAGGCACTGCTGGGCAAGTCGCCGCCCATGGAGGACGTGCGGGCACGGGTAGAAGCCGCCTTCCGGGAGGTGATGGGGCTGTGATGGATGGCGCGCAGCGCGCTTGACGGGGCTTTTCGTGGCCCCTAACGTCGTTTGTTTCGTAGCAGACTGTGAAGTACGGGCGGTACGCCCGTGCCTGATGCTTGTTGGAGATGCCCGTGACGAGCGCCCACACCAACACGATCAACCGTGGCAAGACCGAGTTTGTCGAGCTTAAGGACCGCCCGGCGGTCATCCACGACTCGGTCAAGGACGAGATCGTCAAGCATCCACTGCTGGATATCCAGGACCTCAAGACCTACTTCCACACCGACAACGGCACCGTGAAGGCCATTGACGGCATCTCGCTCAAAGTTGGCGAAGGCGAAACCCTGGGCGTGGTGGGCGAGTCCGGCTCGGGCAAGTCCATGACCGCCTACAGCATGCTCAAGCTGCTGCCCAGCCAGGCCGGCCGCATCGAGGGCGGCAGGATCCTGTGGCGCAACGAGGGCGGTGCTGACCTGGACCTGGCCAAGATGGACGAGGCCGGCCTGCGCAAGATCCGTGGCGGCGACATCGCCATGATCTTCCAGGAGCCCATGACCAGCCTGAACCCCGTCTTCACCTGCGGCTCGCAGGTGGTTGAGGCCCTGCAACTGCACCTGGGCATGACCAAGCAGGAGGCCTGGAACCGCACGATTGACCTGTTCCGCGAAGTGGGCATCCCGCGCCCCGAAGACCGCGTGAAGCAGTACCCCTTTGAGCTTTCGGGCGGCATGAAGCAACGCGTGATGATTGCCATGGCCTTGGCCTGCAACCCGCGCCTGCTGATCTGCGACGAGCCCACCACCGCGCTGGACGTGACCATCCAGAAGCAGATCCTGGAGCTGATCAAGAAGCTGCAGCGCGACCGCCGCATGGCTGTGGTCTTCATTACCCACGACCTGGGCGTGGTGGCGCAGGTGACCGACAAGGTGGCCGTGATGTACCGCGGCAAGATCGTGGAGTACGGCCGCGTGCGGGACATCTTCTCCAGCCCGCAGCACCCCTACACCAAGGGCCTTCTGGCCTGCAAGCCCAAGCTGACCACCAAGGCCGAGCGCCTGCCCACGGTGGACGACTTCATCCAGGCCGACATCCGCGGCATCTCGCTGGACCCCACGGACCCCAACCTCGTCATTCCCGGCAAGGACAAGCTCGACAAGCGCCGCGAGAACCTGCCGGACTTTGACAAGCCGCTGCTGCGGCTGGAGGGAATCAAGACCTACTTCCCCATCAAGAAGGGCATCTTCCGTGCCACGGTGGGCTACGTGAAGGCTGTGGACGACGTGACCCTGACCGTGAAGAAGGGCCGCACGGTGGGCCTGGTAGGCGAGTCCGGCTGCGGCAAGACCACCCTGGGACGCACCCTGCTGCGGCTGATCGAGCCCACGGCGGGCCGCGTGTTTTACGGCGACCGCGAGATCACCGGCATGCCCGGCGACCAGTTGCGCGAGATGCGCCGCAAGATGCAGATCATCTTCCAGGACCCGTACAGCAGCCTGAACCCGCGCATGACGGTGGGCGCCGCCATCATGGAGCCCCTGAAGGTGCACGGGCTATTCAAGAGTGCCCGCGAGCGCGAGGACCGCGCCGTGTACCTGCTGGAGCGCGTGGGCATGCTGCCCGACCACCTCAAGCGCTACCCGCACGAGTTTTCGGGCGGCCAGCGCCAGCGCATCGGCATTGCGCGCACGCTGGCGGTCGAGCCCGAGTTCATTGTCTGCGACGAATCCGTCTCGGCCCTCGACGTTTCCGTGCAGGCGGGCGTGCTGAACCTGCTGCTGGACCTGCAGGACGAGTTCGGCCTCACCTACATCTTCATCAGCCACGACCTCAGCGTGGTGAAGTTCATCAGCGACGAGATTGCCGTGATGTGCCCCGGCAAGACGCTGAAGGAGCTGTGGGACGACGGCAAGCGCGACGGCATTAACGAGGCCGATTTTGAACGCGGCGGGCATATCGTCGAGTACGCCTCCAGCGACGAGATCTACAGCAAGCCGCGCCACGCCTACACCAAGAAGCTGACGGACGCGATTCCTGACCCGCGCATTGAGGACATCCGCCGCCGCGTGGAAGCCGCCGTGTAGCAGCCGGAATTCGCCTCGCGCGTCGCGGGCCGTGGTATACAGGGCTGCGCCATGGGCAAGAAAGCCAACCACATGAACGGGCGCGAACTGTTTGCGCCCTCCGAGCGCCTCATTGAGCGGCGACTGCGGCGGCAGCGTGCCCTGTTCATCCCGCGCCTGCTGACGAAGTCCACCGAGGCGGAAGCACGCCTTGCCAATCCCGACCGCGAAAAAGCGTTCCAGGTTGTCCAGCACTGGGCCGGCCACGAAAGGTCCGGCTGGCTGTACCAGCAGAACGAAACTTCTATAGATACCCAGTTCCTGGACGACCTGTTCGGCAAGGGTCTCGGCTATCAGGTGAAGTCCGCAAACCCGGAGAACTACCAGCTGGCACACAAGTTCACGGTGCCGGACGTGGGCATCGCCGACGGGGCGCTGGGCGAGTTCCCGGCCGCGGCCTCACCAACCGCGGTCATCGAGCTGAAGGATGCCAACACCGACCTGGATCGCGACCGCAGCAACGGTCGCACCGCCGTGCAGCAGTGCTGGGACTACCTCAACGCGCAGCCGCAATGCCTGTGGGGAATTGTCTCGAACTTCGCGACCATCCGGCTCTATCACCGCGAGCGCGGCACGCTGGCCTACGAAGAATTCACGTTGCAGGAACTGACCAGACCCGAGAAGTTCCACGAGTTCTACTACATCTTTGAGCGCGGCGGCCTGCTGCGTTCGGTTTATTCCCAGAAGCCCCGTGCACTGGACCTGTTGCAGCGCACCCAGCAGCGCCAGCGCGAGGTCGGCGACGAGCTCTACCGGTCGTACCAGCTTCAGCGCCTGCGCCTGATCGAAAACCTGATGCAGGAACACGGCAAGAACTTTGACGCTGCCGTGCATGTTGCCCAGAAGCTGCTGGACCGGGTTGTCTTCATTGCCTTCTGCGAAGACCGCGACCTGCTGAAACCCAACTGCCTGGACCGCGCCTGGCGCGAAGTAGCACCCTTCAGCCGCGCCACCAACCCCCGCTGGCAGAACTTCTTGCAGCTGTTTACGGCTGTGGATCGAGGCGGCAAAGCCGGTAAAGAGGCAGGCGTCGAGTTCGGATACAACGGCAGCCTGTTCAAGCCGGACCCCGAGATTGACACGCTGGACCTTGACGACGACTGGACAGGCGGCTTCCGCGAACTGGGCAACTACGACTTCTCCGAAGAAGTGAACGTCGAGGTGCTGGGCAACCTCTTTGAGCGCTCCATCACCGAACTCGAAAAGCTGCGCGTGGGCGGCCTGTTTGCCCTCAAGGCCGGTATCGAGGGTACTCCGCAGCCCAAGCCGAGGGGCCGCAAGGGCAAGACAGCGCCCGTGTCACGCATGCCCAAAAGCGCCCAGCGCAAGCGCTTCGGCATCTACTACACGCCGCCCGCGTTTACGGCCCTGCTGGTCGAGCGCACCGTGGACGCGGTTGTGACTGAGCGCTTCGCGGCCCTGCGCGGCAAGCTGAAGGTTGATCCGGAAGCCCGCGAAACGCAGGAACCGGCCAGGCTGCTTAAATACTGGCGGGCCTGCCTTGAAGAGCTGAAGTCCATCACTGTCTGCGACCCGGCCTGTGGTTCCGGCGCGTTCCTGATCCAGGCCTACGAAGTGCTGGACGGTCACTACAAGACGGTGATGCACGGGCTGGCGGGCGCCGGCATGGCCCGCGACGCCGTGCGCGAGCTGGAAGATTCGATCCCGGACCTGATTCTGGAACACAACCTGTACGGCGTGGACCTGAGCGAACAGGGCGTCGAGATCACGCAACTGGCCCTGTGGATCCGCTCGGCCCGCAAGGACAAGAAGCTCTCGGACCTGTCCAAACACATTATCTGGGGCAACAGCCTGGTCAGTGACCCCGCTGTGGATGCAAAGGCGCTGGACTGGAACAAGGCCTTTCCCCAGGTTTTCGGCAAGGACGGCCCCGGCGGTTTTACCTGCGTGATCGGCAACCCGCCCTGGGAGCGCGTGAAGGTGCAGGACCGCGAGTTCTTCTCGCTGACGGATCCGGATACAGCCGAGGCCGTCAGCGCAGCCGTGCGCAAGAAGCGCATCGAGAACATGCCCGCGGAAAACCCGGAGCTGCACAAGTCTTATGTGGCAGCCCGGGAACGCGCACAGAAAGTGCTGGACTACGCGCGCGAATCCAGCCGCTATCCGCTGACAGGCAAGGGCGACGTCAACCTGTACATGCTGTTCGCGGAACTGGCGTCTTCGATTGTTGCGCCGAACGGCCTGGCTGGCATTCTGGTTCCGTCGGGCATTGCCACAGACGACACCACCAAGGAGTTCTTTGCCGGCCTGATGGACAGCTCGCGGCTTGCGTCGCTGTACGACTTCGAGAACCGTAACAAGGCGTTTGAAGATGTAGACGGCCGCTTCAAGTTCAGTGCTCTGGTTTTTGGGGGGTCCAAGCGGCAGTTTGAGCGCGCCGACTTTGTGTTCTTTGCTCACGACGTAGAGGAAACTGCAGCCCACTACAAGCAGCGGCACATCCCGCTTTCCGGCGCGGACATGAAGCTGCTCAATCCCAACACCCGCACCTGCCCCATCTTCCGCACGCGTCGCGATGCGGAGCTGACCAAGGCAGTCTACAACCGGGTGCCGATTCTGATTGACCACAACCGCAAACAAGGCGGCAACCCCTGGAACATCAAGTTCTTCACGATGTTCCATCAGACCAACGACGCCGGGCATTTCGCCGAAGCAAAATCCTGGCTGAAGAAAGGCTATGCCCTGCAGGGCAACGTGTTTGTGAAGGGCAGCAAGCGGGCCTTGCCGCTTTATGAGGCCAAGATGGTGCAGGCGTTTGACCACCGTGCCGCCAGCGTGGTCGTGGACGAAGAGAACTGGGTACGCCAGGGCCAGAAGACCGAATCTTCACCCGTGGAGCACCAGAATCCGGAGTTCTGCGTTCAGCCGCGCTGGTGGGTGGCCGAGAAGACCGTGGACGAGGCTCTGGAAGAGCAGCCTGGGAGCAAGAAATGGCTGCTTGGCTTCAAGGATATCACCAGCCCAACAAATGAACGAACGATGATCTCCGCGTTCATTCCGCGGGCGGCGGCAACCAACAAATTTGTCTTGGCGCTCACGGAGACTTGCCCCCACTTGCAGCCTTGCCTCTTGGGCAATCTGAACAGCTATGCGTTTGATTACATCACCCGGCAGAAGATTGGCGGCATTACGCTCAACTTCTTCATTGTCGAGCAACTGCCGACGTTGCCGCCGGAGACCTATGCCGAGCCCTGCCCCTGGGACAAGAAGCAGACCCTGGAGGCCTGGATCAGCGAGCGCGTCCTGAAACTCACCTGTACGGCCGACGACATGATCCCCTTGGCCCAAGCCTGCAACTTCATAGGCTCCCGCGGCGACGGCGTGCACCTGTGGAAGGAAAGCGAACGCGCCCAGCTGCGCGCAGAACTCGACGCCGCCTACTTTATCCTCTACGGCATCGAGCGCCCGGACGTTGAGTACATCCTGTCCACCTTCTCCAACACCGGCCTTGCTGAAAAATCCGCCGGCCAGAAGTTCCTCTACGAACCCGGTTTACCCGGCGCCATGATCCTGGAAGCCTACGACCGGCTTCGCTAGCCGCCCCCTTGCCTGCCGCGGAGAGCACCTTGACGGAACCCCTTGATCTGCTGGCCATCGGCCCCCACCCCGACGACGCCGAAATGACCTGCGGCGGGTGGCTGGCGGCTGCTGGCACCCAGGGCTACCGCACCGGCATCCTGCACCTCTCGCGCGGCGAGATGGGCACCCACGGCACGCCCGCCACCCGCGAACAGGAAGCCCGCGAGGCCGCGCGCATCCTGGGCTGCAGCGCCGTCGAGTTCGCCGGCATGGCCGACGGCCATATTCACGACGACGACGAAAGCGTGCGCAACGTGGCCGGCTGGCTGCGCCGCCTGCGCCCCTCGGTGGTGATCGCGCCGTACTTTCAATGCCACCACCCGGACCACGAGGCGGCGGCACGACTGGTGCGGCGCGCCGTGCACTTTGCGGCACTCAAGGGCTACTCGCTGCCCGAGCCGCCCCACCACACCCGCCGCCTGGTGCACGCGCGCTACAGCCGGCACTTCGAGCCCAGCTTCTACGTGGACATTTCGGCCGTGATCGAGACCAAGAAGGCGGCGATCCTGGCCTATCGCAGCCAGTTCGTGACCGCCGCGACGCCCGAGGGCGAGGCGCTTACACGCATGTCACGGCCGGGCTTTGTGGATCAGTTTCTAAGCATCACGGCAGCCTACGGCCTGAAGTGCGGCTGTGCCCACGCTGAGGGCTATCACCTGGAGACGGGACTGCTGGCTGCCGACGCGATTGCTTTGCTGCGTGAAGGCCCGCCCCAACACCTGATTCGGTAACGCGCCGGCTGTGCGCTTCGTGCGTTGTGCCGCATGTCAACATTTGCTGCACGGTGCGGCCTTTGGCGGCGGCAGCCCCTATGCTGCGGCTGAAGCAC
>JADLBZ010000144.1 GCA_020847415.1 Planctomycetota bacterium
AGCGCCAAATACACCTGGAAGTATCGCTGGTGCAGCGCGTGGTGGGGGCCGCCATCACGCGGCGCGAGATCGAGGCCATCTTCCGGGGCCTCGGCCTGGGCATCGCCGGCGTAACGGACTCGGGCATCACCGTGAGCATCCCCAGTTTCCGGCGCGACCTGGAAAAGCCCATTGATCTCGTGGAGGAGGTCGCCCGCGTGTGGGGGCTGGACCGCGTGCCCGCGCCGCTGCGCCTGCCGGTGTCCATGGCCAAGCCCACGCGGCGCCAGCGGGTGCGCGCCCTGTTGCGGCGTGCCCTGCTGGGCCAGGGTTGCTCGGAGGCGTTGACCGATACTTTTGTGGCTGCCGGCGCCCCTGGCGCGGCATTCTCGGTGTTCAGCACGGGCGCCGCCCGGTTGGAGGCCCGCAACCCGGTCAATGCCGAGCTGCCGGCCCTACGCCGCAACTTGCTGGGCAGCATGTTGCTGGCGTTGCAGACCAACCAGCGGCATGGGGCGCCGACGGCGCGGCTGTTCGAGATTGCCAACGTGTTTCACCCGGCCGGCGGCCAGTCCGGCGAACGTGAGCTGGTTGCCTTGCTGGGTGCAGACTTCCTGGACCTCAAGGGCGTCGTGGAAGGCTTGATGGAGGACTTGCGCGCTGCCGGCACTCTGCGCGTGGAGCCTCTGGCGGACGCGAGTTTTGCGCCCGGCCGGGCTGCGCGCGTCCTGTTGGGCGAGCGCCTGCTGGGTGTGGTCGGCGAGCCGGCCCCCGCCGTGATGAAGCACTACCAGCTTGAGGGCACCTGCGCCGTGGCGGAGCTGGACCTGGAAGCACTGGTGCAGGCCTGGACCGAAGTGCCCGAGTTTCGCGAGCTGCCGCGCTTTCCCACCGCCGAGCGCGACCTGGCCGTGGTGCTGGATGTGGGCCGCACCTGGGCCGATGTGGAGCGCACGGTGCGCGCCGCCGCAGACGCCACGCTGCGCGAGGTGCGGCTGTTCGATGAGTTCCGGGGCAAACAGGTGGGCGAAGGGCGCAAGAGCCTCGCGTTCCGCCTGTATCTGCGCCACGACGAGCGGACCCTGACCAGCGAGGAGATCGAGCGGCAGGTGGGCGCCGCGGTGGCGTCCCTGAAAGCAAACCTGGGCGGAGAGCTGCGCGGCTAGCAGCGTGCAGAAACAGACTATTTCAACGCCCGGCTGGCAGCGCACAAAGGGCACAACGGGCGGGCATGGCCTCGCAACTGCACCAAGGCGTGCAATACTGGTCCTATGCTTGCAGCCCTGAACCACCCGCGGCTGATCTACGACTGGTTTACTACCGTGCTGCTGCGCTGGAGCAGGGACGGCCTGGTCGTCTACGAGCGCTGGCTGCTGAACTTCAGCGGCGTCAGTGACTGGCAGCGCGGCGCGGGCGGCAGCGTTATCCTGGACTTCTATTACTTGATGTACCTGTTCGCCTTTGTCGGCGTGCTGGTGCTCATGAACCGCTACCGCAAGCTGGGCTGGTTCAAGGTTCAGCCGCACGTGCCCTATGACGCCCTGCTGCTGGCCATGATTGGCGTGCTGGTGGGCGCCAAGACTGCCTACAGTCTCATCTACAACCCTGATTTCTACTTCGGGGCGCCGCCCGTGGGCCCAGCCACCGTCAAAGAGCAACTGAACCGCATCTTCCTGAACTGGAGCGGCATGGCCAGCCACGGCGCCGCCACGGGTGTCGCGGTGATGGCGTTTTTCTGGTGGCTGAAGTCGCGCGCCCCGGTGAGCCACATTGGCGACCTTGGCTGCATGTCAGGGGCACTGGGTGCTGTTTGGATTCGGCTGGCCAACTTCATGAACGGCGAGCTGTATGGGCGCGCCGCCCCCGACTGGCTGCCCTGGGCCATGCGCTTTCCTGTGCGCAGCGGGCACACCCACCCCGTGGTGTTCTCTAACGGGGAGCTCTACGAGCGCATACCCAAGCCTGAGGACCCGGCACAGGTGGAACAGTGGCTGACCAGCCTGAAGGCGGTCAACCCCGACGGCGTGCTGGAGCACGGAAGCTACGTCTTGTATCGCAACCCGGACGCCTATCGCCAAGGTTGGGAGGTGATGACTCAGGGCCCCAATGGGCCGGAGTTCGTTAGCCCTGACGCGCCCGGCCATCTGTGGTTCGGCGACTTTCCCGTGGTGACGACGCCGCGCCACCCCAGCCAGATCTATCAGCTTGTGCTGGAGGGGCTGCTGCTTTTCTTGTTTCTCTTGTTCCTGCGCCGGCGCGTGAAGCGCACCGGGGTAATCGCGGGGGCGTTCTTCATGGGCTACGCCCTGGCGCGCTTCATTGGCGAGTTTTTCCGCCAGCCGGACGTGCAGTTCCAGCAGCAGGGCAACGACCTGGGTACGGTGTTTCTTGGCCTGAGCATGGGGCAGGTGCTCTCGTTGGCGATGGCGGTGTTCGGGCTGGGGTTCATGTTGTACTTCCACAAGCGCGGGCGAGTCATCGCCGAGATGCCACTCTGGCCCCCCAAGGCGGAGAAGACTGAGAAAGAGGCCAAACCCGCCCTGGAGAGCGACCCGAAGGTGGGCGGCAGCACCGCGGCCGGCACCGTGGAGGGCCTGGATGAAGTTCGCGCGGCCCTTGCGCGCAAAGAAGCCGAGTGGGAGAAAGAGCGCCATTCCGGGCCGCAATCCTCACCCAAGGACCAATCATGACCCAGGCAACCCAGGGTATTACCGCGGCCGAGCTGGCTGCGGCGCTGGACACCCACCTGCGCATCAACACCTTCCCGCTCGGCATCCGAATGGTCGAGCGCGAGCAGGACATCCCGCCCAAGGCCAAGCGCCCGGGCAAGGACATGAAGATTGACAGCGCCCTGTGCCAGGGGATGAGCTTCTCGCGCCATCACGGCTGGACGGTGGCGGTGAGCCGCGCCGACATCTCGTGCCCGATTGGCGCGACGCTGTTCGGCTTTCAGCCGCGCGTGGAGCACTTCGACGGCGGCCACTGCTGCGCCGGCATGTACACCAAGGACGCGGCGGCCGGCAAGCGCACCGAGGCCCAGGCCCCGTGCTTTGACTTCGGCAAGTACTACGCCATGGTCTCGGGTGCCCTGGCCCGCGTTGATTTCGAGCCCCAGGTGGTGCTGGTGTTCGGCAACCCGGCCCAGGTGATGCGCTGCGTGACAGCGGCACTGTGGGAGAACGGCGGCTACATCCACTCGCGCTTCTCAGGGCGCACGGATTGCGCCGATGAAGTGATTGAGACCATGCAGACCGGCAAGCCCCAGGTCATTCTGCCCTGCTACGGCGACCGCATATTCGGCCAGACCCAGGACCACGAGATGGCCTTTGCTTTCCCGTGGGCCAGGCGCGACGAGCTGATCCGCGGCTTTGAAGGCACCCACAAGGGCGGCGTGCGCTACCCGATTCCCAACCAGCTCCGCTACACGGCGACGTTTCCGCCCAGCTACGAGGAACTGCGCAAGTTCTGGCCCAAGTAGGAGCCGCTACTTGGTGGCCTTCTCGACGATGGTGCGGTCGAAGTAGTTCACGCCCATGCCGGCATCCAGCACGATTTCCTGGGCGTTGATGCCGCTGCTGCGCGGGCTGACCAGGAAGGCGATGGCGTCGGCGACTTCTTGCGTGGTGAGGGCGCGCTTGCGCAGGGTGGCCTGCTCGGCGAACAGGTAGCTTTCCAGGTAGCCGGGAATGCCCGCCGAGGCGCTGGTCTTCAGCAGGCCGGGACACACGGCATTAAAGCGCACGCCGGCCTGGCCGAAGCTCTTGGCCAGGAACACCACGCTGCTGTGCAGCGCAGCCTTGATGGGGGCCATGTAGCCGTAGTTCTCGGCGGCCATGCGCGTGGTGCTGATGCCGACCGTTACCACGGAAGCGCCGGGAGCGAGTTTGTCCTTCAGGGCATTGGCCAGCGCCACCAGTGAGAAGGCGCTCACGTTCACAGCCTGCAAGAAGTCCTCGCGGCGCGTTTCATGAAACGGCTTGAAGCCCTGCGAGTAGTTGGCAAAGGCGATGCTGTGCACGAACCCGTGCAGGGGGCCTTCCAGCCGCGCAGCCAGGGCCTCAATCTGCGCCGGGTCCTCGACATCGCAGGCCAGCACCGTGGCGGGCTTGCCGCGCTTGTGCAGCAGCGCCTCAATCTCGGCGACGCGCGCGCTGTTGCGTACCACGTGCACCACGCGCGCCCCGGCGTCCTGCAACGTGCAGCCGGCCACCCACGCCACCGATTTCCGGTTGGCGGCACCCATCACGACGATGGTCTTGCCTTCGAGTTGCAGGAAGTCGGTCATGGCTGTTCGGTGGCTTGGTGCGGTGCGGGCAACTCCACCATGGCGACGATGAACTTGACGCGCAAGACGTTCTTGCCGGCGACATCAACGCGACCGGACATGACGTGGGCGTCGCCCATGACCTCGTCTTCGGAGACTTCGATGCGCAGCAGGTCGCCGGGGTGCACCATGCCGCGGAACTTGGCCTCCAGGATGCGCGTGAGCACGGGCTTGGTCTGTGAGGATGGCTCAGTTTGTGCTGCGGGCGCAGTTTGTGAGGCGGGCGTCCCGCCCGCAGGCAGTGGTGATGCGGGCATCTTGCCCGCACTGCCGTTGCCGTCCGTGATACAGGCCGTCCCGCCCGCAACCTGCCCGCCTGCTTCCGCTCCTGTTCCCACCCAAGGCCAGTTGCCAAGCCGCGCACTTGCCGGGTTCGCAAGAGTATAAGCCACGAAGCGACGGAACTCGTCCTCGTCGCGCACCAGCCGGTCAAATGACTCGTCCATCCAGAAGGCGCCGCTTCGGCCAAGCACCTTGTTGCACGCCTTTGCCGTGTATGACTTCCAGGAGTGCAGCAGGTCCGCAAGCGCGTGACCCGACCTGGCGCTGAAAACCACATGAACGTGGTTTGGCATGACGCACCACGCATACAGGTCATAGCGCTCGCCATCAAACTTGAGCAGCGCATCGCGCACGAGTTGGGCGCAACGCTCGTCTCGCAGGTGGCATGCACCGAGGCCCGCATTGAGCAGCGTGTCCATTCGCTCGGTGTGAAATTCAAGCAGGCGGGACTGCTCGGGTGCGGTCAGAGCGGAATCCTGCCGGGTGGCTGCGCGGGCCAATTCGTCGCGTTCCAGCAGCAACTGCTGAAGGACCTCTTGCGGCAGCGAGTCGTGGAGTCGCCAGGTGACGAAGTAGGTCCCGGACTCGCGCTCCCAGTGCGGGAGCCGGCCGCGATGGCGAAGCTGGGCGGCAGGGGGGCGGCTGCTGTGTGTTGCGGGCGGGACGCCCACATCACGGACTGCTGCGGGCGGGACGCCCGCATCACGGACTGCTGCGGGCGGGACGCCCACATCGCGGATTGCTGCGGGCGGGACGCCCACATCACGGATTGCTGCGGGCGAGACGCCCACATCACGGCAGGCCATGAGGATAGCGCCGGTCTGGAAGCATGCCTCGCACAGCAACACGCCCGGCATGAGTGGTGAGCCCGGGTAGTGGCCGGCAAAGTGGGGCTCGTCGGGGCGGATCAGGCGCTCGGTCACGATGCGGCTGCCAGCTTGCTCAAGGATCCGGTCCACGAACAGAAACGGCGCCCGGTGGGGGATGATCTGCTCAACAATCGACGTCTTGTGTGAACCGCTGAGGCGCGGAGGCTGTTCTGGCGTGCAGTTGCTGGGTGTTGAATCCACCGCCTACCTCGCCACGTACAGATACTCCGCCATCTTGGCTGCCGTGATCACGCCGTAGTTCACCGTGCCCAGCCAACCGCTCATGATGATGCCCACGCTGCCCGCGTGATAGAGGCCGGGTAGCTGTTCGCTCAGGCCCTGGCTTACTTCCAGGCCCTCGAACTTGGTGCCGAAGCTGGCCCCTGCATCGTGGGCCGCGTAGAAGCGGAAGGTGCGCGGAGTGCTGGCCTCCAGGTGGTCAATCTTGCCGCGCACATCGGGAATGAACTTCTCCAGGTGCGCCACGGTGCGCTCAATCAGCGCGTTCTTTTCGCGTTCGTAGTCAGCCTCGGGCAGGTTGGCCCAGTCGTCCCAGCGGGCGTTGTTGCTGCTCACAATGGTGTAGCCGGCGTCGGGCAGGTGAGGCCGCGTCTTGGGGTAATAGAAGCTGAATGTCCGGCTCTTCGTGTGCAGGTCGCACAGCTCCTCGCTGCTGAAGGCCGGCGCTTCGCTGCAGAACAGCAGGTCCGTAATGAACGGGATGCTCTCGCCCCGCCGGATGCCGATGTACACCTGGCAGCTTGAGCCGCTCAGCCGCACGGCGCGGGTCTTCTCCACGAACGCGGGCTTGAAGTTGCCCTCGCCCGCCAGCCGCAGCACGGTGTTCTTGATATTTGCGTTGCTCAGCACGGCGCGGGCGCGAATGTCACGGCTGTTGACCCGGGCGCCGACGACGCGTCCGTTTTCGACCAGGATCTTCTCAACCTCGGCGCCGCTGAAGCACTCGACGCCGTTGCGGGCCAAGATGCGCCGCATGCGCAGGATGAGCTGGTCTGTGCCGCCGCTGAAGGTGAACACGCCCTTGCTCATGAAGTTCGAGAAGACGATGCCGTAGGTGACGGCGGGCTCGTCCAGGGTGCTGCCGTTGGCGTAGGTGATGGGCTCCATGAACGCGCGGTGCACGTCGTTGCGGCCCGGGAAGAACCGCTCCAGCATCCGGCGCGTGGTGGTGCCGTCGTTGTTGTAGTACTCCATGGCGCGCAGGTGGTCGTAGAAGGCCTCCACCTGGGTGCGCTCGAGGCGGAACGCGCGCACGACCTTCTCGGTGTAATCCTCGCGCGTGAAGGTCGTTTCGAAGCTGAACTGCGGGTTGTGGAAGCGGATGCTCTGCAGAGGCACGATGCTGTCGGCGATCTCCTTGCCCCAGTAACGCCGCATGGACTTGACCATGCCGACCGGGAAGCCGTGCAGGGAGATGTCGAAGGTGTGGCCCCCGGGGCGTTTGAACCAGGTGGCCAGCCCGCCGTAGTTGTAATGCTGCTCGAACAGCGCCACGCGGTAGCCTTGGGTGGCCAGCACGTTGGCGCCGGTCATGCCGGCCAGGCCGCTGCCGATGACGATGACGTCGTACTCCGGCTTGGCGTCGGCCACGGGGTTGGCTTTTTGCTGCATGCGACCGCCGGAGGACCCGCGCAGCACGCGCTTGCCCTCGGTTTTGAGGTTGAACCCCGGTTGTTGGTCCGTCGTCATGATGTCGTGCTGTGGTGGCCCGCGCGGCGCCCGGCATGGAGGGACTTTCACCCGTGCCTTGGCAGCCGCCTACTTTGTCTGCTCGCGTTTCTTGGCTTCGATGGCCCGCAGAATACGCTCCGGCGTCATGGGCACCTCAAACATGCGCACGCCAATGGCGTCATAGATCGCATTGCCCACGGCCGGGATGATGGGCGCCAAAGCACCCTCGCCCGCCTCTTTGGCGCCAAAGGGCCCTTCCGGGTCCACGCTCTCGATGGCAATGGCCTCGATCTCCGGCGTGTCCACGGTCATGGGAATCTTGTAGTCCAGCAGGTTGGCGTTCAGCAGCTGCCCGCCGCGGTAGCGCATTTGCTCGGTCAGCGCCTGGCCCAGGCCCATGTGCACGCTGCCCTCGATCTGCCCTTCCACGGAAAGGGGGTTCAGGGCTCGGCCGCAGTCGTGGGCCGCCCACACCTTGATCGGTGTGACGATGCCCGTGTCCGGGTCCACCTTCAGCTCGCAGATGAAGGCGCTGAAGCTGTACGAGGGCGACAGGCCCGCGTTGCTGCCCTTAAACTCGGTGCCCAGGGGCGGGCTCTGGTAACAGCCGCTCACGGCCAAAGCCCCCCGCCCCGAATGCGCCTCATGCAGTGCGTCCATGAAACTCACACGAATGTGCGGCTTGCTGCGGCAGATCAGCTGCTCGTCGACAAAGTCAAAGTACTGGGCCGGCTGTCCGGTCAGCTTGGCGGCGGCGTCGGCCAGCAGGGCGCGGGCCTTCTCGGCGGCGTCGCGGGCCGCGTTGCCGGCCATGAAGGTGACCCGCGAGCTGTAGCTGCCCAGGTCCACGGGGGCCATGTCGCTGGCCTGGCTCTTCACGTGCACGCGGTCCAGCTTCACGCCCAGCACCTCAGCCACGCACTGGGCCAGCACGGTGTCGCTGCCCTGGCCGATGTCGGCGGCCATGGAATGCACGGTGACGCCGCCGTCGAAGTCAATCTTCAGGTGCACGGTGCTTTGCGGCAGCTTGTTCCAGTGAATGGGCAGCGCCGATCCCGAGATGAAGAAGCTGCAGCCCACGCCGATGCCGTGGCCATAGGGCAGCTTGCCCCACTTGTTCTTCCAGTCGCTGCGCTTCATGGCCTCCAGCAGGGCCTCGCGCACGCCGTTGCTGGTGATGCGGAACTTGTGGAACGGCGTGAGCGTGTTGGGCTGCAGGAAGTTGCGCAGTCGCAGTTCGCAGGGGTCCAGCCCCAGCTTCACGGCCGCCATGTCCACCAGGGTTTCCGTGCAATAGCGCGGGTTAACGCTGCCGTGGCCGCGCATGGCGCCGCTGGGAATGCGGTTGCTGTAGATGCGGCGGCCCTTGTAACGGAAGGCCGGCAGCAGGTACGGGCCGTTGGACAGCACGCCGTTGTAGTAGGTGCTGACGACGCCAAAGCTGGCAAAGGCGCCGCCGTCAATGATGATGTCCGAATCCAGGCCCAGCAGCTTGCCGTCGGCGCCAAAGGCCATGGCCAGCTTGCCTTCGGTGGGGTGACGGCCGCGGCCGGTCAGGAAGATCTCCTCGCGGTCCATGGTCAGCTTCACGGGCCGGCGGGTGCGGCGCGAGAGCATGGCCACCACCATCTCGTGCTGGAACGGGTCGGACTTGCCGCCGAAGCCGCCGCCCACCATGGTGCGGATGACCTGGATGCGGTGCATGGGCAGGTCCAGCACCTTGGAGAGCGCCTTGTGGGTGTAGTGGGGCACCTGCTGGGGCGTGAACAGGTTCAGGCGGTCGTCGGCGTCCCAGTGGGCCAGCACGGCGTGCGGCTCGGTGGGGGCGTGGGTGATGCCGTCGAACTTGAACTCGCCGTTCACGATGCAGGCCGCCTGCTTGAAGGCCCCCTGCACGTCGCCGAACTCCTGGTCCACGGCCTTGTGCACGTTGGTGCCGGGGTGGCCCTTGTCCACTTTGTCGTGAAGCTGGTGCTCGGGCGGCACTTGCTTGAGGCTGTCCTGGGGCTTCAGGAACTCGGGCAACGGTTCGTAGTCCACCTCGATCAGCCAGATGGCCTGTGCTGCAATTTCTTCGCTGTCGGCAGCCACGGCGGCGACCGGGTCGCCCACATAAATGGCTTTGTCGGTGGCCAGGGCGGTTTCGTCTTCGCTGACGGGCAGCACGCCAAAGCGACGGTCGCTTTCGGCGCCGGTGATGACCGCGCGCACGCCGGGCAGGGCTTCGGCTGCACGGGTATCAATGGAGCGGATGCGGGCGTGGGCGTGGGTGGACCGCAGGATGCGGGCGTGCAGCATGCCGGGCAGGCGCATGTCGTCGGCGTAGATGCCCTCGCCGGTCACCTTGCGGAAGGCGTCTTTCAGGGGTACACGCTGGCCGACTGTGTTGAACGGAACCTGTGCGGGCGCGCCCGCTGCGCCCCACACGCCGCGATTGAGCTGGTGGTTGTTGGTCGTCTGTCCTGCATTCGGTGCGTGCGGCATGTCGTCATCCTTGGTGCTGCCTGCTGCAGGACCGTGCCACGTCGCAGCGGACAGGACCCTGACTGGCACTGTGTGAATCAAGCGGCCGGCGCGGCGTTCAGGTGCGCGCCGGGGCCGGCGCCGGTGCTTCGGCCCGTTGCATCTCTTGGGCCGCCTGTTCCACCGCGTCGTAAATCTTCACGTAACCCGTGCACCGGCACAGGTTGCCCGACAGTCCCGCCGCGATCTCTTCGCGCGAGGGGGCGGGGTTCTCCGCCAGCAGGGCGGCGCTCTTCATGATGAAGCCGGGCGTGCAGAAACCGCACTGGCTGCCGCCCTTCTCCGCAAAGGCTTTCTGCAACGGGTGCAGTTCGTACTGGTTCAGGCCCTCAATGGTCGTGATCTGCGCCCCCTGGCACTCCAGGGCCAGCGTCAGGCACGAGAGCTTGGCCTTGCCGTTGATGTGCACCGTGCAGCAACCACAGGTGCCCATGTCACAACCAACCTTGGTGCCGGTCAGGTTCAGCTCGTCGCGAAGCACCTGGACCAGCGTCTGGTTCGGCGCCACGGCAAGCTCGATCTGCCTCCCGTTCACGGTGCAACGAAGGATCTTCTTGGCCACGGGGTGTCCTTGGGTTCAGCCACTTTGGTGCATTTGCGCTGAGGATAGCCCTTCAGATACCGGCTGCAATGGCGCGGGCGCGCCTGGCGTGATAGGCTTTGCGGGTCGTGGTGCGGCAACTAACCACTGAAAGGACCAACATGAGGATCGCCCTGCTTGTGCTCTTTGCCACCGTGGCGCTTTTCCTGGGTAGCGGGTCACTGTTCGCCCAGTCTGACGCGGCCGAGAAGGTTGTCAGCACAGCCGCTTCGGCACCCAAGGCTGCCGCCAACCCGCAGGATTGCTGCCCCGACGGCTGACCGGACGGCTGATGAGAGTGCGAGTGCTGCCCGGCGGGCGGCACCAACGAGTGCGACACGGTTTGCTGTGACAAGGGCGGCTGCGACACCTGCGGCTGCAGTGACCGCAAGGCGGCGGCTGCGGATGAGGTTCGCGCCCGTGACGGCTGCAAGGCCTGCGGCGGCGAGTGCAAGGGCAAGTGCGGCTGTGGCGGCAAGTGTGGCTGAGGTGGTCGCGGCGGCCCGTGTGGCTGTGGCGGCAAGTGCGGTTGTGGCGGGTGCGGGGGCGGCTGCGGCGGCGGCTGTGGCGGTTGCGGCGGCGGCTGTGGCGGTTGCGGGGGCGGCTGTGGCGGTTGCGGCGGCGAGAGCGCTTGCACCGATCGCAAGTCGGCCCGCGCCGACGCCGTGCGCGCCGAGTCGGCCGTCAAGAGCTAGCTACATCCAGAAGCAAAGCGCCCGGGTCCGTCCCGGGCGCTTTGTCGTTTACGGTTCGAAGGGCAGGCGCGCATCAAAGGGCAGCAGGCGGCCGTCGCCCGTCACGATGTGTGCTTTCTCGGCGGGGCCTTTGCGGGGCCGGTGCGTCAGCACTTCGTCTGCTTCGCCATGCCCTACCGGCAGCACGGCCTGGCAGGACCAGGACTCGTCTACACCCAAAAGGCGGTTGAAGTTCTTGTCCAGGGTGGGGGTGTAGGTCAGGCTGTGCAGGCCCTCGGCCTCCAGGGCGATGTTGAAGTTGGCAATCGCCAGCCACACGCTCTGCAGCCAGAAGGGCAGGTCGCGGCGCCCAAAGACAGCCACCAGCCAGGGGGCGCGGGCCATGAACTGCTTGACCGGCGTGATTTCGTGGCCGGCAAAGAACTGACGCAGCCACTCGGGGGCACGGCGATGAAACTCTTCGTCGGCGCGCTCGCACAGCTCGCGGACCTTGTCGCGAATGGGCCCCCGCTCGATGAGCACAAACTCCCAGGGCTGGGTGTTGGCGCCTGAGGGCGCGCGCATGGCGGCCTGCAGGGCCCGCTCCAGGGCGTCGCGATCTACCGGATGCTCTGAGAAGAAGCGACGCGAGCGGCGGCGTTTCAGGAGCTGGGCCAGCCAGCCGGGATAGTCCTTCACGCGTGTGTGCTCCGTGTGGGCCAGTGCTGCACTGTCCATGAGTAGCTGTTGTCAGCCGGAACTTACAGCCTGAACGAGTCCTGCCCGGCTCGTGCAATCGCGCGGGCCGGGCAGGGCGTTGCAAGCGACCCGGTTAGTTGATGGCGCCGGTGATGTCCACGACGTAGGCGTTCTTCAGGTCCTTCAGGCCCGGCGCGTAGAGCACCGGCTTGTTCATCAGGGTCTCGGCATAGGCGCCGCCGCTGAAGAAACCGGCCTCGGTGGCGTCGAGGGTGTAATCCTGCAGCAGCAGGTCAAAGCCCTCTTTCTTGCAGTACTCCTCGGCCTTGGCCATCACCTCGACCAGCACGTCCTTCTGGTACTGGTTCAGCAGGCTCTGCAGGTAGGCACCCTGCTGCTTGCGGGTGACTTCCATGGTCTCCTGCAGGGCGGAGTGCTGGGCCTGGGCAGTCATGGCCAACTCGATGTCCCCGGCAGCCTGGGCGGCGCGCACTTCAAGCTTCAGCTTCTCGAGGTCCGCTTGCAGGCGCTCCGTTTCGTCCTTCATGGCCTTCTGGGTCTCGTCCCACTTCACCTTCAAGTCGGTGAACTTGCTGCTCTTGCGGGCCGCGGCTTCCAGGTTGAGCAGGGCAATGCGGATGCCCTTTTCGGCGCGCACGCTCTGGGCGTGCACTTCCTGGGGCTGCGAGAAGTGCTGGTGAATGGCGCTTCCGGCAAGGCCGGCGACGGCGGCAAGGGCGGCAAGTCCCACTGAGGCAAGAATGCGGTTCATGAGTAGTCTCCAAAGTCAGCGCCCGGGGATAGTACGGACAGCCCCGCGGCTGCACCACTGGATTGTAGGGGCTATCGGTCTATGCGGGTGACATAGGGATTGGTGCCTGTGTCCGCGCCGGGTGCGAGCAAGACGGTTTTCTTGGCCAGAGTCTGCGGCTCCGTGCGCGCATCAAAGAAAGCGTTCTCCGCGACCTCCAGTTTGGTGTAATCCTGCAGCAGCAGGTCAAAACCCTCTTTCTTGCAGTACTCTTCGGCCTTGGCCATCACCTCAACCAGCACGTCTTTCTGGTATTGGGCACGCGTCCGCTTCACGTAGGTCTCTCGTTCGGCGCGGGTGGTCTCGATGGCCCGTTGTAATGCCGAACGCCGAGCCTCGGTCTCTCAGGCAAGTTCGTTGTCACCGGCGAGTACAGCCGCACGTTGCTCGGCGGTCAGCTTGTCGTAATCAGCTTGCAGGCTCTCCAGCTCAGCCTTCACAGCCATCTGTATCTCGTGCCACCGGAGCTGAAGGTCGTTGAACTTCAGGCTGCGGCGCGCGGCAGCCTCCGGGTCAAAGAGCGCAATGCGGATGCCCTTTTCAGCGCGAGTGGTCTGGGCATACACAACCTGCGGTTCGGCAAGCCTCGATCGCAGGGCGCTGCTCGAGTAGCCGACCGCGGCGGCCAGCAGGGCCAGACCAAGTACGATCACGCCATGGCGCATCGAAGCTCTCCGGGATGCAGATGTCCGCCTTGAACGTACGCCGCGGCCGCCGCATGCACCATACGAACCAGCAGGGGGGCGCGGTTCACGCGCCCCCTGGGAGAAACGCAGGCCGGATCTGGCCCTAGATGTCGAAGTACAGCTCGAACTCGTGAGGGTGAGGCCGGAAGCGCATGGCGTCCACCTCGTGCTTCATCTTGTAGCTGATCCACTCGTTGATCACGTCCGCGCTGAACACGTCGCCCTTCAGCAGGAACGCGTGGTCCTTCTCCAGCGCCTTCAGGCTCTGTTCCAGGCTGCCCGGGGCCTGCGGGATGTCCTTCAGCTCTTCCGGCGGCAGGTCGTAGAGGTCCTTGTCCATGGGCTGGCCGGGGTCAATCTTGTTCTGGATGCCGTCCAGGGCCGCCATGGTGATTGCCGCAAACGTGAGGTACGGGTTCGAGCTGGGGTCCGGAATACGGTACTCAAAGCGCTTGGCGGCTGGGCTGTCGCCGGCCAGCGGGATACGCACGCAGGCGCTGCGGTTGCGGCTGCTGTAGGCCAGGTTGACTGGCGCCTCATAGCCCGGCACCAGGCGGTGGTAGCTGTTGGTGGTGGGGTTGGTGATGGCGCACAGGGCGTGGGCGTGTTTCAGGATGCCGCCAATGGCGTAGATGGCGGTCTGGCTGAGGCCGCCGTAGCCGTCGCCGGCGTAGAGGTTCTTGCCGCTCTTCCAGATGGACGAGTGGCAGTGCATGCCGCTGCCGTTGTCGCCGAACAGGGGCTTGGGCATGAAGGTGGCGGCCTTGCCGTGGCGCCGGGCCACATTCTTGACCACGTACTTGTACAGCATCAGGTTGTCGGCAGCGCGCACCAGGGTGTCGAACTTGACCGAGAGCTCGCACTGGCCGCCGGTGGCCACCTCGTGGTGGTGCAGCTCGGGCGTCATGCCCAGGCGACCGATGGTCAGCAGCATCTCGGTGCGGATATCGTGCAGGCTGTCCATCGGCGGCACCGGGAAGTAGCCGCCCTTGACGCGCGGCTTATAGCCCAGGTTGCCGCCCTCTTCGACGCGGCCGGTGTTCCAGGCGCCTTCCTTGCTGTCAATGTAGTAATAGCCGTGGTTGATGCCCGTGCTGAAGCGGATGTCGTCGAAGATGAAGAACTCGGCCTCGGGACCGATGAAGATGGTGTCGCCGACGCCGCAGCTCTTCACGTAAGCTTCCACGCGCCGCGCGATGTTACGCGGGTCGCGCGGGTAAGGCGTGCGCTCGATGGGGTCCACGATGTTGGCGATCAGCACCAGCGTGGGCTCCTTCATGAACGGGTCAATGAAGGCCGTGCCGGGGTCGGGCAGCGCCAGCATGTCGGACTCGTTGATCTTCTGCCAGCCGCGCAGCGAGCTGCCGTCGAAGGGAAAGCCTTCTTCAAAGCAATCCCGCGTCAGACGGCGGATGGGAAAGGTGTAGTGCTGCCAGAGACCCGGCAGGTCCATGAAGCGGATATCCAGCATCGTGCAGCCGCGCTCCTTGGCGAACTGCAACACGTCGTCCACGGAGCGGCCCTGCGGGAAGAGCATCGTTTCGTTCATTTCCGTTCCTTCGGTTCGCCGGCAAAGGCCGGCGCATCGTCCACGGGGAGCGTCGCCCGGTATCACCCAAAAGGGCCGCGGCCCGCCTGCGGCGGGTCGTGGCAGCAGTTGTGTGTAGCGGGAAGGTTGCGATCCCCTTACGGGGCCTGCTGTCTATAGGTGTCGGGGGTGCTGCGCAAGCGCAAACTGCGGCACATGCCGGCGGCAGGCAAATATCCACAGGGCGCGCCGTGCGCAAGGGAATCTGCAACGGACATTTGCGGCGGCGCGGTCGGGCTTGTCCGCAGCGAAAGTTTTTTTGTCAGCCCTGCCGGCGGGCGCCCTGGCACGTTCCCCGTCGGCGCAACTCGTCGCTGATCAGGCGATAGATCTGCAGTTTGCTCTTGCCCCACAGGGGGGCGATCACGCCGGGATCAGTCAGTTCGCCCACCAGGCGCTCTACGCACACGCCGGGCGCCATGGCCTCGATGCAGTCAGCCGCCAGCCCAACGTGCGTGTCCAGGTCAAACATGGTGAACTCGCCGGCGCGAAACTGGGCCGCCATGACCGTGTTCTCGTACACGTAGGCGTGGTGGAACTTGATGCTGTCGGGGCGCAGCCGCGCGCACTCGGCAATGCTCTGGCGCACCATGGCGGGTGTCTCGCCGGGCAGCCCGGCAATCAGGTGCAGGCACAGGTGGGCAGCGGGTGCGTGCCGGCGGGTCAGTTCCACGGCGGTCACGGTCTCTGCGTGGGTGTGGGCGCGGTTCACGCGCTCGGCCGTGGCGTCGTGCATGGTCTGCATGCCGTATTCGATGCACACGTAGGGCAGCTTCGTGGGCGCCGTGCCCGCGGCCAGGCGCTGCTGCCACACGGCGGCGCTGCCGTCGGCATAGGTCTGCAACAGTTGCAGCTTGGCGGCGTCCACGCAATCGGGCCGCGTGCCCACGCTGATACCGCAGACGTCCGGGTGGGCCAGTGCCGCATCCCACATGGCCCGCAGCTTCTCGATGGGTGCATAGGTGTTGGTGAAGGCCTGGAAGTAGGCCAGAAAGCGCCGGGCCCCGAACTTCTCGCGATAGAACCGGGCGCCCTTCTCCAGTTGCGCAGCTATGCCCGTGCTGCCGTTGCGCAGGGCCGGGCTGAAGCTCACGTTGTCGCAGAACGTACAGCCGCCGGTGGCCTTGGTGCCGTCAATGTTGGGGCAGGTGAAACCCGCGTCCAGGGTTACTTTGTAGACGGGCTCGCCGAACAACTCCTTCATCAGGCGGCTGAAGGGTTTGTAGTATGGCTCGCGGGTCAGTTCAGGGGTTGCGGTCTGCATGGGTTCACTTCGCGCCCGAGCCGCGAGTATAGCGTTGACCGCCCTGCTGGCAGCGGGGGGGATGCTGGCTGGCTGTGCGGGCGGCGGCAACTACGCCGCGGCCCCCGTGGCGCCCGCGGAACTGCCCGCCTACGAGCTGAAGCTGGAACTGCGCGGCGAGCCCACCCACGACGACGACGGCTATGACGTGAGCCTGGGCTTTGAGCTGCTGGCCACGGACGAGTTCAGCTACAACGCCCTGGTCCAGGAGATTGCCCAGGAAGTGGTGTACGAGCGCTACGACGGCCGCGTGATCCGCGAGACCCTGACGCTGGTGGAGGCCTTCCGGTTGCACCGCGTCGGAGAGGACGATAGCGGCCGGGTGGTCTACCGGCTGCCGCCCTTCCAGCGCGACCGGCACTTCGAGCGCGGCTATCTTTCGGTGGGCCCGATGATCGAGCAGGTGCAGGTGTGGCGCGTGGTGCGCTATTACCCTGCTTACGTGGAAGGCGCAGACTGGACCCGCCTCGGCTTTGCCCACCTGCCCGGCAACCGTACCGGCTCACTGGTCACGCGCATTCCGGCCAACTTCAACGAGAACCACCAGCAGAGCCACGTGATCTCCGGGATCGTGAGGGCCGACGACCGCCAGAAGAGCGGCTGGTACCACATGAAGTATCACTGGTGGCGCGAGCCCACAGGCCAGCGCCCCCAGGCGGATTTCAGTTTTGTGCACGGCAGCCGCCCCGCCGAGGAGACCACCTGGCTGGCCGAGACGCTGGACCGCCCGGCCCGCAGCTCGCAGGCGGGCGAGTAGCGGGCAGGTTTCAACACAGCCCCCTGTTTTCTGAGCCTGTTGCACGCGCATAATCCGGCCATGGACACCGACTCCGCATTTCGGCTGAAAGCAGTTGCCGTCTTCGGCGGCGTGCTGGGCGTGTTCCTGGTGGCCTTTGTCGTGCAGCGTGTCTGGGTGTGGATGAAAACCCGCCGCCGCGAGGACATCGAGGCCAGCCGTGTGATCCCCGTGGTGGACCTGAGCCTGCTGGGCATCGGCGCCATCGTGATCTGGCTGGCCGTTGAAGCGCTGGTGCTGGCTGTGCAAACCGCCGAGTTTGCCGTGCAGCCGGCCATGGCACGCAAGATCGCCGAGATTGAAGTGGGCAAGCTGGACCGTGAAGCCCAGCAGACCAACCTGCTGTTCTACCCGGTGGACCGCGCCGGGCGGCGGCAGGCGGCGCGGCGGCGGCCCGTGCTGACCAGCGGCGACCAGTTTGAGCTGAAGGTGCAGGTGATCCAGTGGCGCGGCATGTGGTCGTGGCTGGGGCAGGGCTATTACCAGTTTGTGTCGCTGGGCGGCTTTGATTCGGTATCCGGCGTGCCCGCCACCGAGGTTGCCGACCTGGACCCCCGCGACGTGCCGGGCGGCGTGGGCGGCCTGCTGTTCTTGGCGCGCGCGCAAGGCTGGGAGTCCCGCCAGCCGCTGCAGGAGGGGCAGGTTTACGACGTGTTGCTGGACCCAGCCTCGCAGTCCTTGCAGGTGCGCCTGCACGAGGACGGTTGATCAGGCCAGTTCGCGCACAAAGCCGCAGATCAGGTCCAGCACTGCATCATCCACGCGAAAGGTCTTCTGGCGCGCGTCGTTCAGGTCGTGGCCCATGTGCGCCACCAGGTGATAGCGCGCCAAAGGCCGCCCGGCGCACCACTGTTGCCAGCGCTGGGCGTTGTCGTCCCACAGCCGCGCGTCGCGACCGCCCTGGACCACCAGCATGGGAGTGCCCTTGCCGGTGGGGTCGGACTGCAAGGCCCCGGCCCAGTGGCCGGCCAGCCACTCAAACGACTCCCAGCCCTGGTAGCCCGTGCCGAAGTAGGGTTGGGCCAGTTCCACGAACTGTTCCGGCAAGATTCGGGAGCCTTCCCGGAATAACCGTTCGAGAATGTCGTGGAAGGCGACGGCGCGCTCGCCGCGTTCGCGCGTGCCGGCATTGGCTAGCAGGCGTCGCGCGCGGTCGCGGTTGAGTTCAAACACGTTGCCCCAGGGCGCGGCCAGGCACACCACGCCGCGCACGGCTTCGCGCTCGGCCAGCTTGGCGGCGACCAGGGCGCCCTCGCTGTGGCCCAGCAGGAACAGCGGCAGCCCGGAGCACTCGGGGCGGCTGCGTAGCAGGGCCAAGGCGGCAGCGGCGTCGGCGAGGCGGGATTCGATGGTGTAGTCCTGCGGGCCGGGGGCGGGCAGGTCATGGCCGCGCTTGTCGTAGCGCAGGCCGGCCAGGGCGCAGCGCTGGGCCAGTTCGCGGGCAACGCGGCGGTAGAGGGTACTCTGGAAGCCCACGGCGGGCATGCTGCCGTCGCGGTCGTGCACGCCGCTGCCCTGGATGAACAGGGCGGCTGCCCTGGCGCCGGGCGGCACCAGCAAGTTCGCCCCCAGGGGCGGCACGACAGGAACCGAGAGCTCGATACTCTGCATTGACGGGCCTTGGGGGGTGGTCTATACGAACGGGCCTTTTCCGCGCCAGCCGCAGAATTTGAGGGATCGCCGGATGCACCGCAAGGACATGATCGGCATGGTTGTCACGATCCTGGTGATCGTGGGCCTGTTCTACGGCGCCAGCGCCCTGTTCTTTCCTTCCAAGCCTGCGCCGGCGCCCACGCCCGCGGCCAATGCACCGGCGGACAACACGCCCTTGCCGCCCGCGGCCGGCGGCGAGTTGCGCAGCACCACTCCCAGCACCCAGGTGGCCACGCGGCCCACGTCGGCGTCCGAGGACCGCGGCTTCAAGGCCATTGAGCGCGCCGAGGCCCGCACGCACCGGCTGGCCAACAGCCGCCTGACGGCGGTCATCAGCGAGCGCGGCGCGACCATTGAGAGCCTTTCGTTTGTGGACGCCGCGGGCAACCCGGTGTTCCTGCGCACGCCCAGCGACCCCGTCGAGAAACCGTCTGTTGCGCTGGAAATGCTGCGCCCCCTGGAGGCTGCCCCCAGCCTGGCCCCACTGGCCCTGCGCCTGGATGACAACGACGAGTGGCGCAACACTGCGCGCTGGGAGCTGGTCTCCGGGCCCGTGGACGCTGCAGGGGGAGGCCAGTCGCTGACTTTCCGGTTTCCTCCCTCGCAGGGCTTTGCCCACAGCCGCGAGAGCGACGACACCATCCTGTTCAAGACCATCACGCTGCGGCCGGACACCTTCCGGCTGGACGTGGAGCTGCGTGTGGAGAACCACGGCGACAAGGTCGCTGACAAGGTGGTGGGGCTGTGGGGCCCGGTGGGCATGACCAACGACGGCACGCACACCGGCGCCGAGCATGCGCGGGTGGCGCTGTACGGCAGCACCGAGGGCAAGCGCTTCAGCGATCTGCACGAAGAGCCGGCGATAGCACACCTGAAGGACGAACTGGCCGATATCAACGAGGATCGCGCCGAGGAAGGCAAGCCCGCCCTGACCAGCGTGGACAACCGCACGCTGGACGAGATGGACAAAGAGGACCGGTTCCTGCTGGCGCACGGCCTGCGCACGCAGTTCTTTCTGGCGGTGCTGGCGGCCAACCCGGACCTGCGCGACAACCGCTGGTCCGGCACGGTGCTGCCGGTGGGGGGAACTGCCGCCGTCAGCCTGCTGGCTCCTCCGCTGCAGGTGCCCGCGGCCAAGGACGGCAAGGCCGGTGAGCAGTCCACGCGCATGAGCTTCTACGTGGGCCCGCGCGACAAGGAGTACCTGGAACAGGCCTGGAACGCGCCCGCCCCCCAGGACGAGGAGCTGAATGCCCAGTGGCGCGACCTGGCCCCGACCGGCTGGCCTTCCATGGTTTCGGCCCCGCTGCACTGGATCCTGCGCAAGCTGACTGACGGCGTGGGGCCCGGCCTGGCCATCATCTTCCTGACGCTGATTGTGCGCATGGTGCTGAGCCCGCTCAGCTATCGCGGCCAGAAGTCCATGGCGGTGTACACGCAGAAGATGAAGATCGTGAAGCCGCAGCTCGACAAGATCAAGGAGAAGTACCAGGGCAACACGGAGCGCGACGCCCAGTTGCGCATGCTGACTGAGACGCGCGCAGCCATGAAAGAACAGAACGTCGGCATCCTGCCTTTGGGCGGGTGCCTGCCCATGTTCATCCAGCTGCCCATCTTCATCGGCCTGTATCGCACCTTCGGCAACGCGTTCTATCTGCGACAGGCGAACTTCTTGTGGATCAACGACCTGAGCCTGCCCGATGCCACCATCCCGTTCTCGACGGGCCTGAGCATGGGCTTCTTGAGCTTCCTGACCCACAACGGCATCTTCACCATCAACCTGCTGCCGCTGGTCTGGATTGGCCTGTCACTGGTCCAGATGCGCCTGCAGCCCAAGCCGGATGACCCGCAACAGGCCGCCATGCAGAAGCAGATGGGGTGCATCTTCCCGCTGATGGGCCTGATGTTCTACTCGTTCGCCTCGGGCTTCGCGTTCTACTTCATCGTCTCGAGCATCTACTCAATTGCCGAGTCCAAGCTGATCAAGCGCCACCTGATCCGCACCGGCGTGGTGCAGCGGCCGTTGCCCAAGGACGCCAAGGCCGCAGACAAGCCGGCCTACCACGGCGCAAAATAGGCAGCCCATGGCGGCCCGCACCATTGCCGCGCTGGCGACCCCGCCCCTGCCCTCGGCACTGGCCCTGTTGCGGGTTGCCGGCCCGCTGGCAGGCGCGATAGCCGCGTCGCTGGGTGTAACGGGCAAACGCTGTTCTTCACCAGTGAAGCTGCGCCTGCCCTGCGGCCTTACGCCGGCTCTGGCCTGGTTTGCGGCCGGCCCAGCCACATACACCGGCGACGATACGCTGGAACTGTTCGTGCCGGGCCACCCTGCCCTGTGGAATGACGCGCTGGATTGGCTGCTGGAACAAGGCTGCGTGCGGGCCGAGCCCGGCGAGTTCACGCGGCGGGC
>JADLBZ010000145.1 GCA_020847415.1 Planctomycetota bacterium
GAAGCGCTCAGCGGTGGGGGAGGCGCGCGTGTCCAGGAAGTGCACGATGGCATCCGGGCCCGGCGTGGGGCGGAATTCCAGCGAGTAGCGCCAGGCCGGGTCGTTGCTGCCGGCGGCCTTGGCCTTGTGGAAGGTATCCACGATGCGCACCGCGCAGGCAAACGCGCCGGTGCGCTCGTCGGCCGGGCGGCGAGGATCCCTGGGCCGTGTGGTCAGCACCTTTTCCAGGTTGCCGTAATGGCTGAAAACGGCGACCACTTTTTCCTTCAACCCGGGCGGCAGCCTAACGTAGCGCTCGCCGTCGGGCGGCACCACGGGCCGCGAGCCCGCCAGCGCCGTGGCAAGCTGGGAATGCAGGGCAACCAGCTCACGCACCTCGACCTGGATCTCGTCGCCTGCCTTGGCGGCGGGCGCCCGCAGGATGTTGGTGCGCCGGTCATAGACCAGCGTGCCGCCCAGACCGGAGACGCGCAGCGCCTCAGGCGGAAGGGCCAGCTCGCCGCTTTTGCCAAGCCCGGCAGCCAGGTACTTCACGGCCCAGCGGCGGTCGGCCCAGGCGCCGCCGAACTGGATGGGTGCGTCGGGCAGGTCGCGCGACTCGGCCGGGGTGTCTTGCTCGTTCAGCAGGTGCAGGTCGCCCACGGCGGGGTTGGGGTTGGTCCAGCGCTGGCCGTCGAAATCACTGAAGGTGTAGGCGCGCAAGTACAGCGACGTGCGCGGAACGCCGGTGCGACCCAGGGGGCGCGCTTCCAGGGCGGGCAGCTTCTGCAGCTTGATCTCGCCGAAATCACCCAGGTTCACGCCGCCCGCCAGGCCCGAGACGGTCTGGTCGGGTTGGTTGTTGCCGGAGCTGCCGGAGTTGCCGCCGCCCTGACTGCCGCCTCCGCCCTGGCTCGGCGGGCCGCCCAGGGGCGTTTGCCCGCGCTGGGAAACCGGCTGTGGCGGGGCTTCAAAACTCGGGCGCGGCATGCCCAGGTACAGCGCCGCCGCCATGACCAGCACGGCGGACCCGAGCAGCGGCACGCGGGCCAGGAACGGACCGCGCAGGATGCTGCCCGGCCGGCTTGCCGGCTGCGCCATGGCGCCGCGGGCCGGCGCGCGGGCCAGCGTGCGCAGGAAGACCGCCCCGGGGTGTGACAGGACGAGATAGACGGCGCTCAGGACGCCAATGGCGGCGATCCAGGGCCACTTGATATCGTCCATCGGGCGTCGCACGCCGATCACCGCCGAGAACAAAGCCAGCACCATGACCACGCTGTTCATGCGCTGGGCCTCGCGCACGTACAGCACCATGATCTGCACGCTGACCAGCACCAGCGGCAGCGGTGTGTTCAGCGCAAGCTGAACAAAATCGCCACGATGGGGCATGATCGCCCCGGCCCGCATCACGGCGAGGCCCAGCGGCAGCAGCGAGTACACGACCAGCATGCTGGTGCGCAGCCGCCGCAGCGACGGAAGGCGCAGGAAGGTCTCCTGCAGGCCCACGCACAAGCCCAGGAAAACCAGCTCGGTCCAGTGCATCAGGCCCCGGCGCTGGAACAGCACACAGCAGACAATCAGGACGATGCCCGCCATGCGTGAGAGCGTCTGGTAGGCCGTCTGGCGGGCAACCTGGGCCGGGTCACGCACGGTGCGCCTCCGGGTCCAGTTCACCGGACGCCACGCTGCGGCGGCCCAGCACATCCATGCGCAGGCGACGCCGGAAGTCCGGGTCGGCGGCACCCACGATGATGGCGCCCGATGCCAGGGGCATGGCGGCTTCGGCGTGTTCTCGCGTGCCCAGCGTGACCAGCACCGGCACCTCGCCCAAAGCACCCACACCCACCTCCGGGACCCAATCCGGCAGCGGTTTCTCGGCAAAGCCTGCCAGTGCCAGCCGCTCCATCACCGCGTGATAATGCCGGTCCCCGCGGCCGGCCTGGCTCGCGTGCAGGGCATCTCCGTGCCAGCCGAAGCGGAACAGCACTCCCTGTCGGGTCAGGAAGTAGGTGAGCCCGGCCATCAGGCCCACGGCTGATTCCAGGCGCTGCCGCAACGTGGCGGGGTCGCCCACCGGCGAAGTGTCCAGCAGCAGCACGAAGCTGGCGTCCTGGCGCCCTTCCAGCTCGAGGATCATGGGTTTTCCCAGGCGCGCCGTGGTGGGCCAGTGAATGCGCGCCACGTTCTGGCCGGGCAGGTACTCGCGCACGCCAAAGACCTCTTCCTGGCCGCGGCTGGCCACGGACGATTCACCAAAAAAGCGCGCCGCCGAAAGCAACTCGCGCTCGAACTCGGCGGAGAGCCGCACCGGACGCGGGTAGATCAGGATCTCGCTGCGGAACGACAGGCTGCGCGAGCGCCGCACCAGCCCGAACGGAAAGGCGCTGGAGACGACCAGGTCACGCAGGTGGTGCACGCCGCGCCGCGAGAAGACCCCGCTGTAGCTGACGCGCTGCACGTGCCCCCCGCTGACCTGCATCAGCACCTGCTCGGGCTCTTCGCGGTACAGGTCCGGCAGGTACGAGTCTTCCAGCTCCAGGGCAAACGAGGCCGCGCGCCCGGCGTTGTGCACCAGCAGGGCAATCTCCACGGGCTCGCCGGCGTGCGAGTCGGGCGGCAGGCGCCGCTTGAATTCCAGGCGCCGAAGGTTCAGCCACCCGCCCAGGGCATTCACCAGTACCAGTGCCATGGGTACACAGCTCAGCAGGACGAAGCTGTTCTCGCGGTAGTAGCAGCCCGCCAGGAACATCAGCACCGAGCAGCCCACGAAGTACCAGCCCAGCCGCGTGGGCGCGGGGAAGACAGACATCCGGCGCAACAACCGCGCCATTCGGGCTGCCAGGCGCTTCATGCGATGCTCCTGCCCCGGATGTTAACGAAAAGCGCGGCTGTTTGGCCTGAATTGGCCGCGATGACGGTGCTTTTGCCGTTTCAGAGCCACGAGTGCCAACGAGTGGCCCTGTGCTGGGGCGATTCGGCGCTCGATTCGCGGCTGAAAGGGGTGGTCGCTTGCGCTCCCGCCTCTGACACGACGGCCTGGCGGTACGGGCCTTGCTTGGCGCCGCGGTGGAGCGGGCATAACTACGCCGGGGGCAGTGCCGCCAGCGCGTCGGCCAGCAACTCTCCCGTGCGGGGGTCGCGCGCCCTGGGCGCGATCTGCAGCAGCGGCCACAGCACAAAACGGCGCTGCGCCATGCGCGGGTGCGGCACCTGCAGGCCCGGTTCGTCCAGCAGCAGGTCGCCGTACAGCAACAGGTCGAGGTCCAGGGGGCGGGGGGCGTTGCGCGGCTGTCCGGCGCGGTCGCGACCCATTTCGCGCTCGATGCGCAGCAGGTGCTGAAGCAGGGCCTGGGGGTCCAGGGCGGTCTCAAGCATGGCCACCCCGTTCAGGAACTCGCCGGCGCCGTCCGGACAGCCGACCGGGGCGTTAGGCAGATAGCTGGAGACGCGTAGTACCCGCGACTGGGGCAGGGCGCGCAGGGCCGCCACCGCGGCGTTCAGGTTCTGCTCGCGGTCGCCGAGGTTGCTGCCCAGGGCGATGAAGGCGGTCACGGTGCCGGTCATGGGCGCAGGTTAGCAGAAACCGGTGTTGTCCCGACCCGGAAACGGGTTGCCCGCTGCAGCAGCAGCCCAGCGGCTTCAAATGAAGCAGGGGCCCGGATTCCCGGGCCCCTGCGTGTGCTTGCAGCGAAACTACTTGATGAAGCGGGACTTCTTGGGCGCCGAGGTGCTGGAGCCCTTGCCGAGATCATCCAGCGAAACTGTCTTGCTGCTGCCTTCGTCCTGAATCTGGCGTGCGGAGAAGTCCTTCTTCTTCTTCTCGTACTGGGAGATCAGCTTGCCCAGGTTGCTGTTGCTCTGCTCGCCGGAGATGGCCTTGTTGATCTCGGCCAGGTCTTCCTGGACCTTGATCATCTTCAGCTCGGCCTCGATCTTCTTGACCTCCTGCTTGAACTCCTTGATGGCGCCTTCCTGGGCCTTGATGGTCTCGTCCACCTTGCCGATGGTGGCGTTGTAGTTCTCGATGGACTTCTTCACGAGCTCAGCCTCGTACTCCATCGTGGCCAACTCGGTTTCGATCTCGTCCTCGAGGATCTTCTTCACCGACTCGACTGTGATGTTCTGGTTCACGGCCCGACCGGTCTTGGGGTGCGTGAAGCTGACGGCAATCTCGTACTTGGGGTCCAGATCGCCGGTGTTGGCGTCAATCACCGCGCCCGGGGCGGCCTTGGCGTCGGCGTAAGCCTTGCCCAGCTTCTCGCCGGCCTCGTTATAGGCAGCGATGCGCTTCTCGTAGCCGTACACGGTCATGAAGCCATTGTCGGCGTCGGAGAAGTTCGAGTCGCCCAGCTTCTCGCCGCCCTGAAGCTTGATGCGCTCGAGATCGAGCTTCGAGCGGGTCTCCTTCAGCTTGGCCAGGCGGCCTTCCATCTCTTCTACTTCGCGCTGGGCGATGGCGGGGAAGTTCTCAAGCCGCTTCTCGTCCCACCACTCCTGCGCCTGCTCCGGCGCGTCCGTAAGCTCGTACACCGCATAGCCCACGCCGCCCAGAACAACCAGTGCCACAAGTCCGATCACAGCCCATTTCATCGTGTTTCTCCTTGCCCCCGGGGGGTTGAGGGATCCCTGTCTGCCGTGGTTCCGATTCTCCCTGCGCGGATTTCATCCGCGCCCAAACCGTACCGCGGCCCAAAGCGGGCTGCGATTATAATAACCGGTCCACCTTTGGAACACTGAAACCCGCGGGTGTCAGGCGGCAACCCGCAGCGGGCATTGCCGCGAACGGCGCTTACCGCCCCAGGCCGCCCACCAGCCGCTTCACTACGCCCGTCAGCTTGGGCTCAGCCGCTGCGGCTGTCGCGATGATGCGGTCCAGGCTGGCCTCTTCAAGCGCCTCAGGAATGCACAGGTCTGTCACGATGCTGAAGGCCACCACGCGCATGCCCACATGCCGGGCGGCAATCACCTCCGGCACGGTGGACATGCCCACCACGTCGGCCCCCAGGTTGCGCAGCATGCGGTACTCGGCGCGCGTCTCGAGGTTCGGGCCGGTGACCATCACATACACACCCTCGCGCAGGTTCAGGCCGCCCGCCTTGGCGGCGGCATGGGCCGCGGCCTTCAGCTCGCGGTCGTAGGGCGCCGACATGTCCGGAAAGCGCGGCCCCATGGCCTCGTCGTTGGGGCCCACCAGCGGGTTCACGCCGCACAGGCCGGGCAGGTTGATGTGGTCGTCAATCAGCATCAGGTCGCCCAGTGAGAAGCCGGGGTTCAGGCCGCCCGCCGCGTTGCTCAGCACCAGGGTGTCGCAGCCCAGGGCCTTCAACAGCCGCACCGGGAACACGATGTCGTCAAGCCGGTGGCCTTCGTAGTAATGCAGCCGGCCTTCCAGCACAAACACCGGCGTGCCGCCCAAGGTGCCCGCTACAAACTCGCCGCTGTGGCTCTGCACGGTGGCGCCCGCCATGTGCGGGATCTGCGCAAAGGGCACGCGCGCCTCGGCCTGCACTTCCTTACCCAGGGCGCCCAGGCCTGTGCCCAGCACAATGCCTACGCGGGCGCGGGTCTTGCAGCGCTTGTGCAGAAATGCAGCGGCCTCCTGCAGCCGCGCGGCGAGGGTGGTCATGGCGTGCCTTTCATGATGCCGGCAATCAACTGCCCGGCTTGCGGCTTGAAGCCGCGCGCCGGCCGGCCCGTGCCGTCGCGCGGTCCGGACAGGGCGTTGAAACGAATATTTCAGCGCCCTGCCAGCAGGGCGCGTTTTAGCTCGGCGGGCCCGCCGGGGAAACCGCAGACCAGCACGCGCTTGTCATGGCTGGCGTGGCCCGCGGTGATGGTGATGTCGCGGGCGGGCAGGCCCAGCACCTCGGCCAGCAGGCGTACTACCCCGTCGTTGGCTTTGCCCCGTTCGGGCGGTTCGGTGACATGCACCTTCAGGGCGCCGGCGTGCACGCCGCGCAGGGCATCGCGGCTTGCCTTGGGCGAAACGCGCAGGCGCAGGGAAAGACCCTGCGCCGTCTGCGTAATCTCCAGTTCGTTGTCCAAATGACTAGCCCGCCAGTCTGCCCACGATGTCGGCAATCTCGTCCACCTTCTTGCGCGCCTCCTTCAGGGCCACGCGCCCCACCATGCTGTGGTACTCCTTGGGCTCGCACCACTGGCCGGCGTCTTCCAGTTGCAGGCTGGCGGCGTAGTTCAGGGCCAGGGTGCTGTCAGCCAGGCCGCCCACCACATAGGGCTGCCTGGGCCAGTACTCCTTGACCAGCGTGATGGCCGCCCGCTGCTTCAAGAAGTGGGGCGTGTACTCGTTGTTGTTGCCGTGGCTGGTGACCGCGCCGGCCAGGGCAATCCACATGCCCGGCTGGGCGGGGTTGGCGCGCACCTGTTTCTCGGCGCTCCAGAGGGCGCGCCACTGGGACTTCTCGGTGACCAGCCAGCTGTTCATCTCGGCAATGGTGGTGCGGGCGGCCTCGTCCACTTTGCCCTGGTCCAGCGCCTTCTGGAGCCTCTCGATGATCTTGGTGGCGTCGGCGGTGGCTTTCTTCCAGGCCTTTTCGTAGTCCTCGTCGTCGGAGAAGTTGGTGTAGTGCTGCATGACTGCAGCCACCATGCGGTAGTGGTAGGCCTTGCCGGCGCGAATTTCGGCGTGCAGCATCTTCAATTCGGCCGATTTCACGTCGTCGCCCTTCTTCACCGAGTGGCCCACGTCTTCCAGCGTTTTTTCGGCCTCCGAGTAGTAGCCCAGCTTCAGCAGGCTGCGCCCGGTCAGGTAGTCGCGCACGCTTTCATGGCAACGGTTCACGGTGCCCTTGGTGCGGTCCTGGTTGCCGCGCTTGTCATCCAGCAGCGACTTCAGCAACTCGTCGTAGCGCTTCAGCACAGCCGCGCCGTCCACGGCGGGCTCAGGCTGGGGCTTGTCGGGTACGGGTTCGTCGTCGGGCGGGGTCTTCTCGTTGCTGTCGCCGCCGCCGGTGTGCTCCGCGACGGCGGGCTTTTCGAGGCGGGGGAACACCTGTGCCCCCAGGGGGGCAGCCAGAAGCAGACAAAGCGCTATCCAACGGGCCATGGCACGTCCTCCGTCCGTCATTGTAGGAAATGCCGGCCGGTTCCCCCAGCGGGTCCGCAATGTGCGTGTTTCGACATAGAACCACCGTGGAATGGGGAGCAGCCGGGAGGATTTCCATAGTTCCCGCCAAGTACCACCAGTTCCCGCCAAGTACCACCGGAGGTAGTGGGCATTCAGTATGTCGCGAGTCGCACGAATGGGGTTGGAGGTGGAATTGCGCGCAACTGGGTAGTACGGTGCGTTCCTGTAACTCGGGCGAACAACAAAAGGGGCGGAATATGAGGCGGAAACACCTTCTGCGTGTGGCGGTTGCGGGCGCGGTTCTTGCAGCCACGGCTGTTGCGGCTTGGGCAGCAACTGCGGTGGGCTTCCCGAAGTCCACGAGCACGCTGGGCGGCGAAGCATACTCAGACGCGAACGGCAAGATCGAAGAGGAAGTGGGACCGGGGACGAACACATGGGCGGCCGCGCGGGGCGAGATGACCGACAAGCACGCGCTCGACAGCGACGGCGACGGACAGCCGGACCTGAAGAACAAGTCTTCCGGCGCCGCCACGGACCTGCTTGAGTTCAACGGCCTGATTCTGGAAGCCGAAGTGCCCCGCTGGCTGGGGGTTGTGGGCGGTCGCATGCAGGTCGGGTCGGGTGCCTATCAGGGCCTCAACTTCGCGGGCAAGATTGAGGCGCGAGCGAGGGGCGAGCTCGCGATCTGGGGTGACATCAGCAACGATCCCAAAGTGGCCGCTGCCGAAGTGGTCACCTCGAACAAGCTACAGCCGGGCTGGTACGACTTGGTCGTCGAAGTACCCGGCAAAAAACCCCAAGACCCTCCGCGGCAGGTAGTGGTGCCCAAGCGGGGTCACATTGTGACGCCGTCCAGCGATCTTGGCCCGGGCGGAGACTGGATCTGGATTGCCGCCGCCGGCGTGGTGAACATCAGGCAGCCCGCCCTCGATGTGAGCTACCGTTCCAAGGCTTCGGGGGCCATCGAGATTGACTTTGCAATCACGGGCAAGGAATCGGCTGACTTTACCGTTGAACAGGAGAACGGACAATGGCGGGGGATTCTGCTGGCCTGGGACTGGATGCCCCAGGCACCCCGCTTGCTGAAGGTCTTCCGCGTCAAGTAGGAGCTCGCCGTGAAAACACGGGGCAAGGCTCTGTTACTCGCGGCA
>JADLBZ010000146.1 GCA_020847415.1 Planctomycetota bacterium
CGGGCATCTTGCTGGGTGGTGCCCATAGCGCACCCGGAAACGAGCGCGGCTGACGCAAGGCAAAGGGCAAGCAGGCAGGACAGCTTCATGCCGCGAGGCTACTTGCAGCGGGGAGCGGGGCCAACAGGCTACTTCACGGGCGGCCAGACGCGACCGGCGGGCCAGATGCGGAAGGTGACCACGCCCTCAATGCTGCGCTTGTGCGCCCACAGCTTGTTGATGCCCGGCGGCTCGCTGCGGTGCACGTCAATCTCCAGCCAGCGCAGGCTGTCGTTGCTCTGGCCGCGGTTGTCACCCAGCACAAAGATGCGCTCGGGCGGCACGGTGAACTCCTCGCCCTCGGTGACTTCGCCGCCCAGGTCGCCGGGGCGGTACGAGCGCATGGTGCCGTCATCGCGCCGCAGGCTTTCCTGGGTGAGGTAGTCTTCCTTCAATTCAGTGAAACCCTCCGCGCCGGCGGGCTTCACGAAGATGCGCCCGTCCTCAAACCGCAGCGTGTCGCCGGGCAGGCCGATCAGCCGCTTGACCAGCTCCACGCCCGGGTCCTCCGGGCTGCGCAGCACGATGATGTCGCCGCGGCTGTACTCGGGTTCAAGGAAGTCAGGCAGGGCTTTGCGCACCCAGTGGTCGTCGGCGAGGTTGGCGACCAGGGGGGTAACGCGCTCGACAATGAGGCGCTCGCCGTCTTTCAGCGTTCCTTCCATGCTGGTACCGGTGACCTCGCTGACCTGCACGACATAGGCACGCAGCAGCAGGACCAGCATGGCGATCTTGGCGATTTCTACGATCACCGACTTGGCAAAGTGCAGAGGGCCCTTCTTGCGGCCGCCCTTGCCCACCTGGCTGCCGGAGCGCGCAAAGCCACTGGTGCCGCCCTCGGCGTCGTCGGCAACTGCCTCTACGGGCTCGTCTTTGGGGCGCAGAAAGCGGCCCGAGATGCGACCCCAGAAGCTCTTGGGGGCAGGCTTGGCGGCTGGGGCTGCGGCTGCGGGCAGCGGGTGGGGCTTGCGGCCCTTGTCCTTGATGGACTTGCCCTTGAGGGCTTCGTCGGTCAGGTCCGCGCGCACCGCCACGGGCACCATGCGGCCGCTGTCGGTGGTCTTGGTCTTGACGCCGAAATCCTCGGCGGGCATGGCCGGGAACGAGTTGGCCGCGTACTCCTCCCAGCTCACGTCGTCTTCGTCGTTGCGGGCGCGGCTGTTCTCGTGAAAATCCGCGTTTGCGGAGCCTTCGTCCGCGGCGGCATCCTCGGCCGGGGGTTCCGGCGGCGGCGTGGCCGGGCGCTGGGCCTTCTGGGGCGGGCGCGCGGCCGGCGGCTCATCCATGCGGCGCACGCCGCTGGGCGTCAGCACCACGCCCGAGCGCGGCGCCTCGCGCGAGGCCGGCCGATCCAGCTTGGGCACGCCCGGACTCAGGCCTGGGCCTTTGGTGGCAGCGGGACGCGGCGACTCGACCGGAACGTCCTCGCCAAAGGGGTCCGGCACAGACTTGAAATCACCCGTGCCCGGGCGCCGCATGCGGCTTGGCGTGGGCGTGGCTGGCTGTTCCAGGTGCCCGAAGAACTCGTTGCCGTTCTGGTCTGTAGACATCCCGGGAGGTTCCGCTTTCTGGGCCCGACGCAGCTACAGGATAAGACCGCGGGCGGCAAGGCAACAGAGCCTGCCGCCCGCGGGTGGGTGATACGTGAGATCAGTCCTTGAAGGGGTCGTGATCCTCGGGGCCGGAATCCAGCGGCTGGTTGCCACCCAGGTCCAGCTCGTCGGCCTGCGACGACTCGCCGCCGCCGCTGAGGGTGGACTCGTCCAGGTCCGCGTCGTCTGAGAGCGTGTCACTGCGGGTGGCTGGGCGCGGTGCGTCGGCGCCGCGGGTGGAATCGCTGCCCACGCCGGCGCCTTCGTAATCCAGTTCAGCCAGACCAACATCGGCAGCCGGCGTTTCCTCGGCGGGCGCTTCCTCGGCGGGCGCTTCCACGGCGGGCGTGTCCGTGGGGGGTGTGTAGAGGCCGGAGTCCTCGCCGCTGATGGTGGGATCGTACTTGCCCGCCAGCGCTTCGCCCTCGCCGGTGATCTCATTCTCGGCGTGGGCTACGGCCTTGGCGGCGGCGGGTGCCGCAATGGCGGACTTCGGGGTGGGCGCACCGCCCGGGTAATGGCGCTGCAGGGCGGCTTCGATTTCTTCTTCTGTTACTACGTACAACTTCACCTTGCTGGCAGTCAGGCGGCGCAGTTCCAGCAGGCGCTTGGGGTCAAACGGAAAGGCGGCCGCCACCAGCAGGATGTCGCCCATCTTGGCAAAGGGCACCACGCGATAGGCGCGGGCAATGGCCGGACGCAGGCAGCCCAGAGCCTTTTCCGTGGGGGTAACGACAGTCAGGTCCACCGGGGCCAGGCTCTCGTGCCGGGCCAGGAAGCGGTACAGCGTCAGCTGCTCCGTGAAGCCGGTGTTGATGACCAGGTCGCGCACGGCGTCGTTGGTGTCGCCGGCCGCGGTCAGGGCATCCTGCACTTCCTCAATGGTGATTACGCCTTGCAGCCACAGCAGGTAACCGACCCGCTGCTCCATTTCGTCCTGGGCCGCCGACTCGCGCGCCGCAGAGTCCGCGTCCTCAATGGCGACGTCGGTTTCCTCAACGACTTCCTGCGTGGACGCGGTTGACGCGGCCTCGCCGAAATCCACGGGCTTCTCGTAGCCCAGGTCATCGGGCGGCGGCGCAGCCGGGGCCTGCGCGACCTGGGGTGCGGGGGCCTGCGCCGGCATGGGCGTCTGGAGCACTTCACGCTGCATGACGCGCGTCGGGCCGGCCAGGAAGCTGTCCTGCGGTGCAAGCACGTCCTGCGGGGCCGCTTGGGGTGCCGGCGGAGATGCATACTCGGAGGCATTAAAGGCCCGACGAGCGGAGTCCTGGGTGCCCGGCTGCAGGGAAGGCGCGTGCTGCATGGGGGCCGTGCTGCGCTGGGGGCCGCCCTGCGAAAGGCGCCGAGTGTCGCGGTCGCCGCGCGCGCGGGCCTCAGCCTCGCGGCGCTTCACGTCTTCCACAATGCGGCGGCCTTCTTCGCCCAGCAGGTCTTCCGCCGACACGCCAGCCAGCGTGTTGCCCCGCGAAGACGGGGGCGGCGGCGCGGACTCTGACCTGCGTGCAAACGACGGCACCGGCACGGGCATCTTGACGACCGGGGGCACATTGACCGGTGCCCCGGGCGACTGAGGCGCGGGTGGCGGCGCCACCGGTCCGGCCATAGGGGCTGCCGGGCGCCGGCCGGAATCCATGCTGGCAAGCGGAGCGGATTCACCCACCATGCCGCCGCCCGGCTTGGGGATGCGGCGGGTGGAGCGGCGCTGCATAAGGTTGTCCACAACCTGCTGGCCGGCACCGCCAAGGTCAACGGCTGCACCCTGATCGGCCCTCTTGAGGCCGGGCTTGGGCAGCGACGGCGACGGGGCAGCGGGTTGGCCCGGCATCAGCCCCTGAGTCTTTTCGCGGCCAATGTTGCCCATCAGTGAACGGTTGCGTGACGAAATCGTGCTGGGGCCCGCCATGCTGTCCATGCGGGCGTCAGGCTTGAGCTTGGCACCCTGGATGCCGCGGCGGGGAGGCTCCAGCGACATGAGCTGGGTCTGCCGTTGACGCGACTGGGTGTTGCCGGGCGCCTGCGAGGTGGGACGGCTAGAGCCGGGCGGCACCTGCACCGGTGCGGTCTTCACGCGGGATTGCTGGCTAGTGACGGGGCGCTGGCTCTCGGCAGTCACGGGACGCTTGGCCTCTGGTGCCGGGGGTTTCGGCTGAGGCTTC
>JADLBZ010000147.1 GCA_020847415.1 Planctomycetota bacterium
CCACGGCTGCGCATGCGCGCATGTCTAGTCGAGCTAGCGCCATTCGTTCTCCTTTACCTTAGGATAATCATCCTTGTCTGCGTCAGGAAAGAAGGGGTCCTTGCTGTCGCCAATCCATGTAGTCGAGGCGCTCTTCACGCCAGGCTTTTTCTTCTCATCGCGCGTGAACTTGGATGTTAGCGCGAATCCCCAGTACTTGTTCACGGCGGGCGCCTCAAAGACATACACATATGCCTGGAAGAAGGCCGCTTGTGGACCAGCATCTGTTGCCGGATCATCCTCATGCATGGACGTAACGGACCAGTCGAGAGATGGCGTGTCTACAAAGCTGGGCCCCTCGTACCTGTTGAGCTTCTTGCTGTCTTCCGGCATGTTTGGGCCGAGATCGTTTTTTGTCTTGTACTCAGTCACGTCTTTGTCGGTCCCCTCTGGCTGCTTGACGACCTCCTTCTTGTAATTGGGCTCGAGCTTGCGCCGTGCGCGCTCGTACTGTTCCGATTTGAATCTAAAATCCCAGTTGTTCCCCTTGGTGTGGGTGTCTTGAACCAAGTGGCATCCCACCGCCAGCTCACCAGTCGTGGCAACAACTACCCGGACGTGCGCTGTGAGCCTGGCGTTAAAGAACGCCGTTCCTGCCCGAAGTTCCGTCTCGAGCTTTACCTGCGTGAACATGACCTCAATGCGGCACGGTTCTGTCTTGCAGATGCAGTCCTTGCCATCCTTCTGCTGTCGCTCCTTGTGCAACTTGTCCAAAGCTTCCTTCGCTTCTTTGTCGGGGTCATCTTCCGGGGCGGGTTCCGGTTTGGGCTTCGCGTCATCCGGCTTCTTTTCGCCCTCCTGGAACTGGACGCCGGTGCCGGGGTCAAAGACTCCGCCGTTGTAGTGGTTGCCTGAGAAGCTCAGCCCCGGTTGCGCGCCGTAGATCACGCCCGAGACATCATACCCCGCCTGGGGCGGCATGTAACGCAGGTCCGCGCACAGATACCGCGAGCCCGCGTCTGCAAGGTCCGTGATCAGCGCGCCCGTGGCTGTGCTCACTCCCGGCGGGGCGTGCACGCGCCAGCCGTCCACGGGCGTCACCTCCAGCCCCATCACCGCAAGCCACCGCTTTTCGTGCGCCGCCATAATGACTCACACTCCGTGCGTTGCGGCGGGGTAATGGGGTCAGGCTGCTTTTCGGTCGTGCGGGTGAGGGGGTCCGGCTCCGGGAAATGGTGCTTGACCCCTTCTCAGGCCCGGCGCGGCTGCACCTTGTTCCAGCCTCCGGCCCCACCCGGGTTCAGTGGGCTTTGCGGACGCGGCTGTCGGCGAGGCCGAGCTCTTCGCGGTACTTGGTCACCACGCGGCGGCTGGCCTCGATGCCCAGATCTTTCAGCTTCTGGGCAATCACCATGTCGGACAACGGCCGCTTCTTGTCCTCGCCGTCCACGATCTCCTTCACCTTCAGCTTCACGGCCTCGCGCGAGACGGCACCCTCGTCGCCGGCGGGCAGGCCGCCGGTAAACAGCTCGTTCATGGCAAAGATGCCCTGCGGCGTCTGCATGAACTTGCCATAAACCGCGCGCCAGACCGTGCTGTGGTGAATGCCCAGCTCGTCGGCGATGTCCTGCATCTTCATGGGTCTAAGGCCCTGCAGGCCCGCGCGCACAAACTCTTCCTGGCGGCGCACAATGCTGCGCGCCACGCGCTCGAGCGTGGTCTGGCGCTGGGCCAGCGCCTCAATCAGGGCGCGGGCGTGGTTCAGCTTGCTTTTCACAAATTGCAGCGTCGCCTTGTCACCCTGCTTCTCCTGCAGCAGCTTCAAGTAAGTGGGGTTGATGTTCAGGCGCGGCACGTTCTCGCGGGTCAGCCGCACCTGCAGCACGTTGTTCTCATCTTCTTCAATGATGACGTCGGGCGTCACCACCTGGGCGGGCGTCTCGGAATACAGGCTGCCCGGGTGCGGGTTCAAGGCACCCAGCATGTCCACCAGCAGCTTCACCTCATCCACGGTGATGCCCATGTCCTTGGCCACCTTGGGCAGGCGGTTCTTCAGGACATCGTCCCACAGCTCGGTCAGCAGGCGCTGCAGGTGCGGGTAGTCCGGGTCGTCCTTGCCGATCTGCAGCAGCAGGCACTCCGCGAGCGTGCGGGCGCCCACGCCCCTGGGCTCCAGGCCCTGCACCAGCGAAAGCGCCCACTGGGCTTCTTCCAGCGAGTAACGGCCGCCCAGCCCTTTCAGGATGTCCTCCAGCGGGTAGGCCAGGTAGCCGCGGCTGTCCAGCGAATAGACCAGCGCCTCCACCAGCGGCCAGTCCAGCTCGTCCACGCCCTTCAGCCGCAACTGCTCCAGCAGGTGTTCCGCCAGGGTGCGGCCGGGGGCAGCCACGGCATTAAAGGCCTCCTGCTTGGCGTCGGCCTCTTCGTCGCTGACGCGCGTGGCGCGGTTGGCGGACTCGACTTCGGTGTTGCGCTCGAGGTACTCGATCACGTCCGAGTAGGTCTCGCCCAGCTCAGTGGTGGGCTCGGGTGCTTCCTCGGCGGCCTCGGCGGCGGCCTCGGCGGGGGTGGGCTCGGCGCGGTCCTCTTCGCCCTCGGGGGCGGCGAGGTCCAGGGTCGGGTTCTCAAGCAGTTCGTTATCTATCAGGTTCTGCAGGTCCGTGGGTGCCAGCTGCAGGATGTTCAGCGACTGGATGGTCTGCAGGCTCAGCACCTGGCGCTGTTCCAGGCGCTGCCCCAGGCGCATGTCCAGGCTCATGCCGGGGCCGCTCACGGCTTGCTCCCGTCAAAGCTCTGGCGGCCGTTCAGGGCGTCGGCCAGGATCGCGCCCGAGACATGCTCGATCTCGGCGCCGGCGGGCACGCCACGGGCGATGCGAGTGACCCGGATGCCCTTTGCTGCGGCGACTTCCGCAAGCTGGTCGCGCAGGTAGACAGCCGTCCCTTCGCCCTCGAGGTCAGGGTTGGTGGCAAGCACGATCTCGCGGACGCCGCCCTTGGCGGCGCGCTTGAGCAGGGCCTCCACGGTGAGGTTCTCAGGCCCGATGCCCTCCAGCGGCGCCAGGTGGCCCAGCAGGCAGTGGTAGACGCCCTTGAAGGCGCCGGCCTTCTCAAAGGCCATCAGGTCTTTGGGCTGCTCCACCACGCAGACGATGCCCTTGTCGCGCTGTGGGTCGGTGCAGACCGGACAGGGGTCTTTCTCGGTGAAGTTGAAGCAGATGCTGCAATGGGTGAGGTTCTGCTTCACGTCGTGAATAGCGCGTGCGAGCTGTAACGCCTCGTCGTCGGAGAGCTTGATAAGATGAAAGGCGAGGCGCTCGGCGGTGCGGATGCCGATGCCGGGCAGAGCCTGGAGGCTGTCCACAAGTCGTTGGAGGCTGTCGGGATACGACGTCAAGGTAAATTCCGCAGTTGGGCTCAAAATGGGTACGTTATTTGCTAGCAACTTAACACTACCCCACCCGGGCGCCAAGTCAAATTCCCGGCCCACCCCCGCCCTCATTTCTTCCGCCGCGCCCTCGTCGTAGCTCGTTTCATCCACCGCACTTGCGTGAGGAGACGCAAGCGCTGTCGCACTACACTGCGTTCCCGCTGCATCCAAGGAGCCGCCATGCGTTACCCGGCCGTACTCGCCTGTTCCCTGCTGGTACTTGTCTCGGCCTGCAGCTTCGACGACGGCAGCGAACCGGAACGGGATTCGTCTACAGCCGTGGCTGGCCAGGAACTGGTGGCTGATATCGGCATTTGCCGCGTCACCATCAGCCCGCTGGCCATTGGCACCGGGACCGGCCAGCTTGAGCCCGGCAGCAGGGTGAAGCTGAAGGTCGTCGAGCAGGAGTTCTCGGGCCGCACGCGCTACTCGCCCGTGGTGGACATCACCGTGCTGAAGCCGGACGGCACGGCAGCAACCGGCCTGGCCCTGAGCCCGGCCGCCGTGGTTGAGCTTTCGTACGACTACAACCTGGCCATGCAGGAAGGCTTCGACTCGACCAAGCTGGCCTTCCTGAAGGTCAATGGCACCACGGTAACCCAACTGACCTACACCACCGCGGCGCCCGCGGCTGACAGCCAGTTCACCCTGGGCGGCCCCGGCCGCGCGAGGGCATTGCTGACCAGCTTCTCGCGCGTGGCCATGGCCACCAAGACCGGCACCACCACGCCGGGCACGCCCACCGCGCTGACCGGCACGGTCAGCACCCTGCTGACCAGCACGGTGTTCCAGCTTGCCAACACCGGGGGCACGATCTCGGTGAACCTGGCGGTGCCCACGGCAGACACCACCACGGTGCCCGCCGTGCTGACCCTGAACGACGCCAGCTTTGACTCGACCAACCCCCTCAGCGCCACGAATCGCATTGTCTCGGTTACCGCCAGCGGGGTTACTTACACCAGCGACAACGCCGCAGCCGGCGTCACGTGCCAGATCAACACCTTTTCGGCCTCGGCCAGCAGCGGCAGCCTGGTGGGCACCGTGATCCAGCAGGGCGGCTCTGCCACCCTGAGCATCAACTACACCTGGACCACGGGCACCGCCGGCGCCACGGCCCTGGGCGGCACTGCCACGGACATCCTAGGCCGGCGCACGCTTTCGCTGCAGGACGCGGCGCAGACCGCGCAGCTCACCATCCTGATGCCGGACACCCTGCCTGACGGCACCCTCTCGCCCATTACCTTCAACGACGCCAGCTATGACTCCGGCAACCCGCTGGATGCAAACGGCCGCATCGTCACCCTGACAGAAAGCGGCACGACCTACACCAGCGACGTTGCGGTGGTGGGCAGCGTGACGCTTACCTTTACAAGCTGGAACAGCAGCACCAAGGTGGGTGCGGGCACCATTACCGGCACGGTGGTCAGCGCCACGCCCAGCACCAAGACCCTCAACTACACCTTCACGACCACCGCGGGCAGCGGCACCGGCGCCACCGGCACGTTTGCGGCCGGCACGCCTGTGGACGTGACGACCACTGACACGGCTGACGAAAGTGCCGTGGTGTACGACGGTGCCAACTACGTTGCCGTGTGGATGTCCGACATCGGCGTGACCCGCCGGACCATCGAGTTTGTCAGCCTGAACCCGGCCACCCTGGCGGCGGGCACCCAGCGCAGCGTGGAGCCGGCGGCGGCCCTGGTGCCGGCGGGCGGCTTTGCCGCGGCTGTGGAAACCGGCGACGACGTGCTGGTGGTGGGTGCCACCGGCAGCAGTTCCAGTGATTCGGTGGTGGGCGTGCTGTACGACTACGCCGGGGCCACGCTGGTCCTGGAGTTTGCCGTGGGTACCGGCACCGCCCCGCGCGTGGTGTTCAATACCCAGGGCAACGCCTTTGTGGTGGCCTGGCAGGCCGGGGCTGCGGTCAAGGCACGCGCCTTTACCCCGGCGGGCGTCGCCATCGGCACCGAGCAGACGGTGTTTGCCACAGCCACACTGAAGGGCCTGGCGGCGGCGGGCGGCAGCAACGACAACGTGCTGGTGACAGCCGACGACGGCAGCGGCATTGCCGGCCGCTACATCACCCCCAGCACGGGGGCCTTGGGCGCCACCAGTTTCGACCTCTCCACGGCCGAGTCGGGCGGCCTGTGCGCCTGGGACACCGTGGGCAGCCAGTACCTGGTGATTACCGAGGCCGTGGTGGGCGGGTTCTTTACTTCACAGGTGGTGAAGGCGCTGGCGGCGGGCGGCACCACGCCGCTGACCGGCACCCTGACCCTGGCGGCCCTGAACGCCATGCTGCAGGCCGCTGACGGCAACGCCGGCGTGGTCTTTGCCAGCCTGGGCGCGAACCTCTACGGGGTGGACAGCAGTGCCTCGGGGCCGGCCCAGGTGGCGACGCCCCTGGTTGGCGCTGCCACCGGCCTGAACGTGGACACCACCGCCGACGGCGGCGCCCTGGCCGCTTCGGGCAGCAACCGCTACGTGCTGGTGGCGGCCAAGGGTGCAGCCGGCGTGACGGCCATTCCGCTGACGCTGACCCCGTAGCCCTTGCCACAAGCCGCCGGGCGGCACAATCTGGGGGGATGGACGACCCCTTCGCGCCCGAGCGCAACCGCATGGTGCAGTGGCAGATCGAGGGCCGCGGCGTGCGCGACCCCCGCGTGCTGCAGGCCATGCGCGAGGTGCGCCGCCACGAGTTCGTCCCAGAGGTCGCCCGCGCCCTCGCCTACCGGGACTGCCCTTTGGCCATCGGCTTCGGCCAGACCATCAGCCAACCCTACATCGTGGGCTGGATGTCCGAGCTGCTCGAGCTGCAGCCGGGCCACCGCGTGCTGGAAGTGGGCGCGGGCTGCGGCTACCAGACGGCGGTGCTGGCGCGGCTCTGCGCCGAGGTGTTTGCCCTCGAGCGGCTGGACGCATTGACGCAAATGGCCCGCGCCAACCTGGAGCGGGCGGGCGCAGCCAACGTGCAGTTGCGCACCGGCGACGGCTGCCTGGGCTGGCCCGAGGAAGCGCCCTTTGACGCCGTGCTGGTGGCGGCGGCCTCGCCCATGATACCGCGCGCGCTGATTGAGCAACTGGCGCCGGGCGGGCGGCTGGTGATCCCCCTGGGCAGCAGCGAGGGCCAGGTGATGACGCGGCTCAGCAAGGACGAGCAGGGCGAGACCACGCGCGAATATCTGGGCGAAGTTGCCTTCGTGCCGCTTATCCCCGGCGAGCCGGGGTAGGCGAAGCCTGGGTTGCCGGCTGGCCGGGTTTGGCAGTTGCTGGGTCCTTGGGGGCCGGGGCCGGCAGCGCCGGGTAGCGCCAGCGGTAGCGGCTCACCATTTCGGCGGCCAGATAATAGGGGTCGTCCAGCGCCTCGATCTCGTCTTTCAAGCGCGCGTTTTCGCCCTTGGCCGTGTCCACCTGCTGTTGCAGCTCAGACTTGCGCTTCTCCAGCGCCTGCAGCTCGTGGTAGTTGGGGAACACCGTGTGCGCGGCGGCAAAGCCGAACAACGCCAGCACGCCCGCTGCAGCCAGCAGCGAAAAGTCGCGCCGGCCGGCGCGCATGCTTTCACGAACAGATTCGCGGATGGACGCCATGGTTCCCCCGCCCGTCATCGGCAGCCGCGGCGGCGCAACTTGAGCAAAGCAGCCTGCGTGTCGAGAGTTGAGGATCGGGAGCGGGAGACGAGGGTCCCGAGTTGCGGGACGCCCAGGCGGAGCCTGGCTCTGCTTGAGCCCGTACTTTGCAGCCCTGGCGCGGTTCGCCGCGATCTACCCAACATACGGGTCAAAGGCCGGGGAACAGCATCTCGCGCGGCAGCCGCACCCAGCGGCCCGGGCCGCGCCCCAGGTCCTCAAATGCCACTTCCATTTCCAGGCGCTCGGGCCGCATCAGCACCCGCTGCAGGTTCAGGCCCGGCATGCCCGTAGCCTGCAGCGCGTCCTTGACTCCCTGCACATCCAGCGGCCCGCGCCGGATGTGCTTGTGCAGCCGTGACAGTCGCAACACGCTGCTGAACCACGTGAAGGCAAAGCTGCGCAACCGCCGCTGCAGATAATGGTTCGTGCAGGCCAGGGTGGGGTGCTCGGGGGTCGTCTGGTCCACGACCGCGCCCTTGGGGTGCAGTTGCAGGCGCGCCGCGCGCCTCCCGCTGTCGGCAATCATCAGGTTCGTGGCGGTGCACCAGGGGCGCTGCTCCAGCAAGGCCAAGGCAGGCGGCACGTCGGCGCACTCATGCAGCAGGCGCCGGAACACCAGCGGAAACGGCTGTCCGCGCAGGTGTTCGTGGCGCGACTGGCCATAGACCAGCATCATGGAAAGCGCCAGGCCCGCGGCGTTCAGGCCGGTCAGGATGCCCAGGAACCCGGGCCAGGTTACTCCCGCGTAAGGGCGCCCGCCCGCCGGCTCGTAGACCACCACGATGTTGGCCTGGTGGGCGATGGACAGCCCCGGGAAGTCCAGGTTGCGGCCCAGCAGCAACTCGCCGTCCACCGTGGCGCTGCCGTGCGCGGCCAGCGTGCTGCACAGGGCCACCGTGTGGATGTCCAGGAATGTCTGGCCCAGCAGCAGGTCGTCGGCGGTCAGCTCGCTGGTCTGGCTGAAGCCGGTCATTTCGTCGGTGAACCACTGCGGCAGTTGCGGCTGCATCTGCCGGGCCAGCGCCAGGTCGCCGTCGCGGTCGGGGGCAAAAAAGCCCATGTAGTGCTGAAAGACCTCGGCGGCCTGCACACCCACCAAGGTGCCCAGGGCCCGGCCCATCTCAAGGGGCGTGCCGCGCACCCGCACCAGCGGAACGCCGTCCACCAGCCGCAGCGACCCGTGGGGCAGGTCCAGCTCGCGAAACGGCGTGATGGCCCGGCCCCGGTTCACGACGGCGGCGGCTGCCATCTTGAGGGGGATGGTGAGTTCGCGGAAGGGCAGCAGTTTGCGCCAGCGGGCCATGGGTGCAGTATATAACGACCTTATGCATTTGCCATCCTTCCCAGTGTGGCGAGCCGGGTGACACGCGCAACGTGAAAGCGGGCCGGGCTCAAGACTGTGCAGGGCTGCCGCCGATAGGTTGCAGGCCGAGGGGCGGGCGCTTGCCCGCACTCCGGCTGCTGGGCGCGGCAGCAAGCGGCGCCGGGAGAAGCGCACCATGGCGGGCAATGCGGCAACCTGGCGGTCCACCTACCTGCTTGGCGTGGCGCTGATCCTGCCCATCGGCACGCTGGTGCTGGTGAGCTACTACTTCACACGCGTCAGCAGCTTCACGGGCCAGGCCAACCCCTGGGCGTTCCACATCATTGCCATTGCAGGCGGCCTGTCGGCGATCATGGCCACGCTGGTCACCCTGTTTGCGGGCGCCACTTACCGCGCCCGGGTGCGCTTTGAAAACGAGTACCGCAACCTGCAGCGCTACCTCAACGATGATGTGGCCAAGGAACGCACCCGCATGATCCGCAGCCTGGACCTCGCGTCTGCTGCCCAGCAGGTGTCCATGGCCATCAAGCAGGACACCGACTTCCAGCGCATTCTCTCGGTGGTGCTGGAGCAGCTCGAGCATTTCTCGCGCGCCGACACCATCTCGGTGTTCACCCTGGACGACCACAGCCACCCGGTGGTCCGGGCCGAACGCCGCAACGGCATTGACCGCTTTCCGCCGCAGCTCGCTGCCGATGGTGTGGAGCGCAGCCTGGTAGATGACGCCGCCCGCGCCGGGCGCCCGGTACGCAGCCTGAACGAGGCTACCGGCGAGTTCGTGCTGGCGGTGTACTTTGCCACCCCGGAAGGCGTGCGGGGCGTGGTGCGGGTGGCCCGCAACGTTGCCGACGACGTGGACTTCCGCGACGAGATGCCGGCCTTTGAGCAAGCCGTGGGCCAGCTGGTGCGCATGGTCAGCCTGGGCCTGAAGACAGCCAGCATCTGGGACCGCGCCATCAAGGACGAAAAGACCGGGCTCTACAACGCCAACCACTATGCCGAGCAGATGCGCAAGTACGCAGCCCAGGCTCGCCGCAGCGGCCAGCCGCTGGCGCTGATCATGCTCGACATCGACAAGTTCAAGCACGTCAATGACACCTACGGCCACCTGGCCGGCGACAAGGTGCTGGCCCAGGTGGCACAGCTGCTGATGCGCGAGGCCAGGGAGAGCGACACGCCCTTTCGCTACGGCGGCGAAGAACTGTGCGTGATCTGCGCCGCCACCACCGCCGAGGAGGCGGCATTGGCCGCCGAGCGCATGCGCCAGGTGATTGCCTGCACGGAGTTCCATGACGACCGCGGGCGCCTGCTGCCCGTTTCTGCCAGCTTCGGTGTGGCGCAATTCGACCCCGAGGCCATGGCCACCGAGAAGGACCTGAAAGAGCTGTGCGACCAGGCCCTGTACCACGGCAAGCAGAACGGCCGCAACGTGGTGGTGCTGTGCAACGAACCGGGCCGGTTCCGGGTCATTGAGCGCGGCGGCAATGTTGAGCTTGAGGTCAAGCGCCGCCTGGGCCTGGCGGGCGACAACTCGCCCCTGCACCCCGATGCCGCCGAGCAGCCCGTGGTGGCGGACTCCCGCGCGGCCAGCGCCCGCGCCCAGCTTGGCGAAAGCATAGACAAGCTGGCCACCGGCATCGCCGACGTGGTGGGCAACGACAGCGAACGTGCCCGCGTGGTGGACACCGTGCTGCGCGAGGCCACCGAGTTCCTGACCCGCAACCTCTCCGCCCGCCTCTCGGGCCGCCAGGCCGCTGCCTCAACCGCAAGCGGAACCGCGGCGCCGGAGCCTGTCCCGGCCGCTGCAGATCCGGGCCCCTCGCGCCGCAAGCGCGCCCCCCGCAAGCGCAAAGAGGCTTCCCCGCCTGTTGCCGACACAGCCACGAACCTGGCCGCCAAGGTGCTGGCCGCAGGAACGGGCTCTGAATCGCCCGCCGCTGAGCCCGCGCCGGATGCGCCGGTCGCGGAGGCTGCGCCCGCGCCCGGCCCCTCGCGCCGCAAGCGTGCCCCGCGCAAGAAGAAAGACCCGGCTGTGGAGCAGGCCAAGGCCCTGCTGGCCGCCGTGGGCCACCAGCCGCCGGCCGACGCCGCGGCAGCCGACAGCGACCGGCTGGACTACCTGACTGAGTCTGAGGGCCGCGAGCTGCAGC
>JADLBZ010000148.1 GCA_020847415.1 Planctomycetota bacterium
AAGCCGCGCCCTGAGCATGGCTGGTTGCGGACGCCGCGCGAAGGTGGAACGGACCAGGACGGCGCCGGGGCAACTGCCAGCTACTTCAAGATCCCGGTCTTTGCCCAGCCCTGCACTTTCGCGTTCGACATGAGCGGCAGCATGCGCGAGGCCGTCAGTCGCGACAACCCGAAGCTCCGCGTGGATGTTGCACGCGAAGAACTGGCCAGAACCCTGAAACAGCTTCCGGAAGGCACACCGTTCAACATCGTGATCTACCGCTATTACTCGGAATTCCCACCCCAGACCGAGGTCCAGCGCGCCTTTGCCAAGGGCGTGCAGCCGCTCAGTGCGCGCAACGCCGAATCCGCAGTCAACTGGCTGGCCGGGCTCAAGGCGCTGGGCTGGGGCGCGCTGTACGAGAACCTGGCGGCCGCCGTGGAAGACCCGGAGCCGCAGGTGATCTACTTTCTGAGCGATGGCGCCCCCAGCCGCGGCGAGTACGTGGACCGCGACGAGATGGTGGCGGCTGTTGCCGAGCTTCGGCGGTTCCGCCCGCTGGTGATTCATTGCGTGCTGGTCGGCGGCGGCAACCGCGACGTCGAGTTCATGACCGCGCTGGCCGCAAGCAGCGCCGGCCGGATGGCCGATGCGCGCAAGTAGCCCGGCGCGGGATCGGGCGGCGCCAACCATACCGGGGACTGCCACACGGGGACTGATTCACTACACTGCGCGCCATGGCCGGCTTCACTTCACGCACCGTGCAGGGCCACCCCCTGCGCACCAAGATCGTGTGCACCCTGGGGCCTTCGTCCCGCGACGCCCAGACCATCGGCACTCTCATTGACCACGGCATGACCGTCGCCCGCCTCAACATGTCCCACGGCGACCACGAGGTCCACTCGCGCACCTTTGAGACCGTGCGCCGCGTGGCGGAAGCCAGGCGCCGCCAGGTGGCGATCATGTTCGACCTTTCCGGCCCCAAGATCCGCCTGCGCGAAGTCGAGGGCGGCAGCTTCGACGTCGCACCCGGCGACAAGCTCGAATTCGCGCGCGGCGATCAGCCGTGCCGCCCTGCCTTGCTGACCACCATCTACGAGAAGTTCGTGGACGACGTCGAGGTCGGCGAGCCTGTTTTCATCAACGACGGCGCCATCCGCCTCAGCGTGGTGGGCAAGACCAGCGACCGCCTGCAGTGCGTGGTGGACGTCGGCGGCACCATCAGCAGCCGCAAGGGGATCAACCTGCCCGGCAGCAATATCAGCTCGCCGGCGCTGACCGAGAAAGACGCCCAGGACATGGCGCTGGGCGTGCGCTTGGGGGCCGACCTGTTTGCTTTGTCGTTTGTGCGCCGTGCCGACGATGTGCTGGACCTGCGCCGCCGTCTGGAAGCCGCCGGCTGCACGGCGCGCATCGTGGCCAAGATCGAGAAGCCCCAGGCGCTCGAGCGCCTGGGCGAGATCATCGAGGCCAGTGACGCCGTCATGGTGGCGCGCGGCGACCTGGGCATCGAGTTGCCCGTAGAGAAAGTGCCCCTGCACCAGAAGGCGATCATTACCGCCTGCACCGAGGCCCTGAAGCCGGTGATCGTGGCCACGCAGGTGCTGGAGAGCATGATCGAGCACCCCACGCCCACACGTGCCGAGGTAAGCGACATCGCCAACGCCATTGAGGACGGTTGCGACGCCCTGATGCTTTCCGCCGAGACCGCCAGCGGCAAATACCCCGTGCAGGCGGTGGCCACCATGGCCAGCGTGGCGCGTGACGTGGAGAAGGTGCTGGCCCAGCGCGCCAAGCCGGAACTGTTCATGGCCATGGAGGCAGGCGACCCCCTGCGCAAGGCCATGGTGATGGGTGCAGCCATGATTGCCGAGCCCCTGGCTGCCAAGTTCATCGTCGTGCGAAGCGAGTCGGGCGTAACGGCGGGATACCTGTCCAAGGTGCGCGGTGCCATCCCCGTTCTGGCAGCCCACCCGGACCCCGCTGTTCTGCGCCGCCACGCCCTGATGTGGGGCGTGCTGCCCGTGCGCACCGCAGAGGCCGAAGGCAAAGCCCCCAGCATGGACGCCGAGTTGCGGCAACTGGCCCGGGCCATCCTGGACGAGGGCTTGGTGCGGCCCAGCGACCGCATCGTGGTGATCAGCAGCTTCCCCTTGGGCGAGCAGGCCCCGCCCAACAACATCCGCACCCTGCGGGTGGGCGACGCCCTGGCCTGAAATTAGCGGCCCGACACCGGGAATAACAGGCCATCTGCGCGCGGTTTGTACGGTGCCCATGGAGACTTCCCATGTCGTTCTTCCAGATTGCCGAGTTGATCCTGCTGGGGGCCGGCGTGGCCCTGGCAGCCGGGGCAACCTGCGTGGTGCTCTGCCGCCGGCGCGAGGAGCCCGTGGGCGACGATTGCCGCGAATCGCGGCTGATCCGCTTTGGCGAAGGCACCCGGGACTGTGACGATACGGACCGCAGGGCGGCCTGAGCAGCCCAATGATTGGACCGGGGGCGTCGCGCGATGCGCCCAGTCCCGGGCGGCCCATGGTGGGCCGCCCGCGTGTTTTACCCGACACCAGTGCGGCCCGAAGAACATTGCGACGGGCCCTTAACCTGTTGGCCCGGGGCCTCCACCAAGTGATAATCCCCCCACCCAGCGGGGATGCGCCATGCAGAACTTCGTTCCACAGTTCATTGACGACCAACGGAAGGGCGGCAATGCCCACGGCAGCCTGACCGGCACAGTGCTGTTCGTGGACGTGAGCGGCTTCACGT
>JADLBZ010000149.1 GCA_020847415.1 Planctomycetota bacterium
CCGGCATCAACGTGGCCAAGGTCAAGGCCAAGGCCGTCGAGCGCGGGCTGATCACCGCCGCCGAGGCTGCCGTCATGTCGGACAGCCAGGCGCGCATGCTGATCTTTGCAGCCGGTCTTTCCACCGCCGAGCAGGTCACCAACATCAGCGGGCGCGGCGTGGGCATGGACGTGGTCCGGTCCAGCGTCGAGCGCATCGGCGGCACAATCGAGCTGGACAGCGAACTGGGCAAGGGCACCACCATCCGCATCAGGATCCCGCTGACTCTGGCCATCATCCCGGCCCTGATTGTGGGCACCGGCAACGAGATGTTCGCCATCCCGCAGGTGAACCTGCACGAGCTGGTGCGGCTGGAGGCCGACGACTCGCGTCGGGCCATCGAGCAGGTGCAGGGCGCCGACGTCTACCGGCTGCGCGGCAAGCTGCTGCCCCTGGTGCGCCTGCGCGACGTGCTGCAGATCAAGGCGGACAAGCCCGCCGACGACTCCTGCAACATCCTGGTGCTGAACCTGGGGCAGACGCAGTTCGGCCTGCTGGTGGACCAGGTCTTTGACACCGAGGAAATCGTGGTCAAGCCGTTGTCGCGGCACCTCAAGAAGCTCGGCTGCTACGCGGGTGCCACCATCATGGGCGACGGCCGCGTGGCGCTGATCCTGGACGCCGAGGGCCTGCTGCGGCGTTCGCGCATGGCGGTGCACACGGACAAGGGCCGCGAGACACGCGGCCAGGGCAGCCGCGAAGGTCGCACCGACGCCATCAACATGCTGGTCTTCAGCCTGGGCGCCGACGACCGCTTTGCCGTGCCGCTGACCCTGGTGAACCGCCTGGAGGAGTTCGAGGCCGCGCGCGTCGAGCGCATCGGCACGCGCGAGGTCATCCAGTACCGCGACGACATCCTGCCGCTCTTTGACGTGGCGGGCATGCTGGATGTGGAGCCGCCCGTGCCCGACGACAACGGCATGTGGTCGGTGGTCGTGGTCACGCTGGAAAACCGCTCGGTGGGCATCAAGGTGCGCCGCATCATTGATGTCGCCGAGAGCACCGCCAACTTCAGCCGCAGCGCGGGCACCCGCGCCGGCGTGCTGGGGGCGGGCATCATGCAGGGGCGCACCACGGTGTACCTGGACCTGTTCCGGCTGGTGCGCGACGCCGCCCGCGACCTGTTCGAGGACACTACCGTCAGGGCGGCGCCGCTGACGGGGCTGAGCGCCCTGGTGGTGGACGACTCGCGCTTCTTTCGCACCCTGGAGGCCAGCTACCTCGAGGCCGAGGGCATGCAGGTGGAGCAGTGCGCCGACTCGGGCAAGGCGCTGGAGCTGATAGCCGAGCACAGTTTTGACCTGCTGGTGTTCGACATCGAGATGCCCGGCATGGACGGCGTGGAGCTGACCAGCCGCGTGCGTGCCCTGGCCGGCATGGCAGAGCGGCCGATCCTGGTGGTTTCCGGCGCACTGGATGAGGTCAACCGCAAGCGTGTGGAAGAGGCCGGGGCCACCGGCTACCGCAGCAAACTGGAACACAAGAGCTTCCTCGACGGCGTGCGCCAGGTGCTGAAGGCGCGCGCGGGAGCCGGCGCATGACGACGACCCAGGCAGACGGCCCGGCCCGCGAGGCCCTGCTGCGGCGCGCCGAACGCGCCCGCACCTGGTACACGCAGGGCGTGCAGGTGGTGACCTTCTTTGTGGCCGGGGCTCACTTCGGCATTGAGGTGCTGCGCGTGCAGGAGATCATTCGCGCGTTGCCCACCACCCACGTGCCCCTGGCCGATGACACGGTGCGCGGGCTGCTGAACCTGCGCGGGCAGATCGTGACCAGCATTGACTTGCGCAAGCGCCTCGAGTTTCCGCCTGCCGCCGACGGCGCCGAGCACATGAACCTGATCGTGAACAGCGAGGATGGGCCGGTCAGCCTTGCCTTTGACGCCATCGGCGAGGTCATCAACGTGCCGGCCGGGGTCATGGAGGACCCGCCCGCAAACCTGGATGCCGGCCGCGCCGGGTTTCTGGCCGGGGTGTGCAAGCTGGAAACGGGACTGTTGCTGCTGCTTGACGTGGACCAGGTGATCGCGGCCTAATTCCACGGGCATCGGGCCCGGGGACCGCCATGGGATCTCACCTGTTCACTCTGCTGGACTTCGGCGTTTTCGGATGGCTGGCAGCAGGCGTTGCGCTTCGGCGCCGCCGCCCGCTGCACGCCGCCATGATGACGCTGGGCTTTGCCTTCGACACGGCGCTGCTGCTGTTCATCGAGCTGGATCGCGGAGCCACCGGGCAGCTTCGCGGGCCCATGAGCGGCTGGATGACCGCGCACGTGTGGGTGGCAGGGCTGATGACCCTGCTCTGGCCGACCATGCTGTACCTGGGGGGCCGGGCCAGTGCAGGAGCGCCGGTGAAGCTGCACCGGCTGCTGGGGCGGTTGTTCCTGGCGGGGCGTTTCGTACTGGCGGGCACTGCCGCGATGGCCGTGCACGCAAGCTAGCGGGGGAAGCGCGTCTTCCTCCGTCGTGGAGGAAGATGTGAAGACCGACGACACGGTTTCTCTGTTCGACAAGCTGGGCGGCGCATCCACGGTGCGCGCCCTGGTGGACAAGTTCTACGCGCGCATGCTGGCGGACCCGCGCGTCAACCACTTCTTTGCCGGCACCCACCTGCCCCGCCAGAAGGCCCACATGGCGGCCTTCATTACCACGGCGCTGGGCGGCCCCAAGGAGTACGCGGGCCGCGACATGCGCTCGGCCCACTTCGGCATGGGCATCACCGACGCCGACTTTGACGCCACCGCCGAGAACCTGGTGAACACGCTCAAGGAGATGGGCGTGGGCCAGGGCGATATCGAGACCATTGTCGGCACCATCGCGCCGCTTCGCGCCCAGGTGGTGGAAGGCAACGGCCGGCCCGGCAACGGCCGCCACGATAACCCGGAGAGCGCCATGCAGACGGCCACCAATCGTCTCAAGGAAGCCGCCGCCCAGCACGCGGTGGAGGATTTCTCGCGCCAGATGCTCGATGCCGTGCCGGTGAACGTGATGATGTGCGACCTGGACTGCCGCATCACCTACGCCAACCCGGCCAGCCTGCGCACCCTGCGCAACATCCAGCACCTGCTGCCCGTTCCCCCCGAGCGCGTGGTGGGCAGCAGCATTGACATCTTCCACAAGAACCCCGCCCACCAGCGCCGCCTGCTGGCGGACCCGCGCAACCTGCCCCACCAGGCCAACATCAGGCTGGGCAATGAGACACTGGACCTGCAGGTCATCGCCGTGCGCGACAGCAGCGGCCGGCACGCGGGTTCGGTGGTGGTGTGGAGCGTAATCACTGAGAAGCTGCGCACCGAGAACGAGATCGCCCGCATCCGCAGCATGGTGGATAAGGCGCCCATCAACA
>JADLBZ010000150.1 GCA_020847415.1 Planctomycetota bacterium
CGGCCGTTGCCATCCAAAAACGGGTGAATCGCCTCAAACTCGGCGTGCATGATTGCCAACTGAATCAGCTTGTCTGGGGCTTCGCCGTTGATGTACGCCTCCCACGTCTTCAGCAGGCCCGGCAAGTCGTCATGCTTCGGCGGCACAAAGCGGGCCGTTGCTTCGCTGTCCCCGTGGGAACCGATCAAGTTCTGCTTCTTGCGGAACTCGCCCGGCGTCTTGTTTTCGCCGCGCACACCGCCCATCAAGACGCTGTGCGCGTTGCAGATCAGCCGCCCGCATATCGGCAAAGAATTGAGATCCTTGACCGCTGCCTTGAGGGCCGACCGGTAGTTCAGGATCTCCAGGATGTCGTTGCGATACTCACCCGTCGCGGTTTCTTCAGCGGCCTCGAACTGAAGCACCTCGCCCAGTGTGGCGATTGTGCCCTCGATGCGGCTGGAGAGTACCGCTTCCTGCGAGGTCATGGGCGACAGCATGACTTGCGTGTTCGGGATGCCGTGCAACACGCCTTCGTAGCGGGCAATGGCGGCATTGGCAGGGCCGACGAGCGGCAACAGCCGGGCCAAGTCCAGCTTGCCCGGTGGGAATTTCCCGTAATGGTAGCGCACTGCTGTCATTGAGCTGCCTCGACCTGCACGGGCCACCTCCCTTTCGCGGCCACAGTATGCCAGCGAATGATGCGGATGGGGCATCCTTGCTAGCCCTCCCCACCCGCGGCTCGCACTACCCGTCTCCACACGCCGGGCGCAGGAATTTGCGGGCGCGTCGCCGCAGATTCGCCCCGGTCGGGGTTTGATTCCGTGGACCGATGCCAGACCGTTTTCCCTCCGGCGCCAGTGCCTTCGGGCTCCGCGTCCAGCCCTCCCTGCCCCCAATCCGCGTCTTGTCGCGGGGGCGCTTCGGCCCTATCGTGCCCCCTCCGCGGCCCAGTAAAGGCCGGACCTGTCTTTGGAGGACGCACCCCATGGGGCGCTTCGTCAAGCCATTCCTCTCGCTCTGCGCGCTGCTGCTCGCCGGCCTCGGCCTCGCTGCCTGCGGCCACGAGACCGAAGAAGTACAGCCGCTCGCCTGGCCCTTCATGGAAAACACCTCCAGCGTCAGCATCAACGGCACCAGCTTCAGCGCCTATGTCGCCAAGACGGAGGCCCACCGCCGCCGCGCCCAGAACGGCCTCGCCATCAAGTCCAAGCAGGCGATCGCCTACTTGTTCCCCAAGCAGGAAGACGCACCCACGCTGCGCTTCCGCGGCTTGCCTGAGGCGGTTGATCTCGTGTTTGTAGACGGCGACGGCAAGGTGCAGATGCTGGAACAGGTGCCCGCCTTCTCCAGCGCCAACTTTCCCCGCGACTACGCCTGCAAGGGCAGCCGCGTCGTCCTGCAGCTTCCCAAGGGCAGCGCCGCTGAGCTCAAGCTCGAACGCGGCGGTGCCGTGAAGACCGAGCCCGACCTGCTGGCCCAGGCCAACGAGGCCGAAGGCGAGTTCGCCACCCTGTTCTTCATCAAGAACCAGCGTGAGGACGAGAAGCCTGAAGAAGCCCCTTTCGTGAAGCTGACCGTGCTGGAAGAGGCCGAAGACGTGGCCCGCGGCATGAAGGACCGCGACCTGAAAGACGGCGAAGGCGTCCTGCTGCCCCTGGGCGGCTCGGGCAAGCACCACGAGTTCTGGCTGAAGGAAGTGCAGGGCAAGGTGTGCGCCTGCTACATCGAGCGCTCGCAGTCCGGGCGGGGGCAGGTGATCTCGGCCCTGTATGAGGGCATTGAGGCCACGGCAGGCAGCGACCTGGACCAGCCCGTGTACTACAGCCCGGCGGCTGCCACGCACCTGGCCATCTTCAAGGGCTCCGATTTCTTCACCAAGAACAAGATCGAGAAGCGCTCGAACGTCGTGATCGGCGGCGACGCCTTCTCCAGCGAAGAGCCGGACTACGGCAAGCTTGAGTTCAAGTTCGGCGATGTGCGCTTGGAGGCCCGCCTGGCGGACAGCGATGGCGAGCGCGAGACCGCCCTGGCCGAGGCCCCTTCGCTGAAGCCCGGCAAGGCCTCGCTGCTGGCCTGGGACGACGCCGCGTTCGTCAAGTTCAGCGCCCCGGCCGGCGCCAACCTGTGGTTCATTGAGACCGACGGGAAGGGTAAGTACAGCGTCGGCGAGAAGGTCCGCACCCAGGGCGGCGAGGTAAAGGCCACAGCCAAGTCGCGCTTTGTGCTGGCTGTCCCCGCCGACTTTGACGCCGCCGGCGCCCTGACCGTGCCCTATGCGGTGCGCGACCTGCGCCCGGCCCTGCCGGCGCTGGTCTTCTACAACGCCAAGCAGAAGGACGTGGTGAAGGACCGCTGGCCCGGCGAAAAGGACAGCCTGCGCGCCCGCGTGCATGTGGAGCTGGCTATCACGCAGGCCGAGCAGCAGCGTGGCCTGATGTACCGCGAGAGCCTGAAGCCCAACCACGGCATGCTCTTCCTTTACAGCGAGGAAGAGGAGATGTCGTACTGGATGAAGAACTGCCGCATGAACCTCTCGATTGCCTTCGTCAACGAGCGCGGCGAGATCATCAAGATTCACCCGGTGATGAAGGCCCCGGCCGCCGGCACCGTGGATGCCGAGCTGGAGCGTTACGAGTCGGACGGCCTGGCCCGGTTCGCCATCGAGATGGAAGAGAACTGGTTCGAGAAGAACGGCGTCAAGGTCGGCGACCGCATCTTCATCCCGCCGGCCCTACTGAAAGAGAAGTAGCCGGCTGTTTTAGAGCTTGGTTGGAAACCCGTTCGCGGGCGCTTTCGGGCGGCGAACTTCGCGGTACCTCGGCAGCCTCAACGCATGTGGCCTCCAGCCACACCTCGGCTCGGCTGCCTTGTCCCGCTTGTTTGGCGCTCCGAAATCGCCAACGCTCAGAGTTTCCGGACAAGCACTTGTGGGGCGAAACCGCAGGCCGCCGTTTCGCAAGGATCGGCATGGGTTGCCTCTACCTGTTGTGCGCGTTGCTTTCGCCCCGCCTGTGCCTGGCGGCCATGTGGCTGCTCACGCCCTGGGTGCAGCCCAACGCCTTCACGCGCTGGTGGGTGCCCCTGCTGGGCATGATCTTCCTGCCTTGGACGACCCTGGCCGCGGTGTGGGGCCTGAACACGGAGTTCGGGCCGCTGCAGATTGCCGCGGTGGTGGTGGGCTTGTTCGCCGACGTGGGTACGACCAGCGACGCCGAGCGCCGCCGTCGTCGCCAACGCGATGAGAAGTAGCCGTTTTGCGTGACAGCTACCCGCGCGTGTAGACCACGCACTCGACCAGCAGGTTGTCCTTCACCGGCGGGGCGTCGTGAGGCAGCATGTCCACGGCGGTGCCGCGGGGCAGGCCTTCGCACCACTGGTCGCCCAGCTCCATGAAGGACTCATCATACTCGTCGTGGTCCGGGCCGATGTCCTGCTCGACCACCAGCAAGGGCCGGGGCGCCGGGGCCTCAGCGCCTTCCTTGTCCTTCTCAACCACCGTGATCTGCATCAGCCACACGCGCACCACATGGGGCAGGCTCTTGGCCACCTTGCGCAGTTGTTCGAGGTGCTCGTCGGCGAGGTTCGAGGCCGGCTTGGCAATCTCAAACACCGCGTCGTCCACCTGCTGGCGGGCAAGCACGCCGTTGGCCTGGTAGCTCAGGCGCGCCTCGGATTCCTGCATGGGGTCAATGACGACCTCGGGCTCGCCGGCCACGGCGAGCTGCTCCAGCAGCTCGTTGGTGGGCAGTACTACGTGGCCGATGGGCGGGTTGTGCTTGTCCATGCCCGTGGCCCGCGCAAAGTGCTGCAGGTACTCCATGCGGGTGAACGCGATGGGCACATTGGTGCCCTCAGGGTTGGTGGCGCGCACAAGCTGGATGCCGCCTCCGGGCTGGGTGTGGTCGGAAAGGGCCGGGACAAAAAGCTTCGCGGGCAGGTCTACAGCCATGATTCCCTCGTTGGTTCTACTACTTCCGGCGGGCAGCCTCGGCCTCGAAACGGCCCAGGTCCTGCAGCAACTCGGCCCGCAAGTCATCGCCCAGGTCTCGGTCCAGCAACACCAGCACCGAGGTACGTTCCTTGATGAGGTGCCCGGAAAGCTGCTTGGCCAAAGCGCGCGCCGCGGCGCGCAGGTCGGCCCGCGTCTGCGGCTGGGCGGCATCGTAGCGGCCGGCGGCCTCGGCGAAAGCCCTTTGCAGGTTGCGGATCTCGCCGTGCTCGTGGCGCATGAGGCCCACGGGCGCCTCGGCCGCCCCCAGGAAGTCCACCACCACCGGGAACACGCAGTCTTCCTCACGACGCAGCAGCATCTCCAGGCGCGTGGCGGCGTGCTCCAGCCAGGCACCCACAGCGGGCGGAAGGGGCGAGCCCGCCTGCATGTCCAGCACGGCCTCGTCCAGGGCCACCAGCAACTCCTCGGTGGGAGCGAAGTCGCTTCTCAGGCGGGCCGAAACACTGGGGCCGGGGGCCTTCTCGCCCTCCTGCACAGCCACGACGTCAGTCACCCAGTCCAGCTGGCTGGTCAGGGTGGCGCGGATGCCTTCGTCCACGGTGACGCCCTGGGCGCCGCAGCCGACGCAGTTGCCCTCGAAGCGCACGGTGACCACGCCGTCGTCGGAAACGTCCACAACGCTGACGTTGCCGCCGTCGGACTTGATCCAGGGGCGAAGCTGGTCCAGCACGCGGTCTACCTGGGTGCGACGCCAGTCGGTCACGCCTGCTCCTTGAGGGGGCGCAATCAGCGCCCGTCAGCGGTGCCGGAGCCTAACAGCAGTGCCGTGCCAGCGGGAGTACGAGGCGGTGCCGGCCCCTGGGGCGGCTAACCCGCGGCGTGCTGACGAATCGCCCGAAGGGCGCGCGTCGAGCGCGCCCGTCGCGGCCTGACGCGACGGCGGAGCGGATCGGACGCCCCGATCTCAACGGTCATGGAGGACTGGTGTTTCATGCCCGTTGAAGTGATGGGTCCAGTCCACGCTTGCGGTCGTTTCCGCGACAGCGCGAG
>JADLBZ010000151.1 GCA_020847415.1 Planctomycetota bacterium
CTAGCCCTTGGCGAGCTGTTGCAGCAGGCGGCGGGTCAGCACGCCGCACATCTTCTTGCGGTAGTCCGGCGCCATCGGCACGTTCAGCTTGGGCTGGGCCTGGGTCTGCACGTGTTTGGCCACCGCCTCAATCAACACGTCATCCAGCTTCCGGTCGATCACCTCCGGCATGTTCTTGCCGGGGTCCACGTTCAGGTAGTTCGCCGCTGCGCGCACTTCCTGGCGCGAGTAATCAAATAGCACTGGCGTGGTGTCCACCGAGCCCAGGCCGATGCGCAGCACCTTCACGGCACCGCCATCCACCTGCAGGGCAGCCGCCACGCCGGCCACGCTGAAGTCCACGCTCTGGCGCGGTGCCAGCTTGCTGTAGCCCGTGCGCGCCTTGCCTGCCCAGGCGGGCAGGGTGACGCGCACCAGCACCTCGCCGGCCTTGCGCTGGTTGCGACGGATGCCGTCGCCGCCGTAGAACTCGTTCAATTTCAACGTGCGCGTGCCCTCAGGCCCCGCCAAGGTCATCTCGGCACCCAAGGCGACCAGCATGGGCGCCAGGTCGCTGCTGTGGGTGGCAACGCAGATCTTGTTGTTCAGGACCGTCTTGCCGTTGTCGTTGATCTGCGGCACCACATGGCAGCGGTCGCCATCTGCCTTCAGGCAATAGCCCAAGGAGCGGCGCCAGAAGTAGCTCTGGTTGAAAAAGTGGCAGCGGTTGTCCAGCATCAGGTTGCCGCCCACGGTGCCGGATTCGCGCAACAGCGGGCTGGCCACGCGCGATGCCGCCTCAGCAAGACCGGCGGGCACTTCGCGGCTGGCCTCAAGCTCCTTCAGCAGCACGCCCGCCCCGATGACCAGCCGCCCATCTGCCTCGCGCGTCACGCCACGCAACTCTGCCACCTTGGCCAGCGAGATGACATGGCCGCGGGTGTTCAGGCCACACTTGTAGTTGGGCAGCAGGTCGGTGCCGCCGGCCAGGTAGTCAAAGTCGCCGGCGTGGGTTTTGGCCAGGGCAATGGCCTCGCTGACCGTGGCCGGCTGGTGAAGTTCAAAGGTGGGCAGCAGCATGGTCATGGCTAGGCTCGCTTCGCGTTCGCCAATGGTCTACCCACAGGCGGGCGCTCCGTAAACGGGTGGGCTACTCGCCGGAGCCTTGCAGCACCCAGCGGTTGGCCATGCTGATGCCGCTGAGCGCCGCCCCCACGATGCCGAGAAAGCCCTGGTCCGTGCCGATCAAGTAGAGGTTATCTATGCCCGTGCGCCCGGTGCGCAGCTTGCGGGGGCTGCCATACACCGCCCCGCCCGCGTGGCCTGTGAAGCGCCGGATCGTCCGGGGCGTAAAGGTGTCCACCAACGTCACATGAGGCCGGAAGTCCGCGATGTGCGGCACGGCAGCCGCGCACGACTTCGCGTACCAGCGCTGCTTGGCGGCTGAGTACTCGGGCCCGTGGCCCAGAGCCGCCCAGCGCCCGTGATCGGCCATGTTCGTGATGCGCACCAGGTGGTCGCGCGGCGGCTCGGGCAGATCAAAGTTGCCGGGCATGCAAATCACGCCGCTGGAGACATCCACGTCGTCGCGGGGCTGTTCGTAGGCAAAGGGCAGCCGGTCGCTGTAGAAAACGATGGTCTCTTCTATGCCCAGGTTGCGGGCCGGGCAGTCCAGCACGCTGATGGACTCGGTGAAGGACAGCCTGCCCGCCTGCGGCTGTTGGCCGGGCAGCAGGGATGCGCCGCCTGCAAGCTGCTGGGTCTCAACCAGCCCCGCCGAGGAAAGCACCGCCCCGGCCATCAGGGTTTCGCCGTTGTCCAGCACAACGCCACGGGCCGCCCCGTCTTCCACCAGCAGGCGCGAGACCCCGGTTCGCAGCCGCAACTCGGCGCCCGCCTCGCGCAGCCGCCGGATCAGCAGCTTCAGGATGTGCCGAACCCCCGCGGCCGGGCGGGCAAAGCCCTCCAGGAAGATGCTCTTGAACATGACCACGAACTGGTCCCAGTCCATGTCGTGCTCGCGAGCGCTGCCATAGAACATCAGTGGGCAGAAAAGCATGTCCTGCAGCAGCGGGTCGGTGATGAAGCGGCGCACCACAGGCCGGGCATCCTGCTGCGGGGCTTCCAGGTCCAGTTCGTTGAACCCGCGCACTGCGCGGGTCAGGGCATCAAACCCGTCAGCCTGGGCCGGAAAGGCGCGCGCGACCTCGCTGCGCAACAGTTCAAAGTCATTGCTGAAACGCAGCCGGGCGCCGGGAAAGCTGACCGCCGAATACCCCTGCGGGTGAAGGTCCAGTTCCTCGTGACGGATCCGTAGCTGCTTCAACAGCCGCGAAAGGGGCAGCCCCTTTGCACCCCGGGGCGCCCAGTTAGTCATGGCATGAAGCCCGACGTCAAACTGGTGCCCCCGGAACTGGTAGAAGGAGTTCAGCCCGCCCCAGACGTCGTGGCGCTCCAGCACCACCACACGCCGGTCAAACATGGCCAGCCGGATCGCGGCGGCCAGGCCCGACATGCCGGCGCCAATCACGATGGCATCGTAGGCGTTGCTCAACGCGCGACTCCCGCCGGTGCGACGAACCCCGGGCCGTGACGGCCTGCTAGCTCACCAGCGCCTTGTCCTTCATCTTGTCGCGCAGGTAGTTCACGCACGAATCCAGCGTGGCGAGCTGCATGTAGTCCGTGTCGGGCACATGCACGCCATAGCGCTTGCGCAGCTCCATCACGATGTCCAGGAAGTCCATCGAGTCCAGGTCAAGCTGGTCGCGCAGGCGCACCGCCGCGTCCAGGTTGCTGGTGTCTTCGTCGGGGTTGATGTCGTTGATGATGCCGATGATGGCCTGCCTGATCTGTTCGTCCGTCATTGCCTTCGTCCTTTCTGATGCCGGTGCGGCTGCCTAGCCCACAAAGCGCTTCACCACCAGCGCCGAGTTGATGCCCAGCATGCCGAAGCTCATGTTCAGGATTGTGTCCACGCGCCCCACGGCACGCGGGGTATTCGCCACCAGCCCGCGCACAGCGCACTGGGGGTCCAGCTCGTCCAGGTTGATGGTCGGGTGCACCACCCCGTCTTCAAAGCTGGGCAGGTTTCCGGCCAGTTCCAAAGCGCCCGCGGCACCCATGGCGTGGCCGATGTAGCTCTTGGTGTTGTTCACGTTCACGCCCGCGAAGTCGCCGAACACAGCCTGCACCGCCTGGGCTTCCATCTCGTCGCCCTGCTGCGTGCCGGTGGCGTGGGTGTTCACGATCTGCACGTCGCCCGGTCCAATGCCGGCGTGCTTCAGGGCCTTGCGCATGCACTCGCGCTGGCGCTCGCTGTTGGGCAGCACGTAGTCGCTGGCGTCGCTGTTCACCGCCCAGCCGGCAATCTCGGCATAGATCTTCGCGCCGCGCCGCTTGGCGTCGTCCAGCCGCTCCAGCGTGTACAGACAGCCGCCTTCCGCTACCACAATGCCGTTGCGCGCCTTGTCAAAGGGGCGCGAGGCCTTGGTGGGGTCGTCGTGGGTGGCCAGCGCCGTCTGCTGCTTGAAGCCTGCGAAAATGCCGAAAGTGTGGATGCTCTCGCTGACGCCGCCGCCGAAGGCCAGGTCCACCTCGCCCAGTTGCAGCATTTGCGTGGCATGGATGATGCCCAGGTTGCCGGCAGCGCAGGCGGCGCCAATGCAGTACGCCGGACCGGTGATACCGAGGCTGAGGGTCACCTCGCCGGCCGGGTTGTTGGCCACGGTGCGCGGGTTGTGGTGGTGGGTCCAGAAGTCGAGGTTGTAGTTGTGCTTGGAGACCTCGTAGATCTCGCTTTCCGTTTCCACGTTGCCGTGCTCGGTGGTGCCCACGTACACGCCCACCATGGAGCGGTCCACCTTGGCCCAGTCCAGGCCCGCATCCTTCAGGGCCTCGTGGGCGCAGTAAATGGCAATGCTGCCCGCGCGGGTGCCCCGGCGCACGTCCTTGCGCTTCTGGTAGCGCAGGGCATCAAAGTTGCAGATCCCCGCCAGCGTCTTGCCGAAGTAGCGAATCTCGTAGGGCTGAACGCCCGACTTGCCGGCCAGCAGGGCCTGCCGGAACTCGGCCAGGCTGTTGCCGTTGGGGGCGGTCAGGCCCACGCCGGTGATGACCACGCGAGGCAGCCTAGACATGCGCGTCCTCCCGCGCAGCCTTGCGCCCGACACGGCTCAGCTTCGACAGCTCGCCCGGCACGCGCATGCCGATGGCGGCCATGCGGCGGATTACCCGCGCCAGCCGCGACTCCTCGTCCTTGGGCACCGCCGCCGAGGCCGCGACAAAGAACTGGATGGTGCTCTCGGCGATCTCGCTGGTGGTGACAATGCTGTCCAGGGTACGCACGCGGGGGTCGCTGTGGCCATAACGGTCAGTCACGTGGCGCAACGCGCTGCGCGCGTTCTCCTTGAACTGCTGCACTGCCAAGGCCTCGCGGCGGCGCAGCACGGTGGTCACGATGCTCATGGTGTCGCTGACCGCCGCGTGCATCTGGCAGCGATGCTCGCTGGAGAACTCGGCGGTGGCGGCCCCCCACTCACGCAGCTCGCTAAGGCATTCGCTGACCGAGCCCGTGCTCATGTCCAGCTCGCGCGCGACCTCAGCGGCGCTCAGGGGACGCCCCATCAGGGCCAACAGGCCCCACACCTTGCCCAACCGTGGTTTGAAGCCGATGGCGTTGAAGAACGTCTCAAACGTCGGCAGATGATGCCTCAGGATGTCATCCATGGCTTGCTCCTTGCCCCGCCAGTACCGGCTCGGCGGGATTGGCCTGCTTGCCGAAGAACTCGTCCAGCGCCTTCTCGCCCGTCCATTGCGGCTGAAAGCCCAAAGCCTGGCGGGCGGCCTCGTGCCGGAACCAGTGGCTGGCGGCCAGGTTCTCCGCCACAAACCGCGTCATGGGCGGCTCGCCCGACAGGCCGAACAGCCGCCACACCGTCTCCAGCACCGCACCGGCGGCATAGGCCGCGCGGCTGGAGACACGGCCCGTTACAGGCGCAACCACGGCGCGGTGCAGAACGGTGTTGATCCACGGCCAGAGCGCCACGGTCTCGCTGGCGATAAAGAACGCGCGCCCGGCAGCCTGCTCAATGGCGTCAAGGGCATCAAGGTGGGCCTGGGCCGCATCGCGGACATGGGTGATGTCTACACGGTTGCTGCCGTCGCCGACCTGCTTGAGCTTCCCGGCCCTGGCCCGCGCCAGCACGCGCGGCAGCAGGTGCGGGTCGCCATGGCCCCAGATCAGGTGCGGCCGCAAGGCCACCGTGCGCACGCCGGCAATGCCGTTGGCAGCCAGCACCTCCTGCTCTGCCAAGGCCTTGCTGTGGGCGTAGTGCGTCAGGAATCGCGCGGGATAGGGCAGGCTTTCGTCGCCGCCTTCAATGCCGCCGCGCGCAAAGACCACGCTGGGCGTGCTGGTGTGGATGAGCGCGCGAACGCGGTGCTGCTGGCAGGCCAGCAGCACGTTGCGCGTGCCCTGCAGGTTGATGTCAAAGTACTCGTCGCGGCGGCCCCAGACGCCTGCCTTGGCCGCCACATGGAACACGACTTCATGGCCCTGGATGGCAGCCGCAATAGCGGCGGGGTCGCGCAGGTCACCGGCGTTGACCGCTGCCCCGGCGGGCGCCCCCGGAGCGCGGGAAAACACGGTGACCTGCGCGCCCTGTTGAAGCAGGCGCTGCACGATGCGCGAGCCCAGAAAGCCCGCCCCACCTGTCACCAGTACCTTCACACTCACTCCGAGTTAGCTGCTGCTGCCTCTGCTGCCTGCACGCTCAACCACGGCGACGCTGACAACTGCTGTCCGCTCTGCGCTGCTCATACGCTGCCCACCTCGCGGGCAGCCCAGCGCGACAGCGCCTCGCGGTCGATCTTCGCGTTGTGGCGCACGTCCACGGGCAGCGAAGGGTGAAAGAGCACCTGCGTCACGGCGGCTGCCGCCGGCTGCAACGCTGCCAGCGCCAGCAACTCGCCCTCGGCCAATGCGCTGCCGGGGCTGCGCTCCACCACCAGCACGGGGTCCTGTGCGCCTCTAGCGCCAACTCCAACCAGCGCGCAACGGGCCACGCCTGCCTGCGCCGCGAACACGCCTTCCACTTGCTCCGGAAACAGCGGCCCGGCCGATGTCCACACCGTGTGGGCCACGCGGCCGCAGTACCACAGCCGACCCAGCTCATCCAGCCAGCCGGTGTCGCCCATGCGATGCCAGAAGCCCTCGCCGTCGCGGATCTTGCTGCGCGCGTCGGCCTCAGGGCGCCCAAAGTAGCCGCGCGTGGTCGTGGCGCTTTGCACGAGAATCTCGCCGACCTGGCCGGTGCGGCACTCGCGCGCCTTGCCCAGGTCGGCCAGCGGGCCGTCGTAGACGGCAATCACCCTGACGGACACACCCGGCAGCGGCTGACCCACGCACACGCCGGCTCCTTGCAGCGTACGGGACCGGGTCTCGCCCAGCACTTCCGCGGAGCTGATGGTGCTCACCGGCAGGCTTTCCGTGGCGCCGTAGGGCGTGTGCACCAGGCCGCCGGGGGCAATGCGCCCGGCCAGCTGCTCCAGCGTCCGGAAGGGCACCGCCGCGCCCGCAATCAGGACCCGCCGCAGCCCGGGCAGCGTTTCGCCCCGCTGCTCCAGCCACGGGCCGACCTTGCGCCACACGGCGGGCGACGCAAACGCCATGGTTGCCTTGTGCTCTCTCACGGCCTGGCAGATCACGGCGGGGTCTGCACGGCCGGGGCGGCTGAAGTCCATCGCGGGCAGCACGATGGTCACGCCCATGGCCACGCTGAACAACGCGAACAGTGCAAAACATGCGACATCCACTTCGCCCGGCTGGATGCCGTAGGCGTCGCGGATCATGGTGGTCTGGCGCGCCAGAATGCCGTGCGTGTAGATGACCCCCTTGGGCACCCCGGTAGCACCGCTGGTGAACAGCACAGCCGCAACGTCGCCCGGCTGGGTGCGAGGCGGGCTCCGGTCGCCGTCCTGGGTGGCGCGCAGTTGCGCCAGCGTGCAACCGCCCCACAGCCAGCGCCTGCCCACGGTCACGCGGTGCTTCAGGCCGCCAAAGGCGCGCCGGTGGCGCAGGCTCAGGGCGTGCGCAAGCGGAATGCCCACCAAGGCCTCGGCCCGCGCCTCGGCAATGCAGGCGAGCAGGTTCTTGCGGCCCATGCCGGGGTCCAGCACCACGGGCACGGCCCCGGCGTGGAACATGGCATAGACCAGCTCAACGAACTCGATGCCCGGTTTGATCGCCAGCACCGCCCGCATGCCGTTGCAGATGCCCCGCGCGCGAAGGCCCGCGGCAATGGCAGCCACGTTGCGGCCCAGTTCGCCAAAGCTGATCCTGCGACCCGTGGCCTGCTCAATCGCGGCGGTTGCGGCGGGGCGCCGTTGCGCCCATTCGGCAACGAACTCGGCCACGTTGGCGGGCTCGGCGACTGCAACCGTCGGCAGCTCGGCCTGCTGCAGGGTCATCGGCTGCCCCCCACGCCAAGGCTGCCCACGAAGGCGTCCATGGCCGAGATGACCTCCGCCCGCGCGTCCTCAACCACAAAGTGCCCGGCCTCGTCAAACCGCTGCACCAGCGCCGCAGGGAAGCGCTGCTGCCACTCCGCAAGAAAGTGGCCGTTAAAGACGTAATCCTGCATGCCCCACAGCAGCAGCATGGGGTGGCGCGCGAATGCACTCAGGCCGGCTTCCACCCTCTGCAGCGTGGGCCAGCTTTCGTGGCCCGGCCCGGTGGGGATGTCCTGCACGAAGCGCAGGTTGGCCACGCGCTGTTCCCACGAGCCATAGGGCGCCAGGTAGCCCGCCCGCGCCTCAGGCGAGAGGGGCTTCTTGGCGCAGGTCGCCAGCGCGCCGCGCACAAATGCATTGAAACCCCTGATTGCCAGCGCCCCAAAGCCCGGCACGCGGCACAGGCCAATGGCGGCGGGCATGCGGCTGGAGGCGAAGGCGGCTGTGTTGCAGACCACAAAGCCGCGAACGCGGTCCTTGATCTCGGCGGCAAGCCCCATGCCGATGGCGCCGCCCCAGTCATGCACCACCAGCACGATGTCACGCAGGTCCAGCGCGTACACGAGGGACCTCACGTTGGCGATGTGCTGGGCCAGGGTGTACGGGTAGGCTTGCGGCTTGTCGGAAAGGCCGCAGCCCATGTGGTCGGGCGCCACGCAGCGATAAGTGCCGCGAAAGCGCGCCACCAGGTGCCGCCAGTAGAACGACCAGGTCGGGTTGCCGTGCAGGAACAACAGCGCGGGCTTGTCGGCGCGGCCGGGTTCGTCCACGTAATGCAGATTCACTTCGCCCAGGTCCAGCCAGTGGTCGGCGAAGGGGTATTCCGTCTCCCAGATGCCGGAGACAGGGCGGGCGGGGGCGGTGTTCACCATTGCACCCCCAGGTTCAGGCAGACCAGCCCGCTGCCGATGCCCAGCAGCGCCACCTTCTGCCCGGGCTTCACGGCGCCCTGCCGGGCACCCAGCGAAAGCGAAAGCGGCAGGCTGACGGAGCCGATGTTGCCCAGCGTCTCCACCGTGGCGAAGTCTCTTGACGGGTCAAGCTCCAGCTTCTCGAACAGCAGCCGCCGGTGCGCCACCCCCACCTGGTGGGTAAACACCCGGTCCACATCGGCGTTGGTCCAGCCAAGCTCGCGGCGGGTCTGCGCCCACACCGACTGCGCCAGCGCCACGCCCTGCTGCATCAGGGTTTCGCTGTCGGTTTCCATCAGCGGGCCCGCGTCGTTGCCCATGCCCGCCGCGCCAAAGCCGCCCCGGCACAGGTCGTTGGCGGTGGTGTCGGCCAGGAGGCAGCCGCCCAGCAGGCGATGCTGGCGGCGCGAGAGCGTGTCCTTGCACAGCACCATGGCCGCGGCGCCACTGCCGATGGTCAGGCTGGCAAAGCTGAACTTGCTGCTTTTCCGGTTGACGGCGGCGTCCTCATTCAGGCGCCGGATCGTGGCTTCCACCAGCGGCCCGCCGTCCTCGCCTGCCACCACCAGCCCGGCCTCGATCTGGCCCAGTTCAATCATGCCCGCCACCATGGTCATGGCGTGGGCAAAGCCCAGGCAGGCATTGCTGAGGTCAACGGGCGCGCAGGCCGCCGGCAGGCCCAGGGCGCGGTGCACCACCGTGGCTGTGGCGGGCTCCATGAAGTCGCGGCAGACCGACGAGAACACCAGCACGCCCAGCCGCTCGCGCGGCACGGAAGCCTCCTGCAGGGCGGACTCCGCGGCGGCAACCGCAACGGCGCTGGGGCGAGTGCCCGGCTCGAAGTGGCGGCGCTCGCGGATGCCGGACATCAGCTCGATGCGGCCGGGATGGAAGCCCAGGCGGTCGTAGCAGGGTTTAAGGCGCTGCTCCAGCTCCAGCGAGGTGACGACCCGCTGGGGCAGCAGGTGAGCGACAGCATCAATGGCAACTGTGGAGAAGCGCATGAGCGGCCCTGTCAGGGCCGCCCAAGATGGCTTTCACGAAACGTCGAAACAACTGAAATGGCTCGTGTTTTTCAGGATTTCCTGAAACGCACGACGTTCATGAATCGCCCGAAGTCAACGCAACTATCGCACAGCCCATAGCTTGCCAGCACATCCCTGCCCTGAAAAGTGAGCCGCCCGGCGCAAGGCCGGGCGGCTTCCACAGGCTTTCCACAACTTCTAGGCAGTCGCAGCGTCCACGTTGCACTTCTTGCACGTCTTGCCGGAGAAGCGAACGACACCCTCCACCAGGGCGAACAGGGTGAAATCGCGCCCCATGCCGACGTTCTGGCCGGGGTGAATGCGCGTGCCCACCTGCCGCACAATGATGGTGCCGGGCTGCACAAGCTGCCCGCCGGCGGCCTTCAGGCCCCGGTACTTCGGATTGGAGTCGCGGCCGTTCTTGGTTGTGCCGGAACCCTTTTTATGTGCCATGGCAATAACCCTCGTTCAGGCAGCGCGAGCTGCTAACCCTTGATGTCCGTGACCTTGACCAGAGTGAAGCGCTGGCGATGGCCGCGCTTGCGCTTGCTGTCGTTGTGGCGGCGGCGGTACATGAAGGCAATCACCTTCTTGTCCTTGCCCTCGCCGATCACTTCCACTTCCACACTGGCGCCGCTCACCTTGGGAGCGCCCACCTTCACGTTGGCGCCGTCTGCCACCAGCAGCACGTTGTCGAGCTTGATCTTGGCGCCGGGCGTCTGCTCCAGCCGGTCCAGGCGGATCTCCTGGCCCTTCTCGGCGCGGTACTGGCGCCCACCATCTGCGAAAATTGCGTACACGGCTTGTTCCTTCGTCTGCTTCTTCTGCGGCGGCCCGCGGGGGCGGAGGAGTCCTCCGCGCTTCTGCCCGGGAGCCGAACCGGGCCAAGAAAGGTAGCGACGGCGGCTGGCCCGTCAACAGGGTGTGTGCATAAGAGCCTGTTTAAGATGCCTGAGCCTTGCTAATGCGCTGCGCCGGGCAAGCAGGGCAAGGCGAACGCCGGCCCGCGATGCCCGCCGCAAGCAGTAGCTGGCGAACGACTTCTTAAACAGGCTCTAAACTCGACTTTTGCACTTTTTGTGGTCATGCGGCCAGTGCCAAGTGGCTTAGCAATGGGTTCAGCAGCGCCCGTGGGATGTTTTGCAACACGGGCCTGTAGAGCGGGGCGTTGAGAATCGTGTGCTCC
>JADLBZ010000152.1 GCA_020847415.1 Planctomycetota bacterium
ATGCCCAACGCGAGGCACGGTAAACTCGAACGCGATCCACCCCTCCGCAACGCAGCGCAGGGCTTGGCGCAGAACGGACATCTGTGCGAGCCAGGCATCCCGCTGTTCGATCTTAATGTCGAATGCGCTGGCCCGGGTGAGTTGCGCCAGAACCTGTGCGTCGTCTTCTGCCAAGAACTGCGCCAATGACGCCGCATACCACGCGCGGGCCGGGGGCGATGCTACCTGCTGAGCAACGGGGCCACTCACCCTGGCCAGGGTAACACGGCCCTGGCATAGCGCGAGGCTTGCCGGGATCACCCCGCAAGCCTCGCGCCATGCCAAACGATGGGTTTTCGGTTGCTCTACGCCGTGCCGGCCTGTTCGGCGGGGCCGGTGAAACCCGGCTGTTGGGCGGGGCGTTCCTTGCCGGCTTCCTCGAGCTGCTTGTGCTTGCGGGCGGCCTGCTCGGCGCGGGCTTCGTCGTCAGCGCGCCGGCGCTTCTGCTCGATGTCGCCGCCGTCCAGGATCAGCCGCACATCCTCGCCGTCCAGGGTCTCAAACTTCAGCAGGGCCTCGGCCACCGCCACCAGGCGGTCGCGCCGCTCGGTCAGCAGTTTCACGGTGCGGTCCCAGGCCTCGTCCACCAGGCGGCGCATCTCCACATCAATGGCCTTGCGGGTTTCGTCGGAGTAGGCGTACTCGCGGGTCACCTGCTGGCCGGTGTAGGTCTGGTCTTCTTCGCCGGCATAATTCAGCAGGCCCAGCTTGGGGCTCATGCCCCACTCGGTCACCATCTTGCGCGAGATGTTGGTGGCCTGCTGGATATCGCTGGCTGCCCCGGCGTCTACCTCGCCGAACACGATGTGCTCGGCAGCGCGACCGCCCAGCAGCACCATCAGGGTTTCTTCGGCCCGCTTCTGGGGCATGGTGTAGCGGTCCTTTTCGGGCAGGCTCATGGTGGCGCCCAGGGCCTGGCCGCGCGGGATGATGGTTACCTTGTGCACGGGGTCGGTGTTTTCCGTCAGCTCCTGCACCACGGCGTGCCCGGCCTCGTGATAAGCCGTGACGCGCTTCTCGGACTCCTCCATCACCTTGCTGCGCTTCTGCCGGCCGAAGCGCACGCGGTCGCGGGCCTCCAGCATGCAATCGCGATTGATCTCATCCAGGTTGCGAATCACCGCAATCAGCGCAGCTTCGTTCACCAGGTTGGCGATGTCGGCACCCGAGAAGCCGGACAGCAGCTTGGCAATCTCGTGGGCGTCCACGCTCTTGCCGGGCTTCACCTTCTTCAGGTGCACGCGCAGAATCTCTTCGCGGCCCTTCAGGTCGGGCAGGTCAATGTACACGTGCCGGTCAAAGCGGCCGGGACGCAGCAGGGCGTTGTCCAACACGTCGGGCCGGTTGGTGGCAGCCAGGATGATGACGCCCTCGCCCGAACCGATGCCGTCCATCTCGACCAGCAGGGCGTTCAGGGTTTGCTCGCGCTCGTCGTGGCCGCCGCCCACGCCGGTGCCGCGCCGGCGGCCCACGGCGTCGATTTCGTCCACAAACACGATGCAGGGGGCGTTCTCGCGGGCGCTGCGGAACAGGTCGCGCACGCGCGAAGCGCCCACGCCCACGAACATCTCCACAAAATCGCTGCCGCTGATGCTGAAGAACGGGCGCTCAGCCTCGCCGGCAATGGCCTTGGCCAGCAGGGTCTTGCCGCAGCCGGGCGGGCCCACCAGCAGCACGCCCTTGGGAATGCGCGCGCCCAAGCGGGTGAACTTCTGGGGGGTCTTCAGGAAGTCCACGATCTCGGCCACTTCTTCCTTGGCCTCATCGGCGCCGGCCACGTCGTTGAAGGTGACCGTGACGTCTTCCTTGGTGAACATCTTGGCGCGGCTCTTGCCGAAGGACATCACGCCGCCGCCCATGCCGCCCATGCCGCGGCGGAAGAACAGGAACCACACCACCGCCACAATCAGGATGATGGGCACCCAGCTCAGCAGCACCTTCTCCAGGGTGTCGTCCTGGGTACCTACGTCCACCTTCACGCCGGTGAGCAGGCTCTGCTTGGGGTTCTGGTTGTGCGAGTCGGTCCAGGACTTCCATTCCTCGCTGCTGATCTCGGCGGTAAAGGCCTGGGGCTCGCCCTCGGGCGCGTTCTGGTACTTGCCGCGCACCTGGTAGACGCCGCCCTCCTTGGAGATGCCCACCTCGAGGCTCTCGACCTCGTTCTTCTCCAGGGCGGCGCGCAGGTCCGTGCTGGTCAGGCGCTGGGAGCGCCCGTCCATTTCAAACACCGCCACCACCACCAGCAGCGAAAGCATGACAAACACCGCCAGCACCAGCAGCGGAAAGCCGCGGGGCCGTCGCTGGCCGGGGCCGCCCACGGGGCCGGTGCCGCCGTTGCGGCGTCCCTCGTCGCGGTTGCGCTTGTCTTCGTCCTGGCTCATGAATGCCTCAATGCCCGCAGGTGCGAATGATCTACTCTACCAAGGGCGGGGTATGCCGCACCACCCGGAAGGGGCAGGCCACCACCGGCAGCAAATGCCCTGCTAGCAGGCCGTTGAAGAAGTCGCCTTTGGCGCCTTCCTCAACGGTAAGCAACTGCCCGGCTAGCGGCGTAAAGCCGCTCGCCGGCCGGCCCGTGCAGCCGCGCGGGCCGGGCAGGGTGTTGAAACGGACTATTTCAACACCCTGCTAGCCCCGCGGCGCCCACTCGTGATCGGCGGCCAGGTCCACCACCTCACGGGCCAGGTCGCGCCACAGGCGCTCCATCCCCGAGGCGCGGGACTCGCCCAGGGCGGGCGCATAGGTGGTCGAGACGGTGATCTGCCGGCGCGACTCGCCGCCCGCGAACACCTCGCCCCGCGCCACCACCAGCGCCGTGACCCGCAACAGAATCTCGGCGGGCTCGCCCGTGTCCAGGTCCTCCACCAGGTTGGGTTCCGTGAACCGCACCAGGCTGACCTTCAGCACGATCTCGGCGGCGCCCTCCACCACCTCTAAACGCCGGTCCTGGGCAATCTCTTCCTTGATGCGCCGACCCAGGCCGTGTTCCAGACCCGGCCGGTGCGGGAACAGCCGGTTCTCGACCGCCTCGAACTTCACGGTGCGCGATTGCCCGGCATCCAGGCTGCTGGACCACCGGTAGCCGCACCCGGCCGGAACCAGCAGCAACAGAAGCAGCATCAGCCGCTTCACGGGGCGGACCTCAGGTTCTCGATGCGCTGGTCGCGCTTGTCTTCCCAGTCGGCGGCGCGCTGCAGGCAGTAGTCGCGGGCCTTGTCTTCGCCCACCAGGTCATAGGTCAGGGCCGCGTTCTGCTCGCGCTGCACCATCACGTTGTAAAGCTCTTCCACGGTCTGCAGGAAACGCTGGTGCAGGGCGGGCGGCACGCTGGGGTTCTCCAGCAAGTACAGCTCGTACTCGCCAACCAGCTCCAGCGCCACTTCGTAGGGCACCAGGTCGTAGATCCAGCCCTTGGAGGACGCCATGTTCGCACGGGTCATCCAGTACAGCGCCCAAGGGCGCCAGCGGGTGTCTGTGTCGCGCAGGCCCGCACCGCGATAAAGCAGCTCAAAGGTCTGCGCCGCCAGCGCGTGCCCGCCGTTGGCGCGCTGGGCCTGCCCCAGCACAAACAGCGCGTCGGCCTTCACCGACGGGGCCGGGTTCATGGTGCGGATGTCCTCGCACAGCTCAATGGCCAGGTTGTAGCCCTCCGAGGCAAACACCAGCCAGGCCACCGTGCGGGCCAACTCAGCGCTGCGCGCGCGATACTGACGCAGCTCCTGCGCGGGCAGGTAGTAGGTCACCAGGGTAACGCAATCCTGCGCCGCCAGGTCCAGTTGCCCGGCCTTGTAAAGGGCTGTGGCCTCCGGCTGGATGCTCTGCACAAACTGCTCGAAATCGCGGCTGCGCAGCTCGCGGGTGGTCTGGGCGGTCTGGCCGCCGCGGGCCAGCAGCGCCCGCAGGCGCGGGTCGTCGTCGGGGGCAAGATACAGGAAGAACCAGTCCGTCAGGCTGACTGTCTCGGGCACCCCGGCGTCTTCAGCACGGGCCGCAGAAAGGCGGGCCTCCACGCGCATCAGGATCGCATCCACCGCCCGCGAGCCTTCCGGAAAGGTGGCGGTCAGGCGCTCGGAGTGCGCGATGCAATCCAGCCACCGGCCCTCCTTGAATGCCTTCTCCACCGCGCTGAACAGCGCCTGCTCGTCGCTGCTGATGACGGCACCCGAGCGCACGATGCCCCGCCCCGGTTCGTACAGCAGCCGTCCTTCGCCCTTGGGGCCTTCATAGCGCGGCTCAGGGCCGCTGGCACAGCCGGCCAGCAGAGCCAAAAGGCCCAGCGCAACCGGCAACATGTAGGCTTGATGATTCATGAGTTCACAACGCGTGGGCCGGCTCCGGCGGCTGCACGGTCTTCAGGCGCTTGCCACCCTGTTGAGCCAGCAACCAGGCGAGCAGCCTAAAGGCCCCCTGCCACGCGTCAACGGGAAGGGCCGGCGAAGTGCCCTCGGCGGCAGCGCGAAGTGCCGCCAGAGTGGCAGGCCGCAGGCGCACCAGGTCGCCCCGGTTGTTGCTGAAAGGCGGCGATAGCAGGCCCATTTCCCGCACACTGAAGGCAACCTCGACGCGGCCGCTGGGTTCGCGCCCGCTGACCACGCAGTGGTCCAGGGCCGGCTCGACGCCCAGGGCCCGCAAGGCACCCAGGGCAAATCGCGCCAAAGCCGGCTGCTCGCGGCCCTCCACCTGCATTTCGCGCAGGGCACGCACGGCCAGCAGCAGCAGCGACGGCGCGTCCTGGGGCGTGATCTCAAACGAAAGCAGCAACTCGCGCAGGCACTCAGCCGCCTGGAAGGCCGCGTAGCGCATCCGCAGCGCCGGGAAGAAGTCCAGCAGCTCGGCTTGGGCGAGAATGCTCAGCACCTGGCGGCGGGTGCGGTCGTAGAGCACGGTCTGGTACAGGCACATCAGGTCCATGGGCCCGCCCACGCTGGACTTCTCGCGCTTGGCGCCCTTGGCAATGGCCCCCACCGTTCCCAGCTTGTCGGTGAGCAGGGTCAGAATCTGGCTGGTCTCGCTGAAGGCGATCTTGCGCAGGCAAAGGGCCGTGGTTGTGACAAGCGACATGGGGAGCAGCGGCAACCGGGTTGGTCTCGCGCAGCACGTTACATCACGAGTGGTATCCGCGCACGACCGGTGCGCGTGACAGCCACCCGCCGCGCGAGTAGCATTGTCGGCGCAACAGTCTCAAAGGAACAGATATGCGCAAGCTGGCGGCTTTGGCGTTGTTGGTCTTCCTGGGCGGGTGCGCGAGTTCCGGCGGCGGCGGTTCGTCCTCGGGCGACGCCGGCACCGAGGATGGCGGCAGCGCCGACACCGTCTGGCGCGAGCCTTCCGGCAGCCGCACGACCGAACCCGCCAAGACCGACCAGGGCAGCTCAAGCGCAAAGACGGCAAAGACCGAGCCGACCAAGACCCCGGGGGCCGGCACCGTCAAGACCACGCCCGAGAAACAGGAGCCGGGCAAGACCAACAACAGCCAGCCCAAGAGCACCGACCCCGGCCCGCAGGCAGCCAAAGACCCGCAGCCCAAGGCCACCCAACCCAAAGACCCGCAGCCCAAGGCCACCGAGCCCACGCCGCCCGTGAAGCCGGACACCGTGGACCGCAACAAGCTGGCCGAGGAGTTCGAGCTGGCTGTGCTGGACCTGCTGGGCGACCTGGAGGAAAGCAAGGCCGCCAAGTTCTTCGTCCAGGAGCGCAAGAAGTTCCAGGACGAGTACGACAAGACCCTGAAGCTGAAGGCCGACAGCAAGACGAAACAGGACAAGCTGGAGCGAGCCTGGGCCGACACCATCCGCACCTGGTACGAGGCCCGCTACGCGGCCCAGCTCTTCCTGCACCTGCACTCGCCGGCGAAGGACTTCGTGGCGGTGTTCGTGCACGAACGCGCCGATGTACTGACCCTGAGTGACGCGCAACTGGCCTCGGCGGATTGCCGCTACACGCAGGCCGCTAATGAGTTCATCTCGCGCGAAGGCGAGTCGCTGCGCAAGTTCCAGGCCGATGCCCTGAAGAACGACCTGGTGGCCAACAAGGTCAACGGCTCCGAGAACTGGAAGAAGACCTGGAAGGCCGCCCACGAGAAGTGGGAACGCGGCAGCAACGGCGACTTTGACGCCGACGACCTGAAGAAGCACGGCAGGTAGCCCCTGGACTCGACTTTTGCACTTTTTGTGGTCATGCGGCCAGTGCCAAGTGGCTTAGCAATGGGTTCAGCAGCGCCCGTGGGATGTTTTGCAACACGGGCCTGTAGAGCGGGGCGTTGAGAATCGTGTGCTCC
>JADLBZ010000153.1 GCA_020847415.1 Planctomycetota bacterium
CTGGGCGACAGCCGCGCCCTGGATGGCCTGGTTGATGTAGCCACCATGGCTGAGTTCCAGACTTACGCGTCGCTGCGCAGCCAGTCGGTCTCGCTGCTGAAGGGTGCGGCCTTCCGCACCGAGGCCATGGGCAAGCTCGGGGCCATCATCCTGGCGGACGACAAGCCCACCCTGTGGGTGCAGGCCGCTATCACGCTGGGTGAGTTCGGTGCCGACGGCGTCAGTGCCCTGTTGGCCGCGGCGGACACCCCGGTGCCCGAAGGCAAGCCGGTCGACCACTACAGCAGCCGCGTCGAGAAGCAGTTTACGTCGCTGACCAGCGACGCGGCGCTGGCGGCATTCGTCAGCGCCTACGACCGCATCCCGGCCGGGCAGAAAGACCGCCGCGCCAAGGTGCTGGACCAGCTCCTGCGTTACCGCAACAACCTGAAGGACGACGGCATTGAGCTGCTGGGCCGCGCGGCCGACGACGCCACGCTGGAAGCCCCCAAGCGCGCCGAGGCCATCAACGCGTGTGCGGAGGCGCGTGGCAAGGAAGCCCTGGCCAAGCTCACCGCGTGGGCCAAGGCCGAAGACGCCGTGCTGCGCGCGCAGGCCGTGCAGTGCCTGGGCCGCAGCTACATCCCCATCAAGAGCTCCCAGCCGCTGCTGGTGGACGCCCTGAAGTCCGCAGGCGACGACTACGCCAAGGTGCGCCAGAACGCCCTTGAGGGCCTGATGCGCAGCGACGACAAGACCCTGCTGCCGATGTTCCTGGACAGCCTGGACCCCGCCAAGGAAACCAGTGCCGACGTGCGCAACCGCGCCCTGACGGCCCTGGACAGCTTCCGCCGCCCGGCCAAGCTGAAGGAAGAGGACTTGATCGGCCCCGTTTCGCTGCGCATGGCCGACAGCGACGGCAACGTGCGCGCCACGGCCCTGCGCGTGGGTTGCGGCATGGCCCTGCGCCTGAACCAGAAAGACAAGGCCGTAGAGCTGGTGGAGAAGGGCCTGCAGGACAACGACGACCGCGTTCGCGAGCAGGCGTACGGCCAGGTGGCAGGGTTGGGCGACAGCCTGAAGCCCGACAAGGTGGTGGATGCCGCCCTGAAGGAAGAGAAGCTGAACCTGAAGAGCGAGGCGGTGCGGGCGCTTTCCATGCGCACGAGCTTCGGCGAGAACCCGCGCACCGAGCAACTGGTGGCGCTGGCCGGGGCCGTGCTCTCGGGCCTGCCGGGCCACCAGGCCCACGCGGTTGACCTGCTGGCGGCGCTGACCGACAAGGCCGGCGCTTTCACGCAGGCATCGAAGGTGCTGCGCGACCTGATTGCCGCCAAATCCGAAGGCCCGGGCAAGGACTATTCGCAGCTTGCCCCGTTGGTGCGCGCGCTGGTGCGAATCAAGGACGACGGAATGTTCTCAACCTTGGAGAAGCTCGCCCAGGAGGAGAGCCTGGATCTGCGGCGTGCCTGCGTGGATGCGTATGCGGAGATGGGCTCGAAGGCAGATGTTGCCTTCCTGCGTGCCCTGCGCGATCGCACCGACGCCCCGTCGGTGCATGTGCGCGGCCAGATTGACAGCGCCATCCGCAAGCTGGAAGAGAAGTAAGCGGCAGGATTTGGGGAGACCGGGCGCCTTGCTGTGCGTATCAGGAAGGTGCCCCTTGCCCGGCAGGCAGTTGCAGTCCCGAAATGCAGCCCGGTAGAGCAGCCCCGTTTTGCAGCCCCGAGTCGAAGGCCTCTGGTGAGGTGTCCTGTGAAGAAGCACGTGCTTGCAGCGTTGCTGGCAGGGCTGGGCATGGTGCTGCTGGCCGGCTACAGCCGCCCGAGCGAACTTGCGGCCCAGCAGGCCGAGCCCACGGACATCAACCCTGAGCTGCACCTGCCCAGCGACCGCGCCAGCAGCGACGTGAACTACGCGATCCGCGAGGCGCGCCAGCGCGAGAAAGAGGCCATTGCCCTGCAGGCCGCCGGCAAGAAGGAAGAAGCGCTGGACAAGTGGCGCGACGCCTTTGGCCGCTATGACGCCTTGCGCGCACGGCACCTCACCGCCGACACCATGCCGGATCGCGAGTTGCTGGTGCATGCAGACCCGTCGGACGTCCCAACCGACGGCAAGGACGCCCGGCTGGTGCAGAATCGCACCGAGACCTGGATCCCGCTGGCCGATTACATCAACAGCCGCTTCCGCCAGCAGGACTGGCCGTCTTCTCTTCGCGACCGGCTTGCCCTGCGGCAGGCCGCACCGGGGGCCGAGCTGCTGGCCCGCGCCGTGGAGCGCGACGACCTGGCGCTGCTGCGCCGCTGCGCGCGCTTTTACCAGTTCTCGGAGGCCGGCCGCACCGCGCTGCGCCTGCTGGCCGAGCGTTGCCTGGAGGCCGGTGACAGCGTGCTGGCAGCCCGCTGGCTGAAAGAGTACCGCGACAGCTGGCCGCGCGAGTTTGCCCGCGACGCATTGCTGAACCTGCTGTACATCCGCGCCTGCCACGAGGCTGACATCCGCTACGACCTGGCCATGGCGCTGCTGCGCCTGGAGCAGAGCGGCCTGAACGACACTGTGGACGTCGGCGGCAAGCGCGCCCCGCTGCAGGAGCACGTGCGGGCCCTGGTTGCCGCACCAACCCCGTCCGACCGCATGGACCTGCTGCAGCCCGGCTGGCGCACCATGCAGGGCGACGGCGCGCGCGCACGCACGGCACCGCCGGTGGCCTCGCTGCGAGAGCTGGTGGACCTGGCGCCCGAGAACGATGCTGAACACGGCTACCGCATCGCGCCGCCGCAGGCCCCACGCGAAGACGACCCGTACGAAGGCGGCGACGATTCGGATACCGCCCAGCCGATGCTCTTTCCCACCGCCCACCAGTCGGGGTTCTTCCTGCACCGGCTGCCTTCGGGCCAGGAGGGCGGCCAGCAGCACGAACAACTCCTGTGGTTCCGGCCGGGCCGCGAAGCCAACCCGGTGCCCCTGGAGGTGCCGCAGAACCTGCGCTACACGCCTCAGGCCGAAAACGGACGAGGCTGGCGCGGGCGCTGGGGCGGCAACAACGTTTCCCGGCAGGAATTCCGCGTGCTTTCGTCCAGCATCGGCCGCGTGCGCTGGGCGCTGGACAACCGCGAGACCGACATGCTGTTTGCCGTGCTGGGCCCCGGCTGGCCGCGCACCGAAAGGGGACCGCAGCCTACCGGCAACCAGATCCAGGCCTGGACGCTGGACGACCAGGCTTCGCTGCGCGTGACACTGCCCAACAAGAAGGTGGAAAGCGCCGCCGACTACGCCCTGCTGCAGCACGTTGCATTCTTTGGCGCGCCGCTGGTAACGGACAACCGGCTGTACATCGCCGGGGCCATCGTCGAGAAAGCCAGCATCGAGATCTGGACCTTCTGCTTTGACATCACGCCCAAGGCCGACGGCGCCGAGGGCAAACTGCTCTGGCGTACTTTCACCTGCGCCCGCAAGATCCAGAACCAGTGGGGCTGGGGCGCCGACGATGTGAACCTGCCCCAGCTTGCCTCGCTGGCGCACCAGGGCGGCATGCTTTACCTGGCCACCCACGCGGGCGCCACCTGCGGGCTGGACCGCCACACCGGCGAGCTGGCCTGGGTCTCTCGCTACGCGCGCCCCACAGCCGCTTCTTCGCGCGGGTGGTTTGCCAACCCGCCGATTGCAGCGGGCGGCATGGTGCTTACCGCGCCTGTCGACAGCGCCGTAGGCAAAGACGGCGTCGAGATGGCCATGCTGCTGTTCGGCTCCACGGGGCTGGGCAACTGCGAGTACCCCTACCAGGGCATTGGCCGGCCCGGCGAGCACGAGTACGTGCTGGGCGTGTCCGACAACCGCATGATCATCCAGGGCCGCACGCGGCTGCACGCCGTGGGCCTGACGGATTTCCGGGCGGGCGGCCGGCGCGAGGCCGACATGGGCGTGCTGAAGTACCAGAGTGCCCGCTTTGGCGCGGCACCCTCGGGTCGCGGCGTCATTGCCGGCAACCGCGGGCTGGTGCCCTTCCGCAACCGCATTGCTTACTACGACCTGGTCAGCGGCAAGCAGGTGGGCGAGTTCGTGCTGCCGGAGGGCAAGGGCTACACTCCGGACAGCAACCCGGTTTCGCTTACGGTGTTCTGCCGCGGTGAAGCCTGGCAGGACAAGGACGGCGTCACGCAATACCGGCCCGTCACGGTCACAGACCCTGCCACCGGCAACGTCTACAACGTGGAGCACCTGCCCGCGGGCAGCGAGTTCACATTCCCCTCCGGCGGCAAGGCCGCCGTGAAGAAGGAAACCTACGTCATCATGGCCTCAGCCACGGCGGTGTATCTGTTCCGTGCTGACGACCACTAACCCACAGGGGCGGCAATGTCCAACACCGAGAATCTGGCTGGCGAAGACATGAAGGCAGTGCAGGAACTGCGGGAGGCCCACGACAAGATCGTGGAACAGCTTCACCGTATCGTCGTCGGCCAGGACGAGGTCATTGAGGAACTGCTGATTGCCATCTTTGCCCGCGGCCACGCCCTGCTGGTGGGCGTGCCCGGCCTGGCCAAGACGCTGCTCATCCGCACCCTCTCGGACACCATGTCGCTGCGTTTCTCGCGCATCCAGGTCACGCCGGACCTGATGCCCAGTGACATCACCGGCACTGAGGTGCTGCAGGAAGACCGCACCACGGGCAAGCGCGAGTTCAAGTTCCTGCCCGGCCCCATCTTTGCCAACATCATCCTGGCCGACGAAATCAACCGCACGCCTCCTAAGACCCAGGCCGCCCTGCTGGAAGCCATGCAGGAGCACCAGGTCACCGCCGGCGGCAAGCGCCACCAGCTGGAGCAGCCGTTCTTTGTGCTGGCCACCCAGAACCCCATTGAACAGGAAGGCACCTACCCTCTGCCCGAAGCGCAGCAGGACCGCTTCATGTTCAACATCCATGTGGATTACCCCAGCGACGACGAAGAGTTGCTGATCATGAAGATGACCACGGCCACGTATAAGGCCGAGGTACAGCGCGTGCTGGACGGCGCAAAGATCATGCGCCTGCAGGAGCTGGTCCGGAAGGTGCCGGTCTCGGAGCACGTCATGCGCTATGCCATGCAGTTCTCGCGCATGACGCGCCTGAACAACCCGCAGGCGCCCGAGTTCATCAAGAAGTACCTGGCCTGGGGTGCCGGGCCCCGCGCCAGCCAGTTCCTGATCCTGGGCGCCAAGGCCCGCGCGGTGCTGAACGGCCGCTACTATGTTTCGGGCGACGACATCCGCGCCGTGGTGCACCCCGTGCTGCGCCACCGCATCATCCCCAACTTCTCGGCCGAGGCCGAAGGCATCAACAGCGACGTGATCATTGACAAGCTGGTCGAGATGATTCCCCGTGCCGAGTCGGAAGCCATGGCCGACTCGCGCCTGCCCAGCGTGACGAGATAGCCTTGGAGCAGAACGCCGCCAACCATGACGAACGCAACGCCGCGCTGGCCCGCCGCAAGGACGAGCTGGAGGCCGAGCTGGACGCCTACGCCGCCAAGGGCGTGGTCAGCCCCGGGCTGCTCAAGGCCGCCCGCTGGGTAAGCCGCGGTCTATGGATGGCGCTGTGCGTGCTCGTGGTGGTGCTGCTGGTCTCGGGCTGGGGCAAGGTCTCCCGCGAAACCTACGACGAGGCCGTCAAGAGCGCCAACAAGCAGGCTGAGCGCGCCAGGAATGCCGAGCGCCAACTGGAAGACGTGGTGGCGGCAGACCTGTACTTGCGTGCCCAGGCTGCCGCGTTTGGCGTACCCAACGCCGAGTCCGCCCCGCTGCTGGGCGTGGTCAAGGGCATTCTGGACGCCAGCCGCGCCGACGCCGAACAGCTGCAGCATTCCGCCGGGCCGCTGGTGCTGGCCGACCGCGCGGGCGAGCAGGCCCGCAGCCTGCTGCTGCGCGCGCGGCTGCAACGCACCCAGGCCCACGTCTGGCGCATGGCGCTGGCCCCGGCTGGCGATGCCGCCGCGGCAGCCGCCGACCTGCGCCGCTGCGCCTCGGCAACGGAATCAGAGCGCGAAGAGATTCTGCGGAATCTGCCGCGCCATGGTGCAGAAGCGCTGGCTGCCGCCGGCCGCGAGGCCCTGCTGGGTGAGGACCCTGTCACGGCTGCACGCCTGCTGGCCCTGCTGGGCCGCCGTGCCGACGTTGCCATGCTGGATCGCTTTGCCGCAGGCGATGTGCCGCCGCTCGCTCGGCGGGAGGCCCTGCTTGCCCGCAGCCTGCTGGCTCTCGATGGCGAGGGCGAGGCCCCGGCGGCCCCGGCGCGATTTGAAGCCGAGGCCTGGGTGGCCTCCGCGGTTGCCGGCGACGCCGCAGCACTGGCGGAGGCCTATCGCAAGGCGCCCGATGAGAGCAAGCTGGAGTTGCTGGCCCTGCTGGCCGAAACAGCCGGCACTGCCCAGCGCGACCTGTTTGCCGGTGCCGCAACATCGCGCCCTGCGGCCGAGCGCATTGTCGCGATCCGCTGGGCGGGTGCGCGCAAAGACGGCGGCTCGCGCGAGTTACTGGCCGGGCTGGCCGCCGGCAAGGATGACGTGGCAGCCGAGGCAGCCAGGGCGCTGGCGCGGCTCGAGAAGTAAGGGGCGAAAGCCCCGGCGTAACGGAAACGAAGACGGGAACATGGCAGAGTCCTTTCACCAGTTGCTGGACCCGGCGGTCCTGAACGAGATCCGCCACCTGGAGGTTACCGCCCGCAACGTGGTGGAGGGCTTCATCTCGGGACTGCACAAGTCGCCTTACAAGGGCTTCAGCGTCGAGTTTGCCCAGCACCGCGAGTATGTGCAGGGCGATGACTTGCGCTACCTGGACTGGAAGGCCTTTGCCAAGAGCGACAAGTACTACATCAAGGAATACGAGGAAGAGACCAACTTCCGCGCCGTCATCGTGCTCGATACGTCCGAGTCCATGCGCTACAAGTCGGGCGAGGCGCTGAGCAAACTCGAGTATGGCCGCTTCATGGCGGCCTCGCTGGCCTACCTGGTACAGAAGCAATCTGACGCCGCCGGCATGGCCCTGTTTGACGAGAAGCTCTACGACTGGGTGGCGCCCGCCACCAGCCATGCCACCCTGCTGCGCATGCTGGCCACCATGTACGAGCGCAAGCCCGAGAAGAAGACCAACGTGGGCGAGGTGCTGGTGGACGTGGCCCAGCGCTCGGGACGGCGCTCGCTGGTGATGGTCATTTCGGACCTGTTCGACAACATCGAGCACCTGCGCAAGGGGCTGGAGCACCTGGCGGCCCGCAAGCACGACATCATTGTGTTTCACCTGATGGACCACCAGGAACGCGAGTTCAAGTTTGACCGCCTGACCCAGTTCCTGGGCATGGAGGGCTACCCGGACCTGCTGGTGGACCCCCGCGCCCTGCGCGAGGCCTACCTGGACGAGGTCAAGAACTTTTCGGCCGAAGTGCGCCGCATGTGCCTGCGCAGCCGCGCCGACTTCACGCCGCTGGACACCAACACGCCCCTGGGCGTCGCGCTGCAGGCCTATCTGGCGCGGCGCATGGGCCGCAGGGGGAAATAGCGCACCATGCCGACGTGGATGATCTGGACTCTGGGCCTTGGCATACCGCTGGCGGCGGCGGCGGTGCCTGTCATCATTCACCTCATCAACCTCACGCGCTACCGGCGCGTGGAGTGGGCGGCCATGGAGTTCCTGCTGGCCGCCTATCGCCGCACCCGGCGCCGCCTGCAGATGGAAAGCCTCATCATGCTGCTGCTGCGCGTGGCCGCGGTCATCCTGCTGGCGGCAGCGCTGTTCCCCATGGGCTGCGACCGCATCAAGGACTGGGCCGAGGAAGGCCTGGGCATGTCGCGGCTGTCGCTGTCCACAGACGCGCCGCTGCACCTGGTGCTGGTGCTGGACGACAGCGCCAGCATGGCCTACGCGCAGGAAGGCGAGACGTCGTTTGAGCGCGCGCGGCAGTACGCCCAGTCACTGGTCGAGAGCCTGCGCGAGGGCCGCGACCGCGTCAGCATCGTGCGCGCCTCCGACGTTTACGTGCCCCCCCGCACGGGCGGTGCTGCCCTGACTGATGCCGAGGCCGACAAGAACCGCCAGCGCCGCGTAGCCCAGTCAGCCTCGCTGGATCTGCAAAGCGCCCGTGAGCTGATCTCGGCCACCCAGGTGGCCGCCGTGGACACCAACATGCTGGCAGCCCTGCGAGAGGCCCGCCGCCTGGTAGAGACCACGCCGGATGCCGACGCGACCGCCCTGGTCGTGGTGTCGGACTTTCTCGATGCCGGCTGGCGGGAAAGCGCAAAAGACGGCGCCGTGCACAAGGACTTCGTGGAAGTCATGAAGGCCCTGAACGACCGCCTGCGCCGCAACGGGGGCTCGCCCACGTTTTACGACGTCGGCTTCGAGAACTCCGCCAACGTGGCGATCACGCGGGTGGATTGCAGCGAGCGCATTGTCGGCAACGGCATGGAGGCGCAGATCCTGGTGGACGTCGAGTACTTCGCCAGTGCCCGCGTGACCGACGGCCGCACGGTGCGCCTGAAGTACCGCATTGACGGCGGTTCCGAGCGGCCCTTTGGCGCCACCGTCGAACTGGTGCCCAACCGCCGCCAGGACAACATCACCCTCAAGCTCGCGCCCAAGGACCTCGCCCTCAAGCCCGAAGAAGAAAAGACCGGTGCGTCCCGGAACGTCGAGATCTTCACCGAGGAGCCCGACGCCCTGAAAGCCGACAACAGCCGCAGCATCGTCATACATGTGGTTCCGAACATTCCCATCCTGGTGGTCAACGGCGTGCCGCACCCGGACCCGGACCTGGACGAGACGTTCTACCTCGAGACTGCGCTGGGCATCTCCAGCAGCCGCATCGAAGAAGAAAGCAGCGAGGGCGCCCCCACCCGCATCACGCCCAACCGCATCGTCAGTGTGCGCCCCGAGCAGCTCGGCGCCATGGACAACTTCCTGGACTACCGCATGGTGGTGCTGGCCAATGTCAGCACCCTGACCGAGGCCACCGTGCGAAAGCTGGAGGAGTTCGTTGAGGCGGGCTACGGGCTGGTGATCTTCGACGGCGACCAGCTTGACTTCCAGCAGTACAACCGCGACCTGTACAAGGGCGGCGCCGGCCTGCTGCCCGTGAAGCTGAAAGACCCGGCCGGCAACAACGACCGCAACGCTGAGGGCTACAGCCTGGTGCCGCAGGCCAACGATCACCCGGTGGTGCGGCTGTTCTCTGAAAGCACCGAGACGCTGGGCATCCTCACGGGCCCCAAGGTGGTGCGCAACTGGCGCGCCGTGCAACTTCCGGAGGGCGCCGAGGCGGACCCCCTTCGGCCCGCCACCACGGTGCTGGGCCTGAACACGCCGGCAGGGACAGCTCCGCTGATGGTCGAGCGCAGCTTCGGGCGCGGTCGCGTGGTGTACTTTGCCACCACGGCAGGCGAGCGCTGGAACGGCTTCTGGCGCGAGTCGCAGAACGGCCTGCCCATGTTCCTGTTCCTGGAAATGGCCAGCTACCTGACCAGCAGCGAAGTGCGCTACTCGAACCTGGCTGTGGGCGAGGCCTGGCGCCGCGTGCTGCGCGTGTCGGACATTGCCCCGAAGTACATGATGCGCGACCCCGCCGGCACCCAGGCCGAGATCGTGCCGACGGCGGAAGGCGCCGTGAAGCTGATCGAATTCGGCGGCACCGCCCAGCCGGGCGTCTACACTCTGACCGCCATGGACCGCGCCGAGGGCGGCGAGACGCGCCGCAAGTGGCAGGAGCGCTTTGCCGTGAACCTGAATGCCCGCGAGTGCAACGTGCGCCGCCTGACCAACGCGGAAGGCGAGGACGCGGAGGCCGTGCTGCGTGACGCCCTGGAGGACCTTGAAGGCCTGACGGTCAACTTCCAGCGTGCGGGTGCACAGCTTGGCGAAGGTGCCCTGGCAGGGGCGGACAACCAGGGCGGCACGTGGTGGTGGCTGGCCATTGTGGGCGTCTCGTTCCTGCTGCTGGAAACAGCCTGGTCGGCAGTGATTTCGAAGCCCGAAGTATAGTGCCCAAGGGGTAGACGGTGTCGGGACTGCAGAAAACCTTCGTCTTCCTGTTTGCCGTGGTGGTCGCCGCGGCACTGGGCGGCGCGCTGTTGGCCCTTTACGCGCCGGGCGTGCTGCTGGACTGGCTGGCGCCGCGCGCCACCCTGAACTGGCAGAACTTCGACCCCATGTCGCGGGAACCCGGCCTGTGGGGCCTCTCGCCGCTGATCTGGACGGCGCTGGTGGCCATGCCCGTGGCTGTGGTGGGCCCGGTGCTGGTCTACATCTACGAGAAGAAGAAGGTCGCCGGGCTCACGCGCGGCATCCTGGCCGCGGCCCGCATCGCGGCGCTGCTGCTGCTGTGGGTGCTGATCGGCGGCCCGTCGCTGACTGACTCGGAGGTCTATGTCGAGTCCAGCAAGCTCGCCGTGCTGCTGGACGACAGCCAGTCCATGGGCAGCGAATCGCGCGAGTTCCCGGTTTTCAGCGTGCTGGACGACCGCGAGTCCGAAGACGTGCGCGGCCTGCGCCAGGCGGTAGAGGGCCTGGGCGTTCTGGTGGACAAGCCCCCCACCCAGGGCTTTGTGGCCCTCACGGAAGACGAGCTGGCGGTCCGCAACTTTGTGCGCCGCGTGGTCAAGGACCGGGCGGCCCGGCTGTCGCGTCGCCTCTCTGAGCTGCACGGCAAGCCCTTTGACATCGGGCAGTGGCAGCGCAAGCGCGCCCAGATTGACCTGCTGGCCTCGCAGGCCGACCTGAAGCAATCGGAGCTGTCCGGCGAGATGGCCCGCGAGCAGCGCGACGACGGTCGCATCCGGCGCCTGCAAAGCGAGCTGGACACCCTTCTGGTGCAGCTTGAAGAAGCCGGCAAGTCGTTCGCCGTGCTGCTGGAAGGTGACGCCGATGATCCCAAGGTGATCCGCAAGCGCGCCCTGGTGGACAACCTGCTGGAGACCGTGCACCCCGAGGGCCCGCGCCGCTGGGACATCGCCTGCGAGCTGCTGGCCGAGGGCAATCTGCTTTCTTTGCCGCCGGGCAAGGAGTTGGGCCTGCTGGACCTGATCCGCCGCCGCACAGCCGAGCTGCAGGCACAGGGCAAGGACGTTCCGGGCCGCGGCCGCAAGGTGGCAGCCATCCGCTACTTCGTGTTCTCCACCAAGTACGGGCGCGAGAGCCTTACGGACGAAGCCATCCAGGAAACCGCGGTAGAGGACCTGGATTTCCGGGCCCCCAAGGGGCGCCTGACGGAGCTGGATGCCGCCCTGGCCGAAGTGCGGCGCTATTACACGGCCGAGGACGACCTGGCCGCCATCATCGTGCTTTCAGACGGTCGCGATACCGCCCCCAAGGCCGAGAACCAGCCGCCCGTGCGCATGCGCGCCGGCACCGAGGTGGTCAGCATCGCCGTGGGCAACCCCAAGCCCGTGAAGGTGCTGGAGCTGCTCTCGGTCTCCGCCGACCGCGAGATCCTGAAGGGCGACTTCGTCGAGTTCAAGCTGAAGGTGCGCGCCGACAAGGCCTACCGCGCCGACCCGGCCAAGGGCCGCGAGGGCCAGCGCGTAAAGATCCTGCTCTGCGAGGATTCGTTGAACAACCCGGTCGCCTACGAGGAACTCAACGGCAGCCCCCTGCGCAGCGCCGCCGACGCCACCGTGGAGCTGGGCCCCGAGGAACTGGCCGAGATACGCGTGCGCTACAAGCCGCAGGCGGCGGGCAAGCACGTCTACTTCCTGCGCGTTAATGAAGACCGGCTGCCCGATGAGGACACCTACCGCAACAACGTGAAAGAGCATTACCTCGAGGTCATTGACCGCAAGATCAAGGTGCTCTACCTGGAGCAGTCCTTCCGCTGGGAGGCCCGCGCCCTGAACGAAGCCCTCAAGCGCGACAAGAAGCTCGAGTACCAGGGTTTCTTCTTTGACGCCGAGGAAGGCTGGCGCCAGCCGGTCAGCAACTACGACGAAGAAGTGAAGAAGAAGGTCAAGCCGCTGCGCGCGCCCTTCCACGACGGCAGCAAGGTCATCCGCGAGAAGGAAGACTTCTTCAAGCTGAACTACGACGTGATCATCCTGGGCGACGTGGACCCGGCGGGCAACAACTTCCGGCTTGAGTACTGGGACTGGCTGGAGGAATGGGTCAGCCGCCACCGCGGCGGCCTGATCCTGCTGGCGGGCATGCGCCACAACCCGGCCGATTACGTGAACATTGAAAAGGCCCGCTCGCTGTACCCCGTCGAGCTGGACTTCCCGGCCAACTACGAGACGCTGGTGAACACGGCCCAGGAGAAGTTCTGGCGCCTGACACCCGCCGGCCGTGCCCATGAGGTGCACCGGTTGTCGAGCAACCAGGAGCGCAACGACGCACTGTGGGGCACGGTGCGCGACGGCAACTACACGCGCGGCGAGCTGTCGGGCCTGTTCTGGCACCAGATCACCGGCGGCATCAAGCCCGCGCCGGCGGTGGCCCTTTCTCGCGTGGTTCGCGAAGGCCAGGTGGCCGGCGAGGGCGACGTGCTGACCGCCGCCATGCCCTATGGCAACGGCATGGTCTTCTATTGCGGCAGCGACGACACCTGCCGCTGGCGCGAGCAGGTGGGCGACCACTACTTCTACCGCTTCTGGCAGAACTCGATCCGCTTCGTGGCCAGCCGCCGCCTGGCGGGCAAGCAGCAGCGCGTGGACGTGTACACCGACCAGACCAAATACCAGGTCGGCGATGACGTGCGGATCTACTGCGAGCTGCTGGGCGACATCTACGACGAAGTCGTGCAGAACCAGCTCAAGGAGCTGAAGGAGCTGCCCGAGGTCGCGGGCGAGGAACGCACCCGCAAGGTGCTGGTGGACCTGCAGGCCCACATCCAGGGCCGCCTCACCAGCCGCCGCGTGATCCTGAACGAGGTCTCCTGGAGTCCCAACCTGTTTGAAGGCGTGGTGGAGGCCAACGAGCCCGGCCAGTTTGATGTCTGGGTGCGCGGCTACGAAGAAAGCCGCAAGGACCCCCACCGCTACCAGGTGGTGGCCCCGATTGCCGAGTTGCGCGACCTGACCATGGACCTGGACGGCCTGCGCCGCCGCTCCACGGACCTCGCTCCCGGCTTCCCGCCCCTGGCCTATCAGGAGGGCAAGCGCGTTTGGCTGATGCACCAGATGGGCGAAGCCGACGTGCAGGTGCGCGAGCGCGAGAACGAGATCAAGGGTCTTTCCAGCCTGGTCTGGGACCGCAAGGAAGACCGCTTCCAGTTGCGCACGCTGCTGCTGGTGGGCCTGCTGATGCTGCTGGCCGGCGAGTGGCTGACCCGCAAAATCTCGCGCCTGGTGTAGCTGTGCCGGAACCGATTGCTGCCGCTGCCTTCCTGAAAGCGCCGGAGAAGCTGCCGGAGGCGCCGGTGTATGCCGTGTTCGGCCCGGAGAGCTGGCTGCGCCGCCGTTGCCTGCAGGGGCTGTGCAACGTGCTGCGCGGGCGAAAGTTCGAAGTACGGCGCGTCGAGGCCGCGGACAGCGTGGCCCCTGTGCTCGACGAGCTGCGTTCGCCGGGGCTCTTTGGCGGCGCCTGCGCGCTGGTTCTGCGCAGCGAGCGCCAGGGCAACCGCCACGAAGAAGTCTCGCGCTTCAAGGAAGAACTGCTGGCCTACCTCGACAAGCCGGGGCGGCGCAACGTGCTGGTCTTCGATGGCGCGACCTTTCCACGCAACCTGGCGGTTCCCAAGCGTGTTTGCGAGCGCTTCCCGACCGTGCATTGCGAAGAACTGAAACCCTGGGACCAGTCCGGGTGGGAAGCTCTGGCGCGGCTTCAGGCCCAGGACGCCGGCCTTGAGCTGGAGCCCGCGGCCCTGACCGCCCTGCGCGACTACACGGCGGCCAGCCTTGGCCGGGCAGAGTCCGAGCTGCAGAAGCTGGCACTGCTGGTTCAAGGCCGACGCGTAAACGTGAGCGATATCGCACAGGCCTGCGGGTACGAAGGTCAGGATGTGACCTTTCCCCTCTGCGACGCCGTGCTGACGGGTGACACCACCCAGGCCCTTCGCCATGCGTCCAAATTGGCTGGCAAGGCGGAAATCGGAGGGGTACTCTCGCTGCTAGCCCTTCTCCGGAATCAGGTTGCGGCATTGGGCCGGGCGCGCCACGCCTTGGCGGCGGGTGCCGGCAGCGCCGATGCGGTACAGCGTGCCGGCGTGCGCCTGCGCGACGCAATGCGGCCTGCGTTTGTCAGGACAGCCTCAGCACTGGACAAGGGCAGTGTCGGGCGGGCTGTGGATGTGCTGCTGGCTGCGGACGAGGAAATGAAGACTGCCTCGCCGGATCCGGGGATGCTGCTTGTCTCCGTGGTTTCACGGTTGTGTGAAACTTTGCCTCGGCCAAGAACGACGGGACAGGCAGGACGTTAGGTATATAGAATCTCGCCTTGCACCTCGAACGGGAGTCCACGTGGTTCCGCAGTACGACGACGACGACATCATCGAGAACTACGACGAAGTGACCACGTCGGCTGAGCAAAGCCCGGCACGCAAGGTTTCGTCGGCACAGGGCGGGCCCGTGCAGCGGCCCACCAAGCAAGTCAAGCCCTCGGACCGTTTGCGCGCTCCTTCGACACGCTCGCCGACGGCAGTCGTAGCACCCGCCGGTGGTGAGGTGCCCCCGCAAGGCGACGCGGCCTCCAATGAGCCTCCGCGCCCCAAGGGCCAGATCTCGGCCAAGCAAGCCAAGCTGATCTGGATTATCTGCATCGGCATCTGCGTGCTGGGTGCCGCCGCCGTGGGCGCGCACTACATTTTCGTGGTGCTGCCCGCCAAGCAGAACGTCGCCCAGAACAACGAGCCCGTGCGCAACCGGCCCGTCCAGACGCCGCCGCGAGAGAAAACACCCCACGAGAAGAACGTCGAGTTCTTCATGGGCATGCTGGCAAAGCACCGCAACGACCTGTATCGCAGCCGCGGCTGGGACGAATTCCGCTACGCGACCATCATGATGGAGGACAAGCGCGACAAGGCGTTTGCCTCGAAGTCCCAGGCGGGCTCGTCGCAAGCCGAGCAGGACCAGCTGTGGGCGGAGTCCATTCACTGGTTCTACACTGCCATGTACTGGTCGCAGGTGTTTCAACAGGCCTATGTTCCGGACGGCATGGGCTCGATCCAGATCGAGGGCCTGCGCCAACTGGACCCGAGCGACTTCAATGCAGTCGCCAGCCTGACCGACGACGAGCTGAAGAACGAGCAGATCCAGCGCTTCGTGGCGGCCTTCATGATCCTGGGCAACAGCATCTCCAACGTGAAGAAGTTCCGCACCGACGTCATCAAGAACGAGCTGCGCGCCCAGTTCGTGCACAGCGACTCGCCCGAGCACAAGAAGATCTTCCAGCAGGCCAAGGATCTCAGTTCCGCGGCCGAGCAGGACCCGCCCGCCTTTGACGAGAAGGACCTGGAGTACGCCAAGGGTCCGGCATTCGAGACCATCGGAGACATGAAGTGGAACAAGCTGCAGATCCAGCTTGATAACGAGAAGAAGGGCGGCGGGTAGCTGCAAGGCCAGGCCACAACTCAGGAATGATGGACGCGGGGGCTTGGCCCCCGCGTCTTTTTGTTGCGCAAGGGGTCTGTTTCTGATTGGCTTATACGGCGGGACCGACAGGGACAATGCAATGGGAAAGATACTGCAACTGGCACTGTACGTCTTTGCCTTCCTGGGCGTCGTCGTAAGCGCCGTGGGCGGCTGGACCTACTTCAGCAATCAGGAGCTGTTCAGCGAGTTCTGGGCGGTCCGTGACGACTTCAAGGCCACTCCCACCGAGCGCCGGCAGGAAGTCATCGCCGAGTTGCCCGCGCGCATCACCTTTGAACGCGAAGTGCGCGAGGACATGCAGGCCCTGCCCGCGGAGCGCCAGAAAGAGCTCTACGAGCAACTGGCCAACAGCCGCAAACAGGTCTTCGAGCAGTTCAAGAATCGCATCAGCGCCGAAGCCGAGATCGTACGCAAGTCCCAGGGCGCCAAGGACGTGGCCAAGCAGATCGAGGCCACCCTGGGCAAGGTTTCGGTGGGCATTGACCTGACCGGTAAGGGCAGCGCCAAGCCCGACCAGCTGACCGAGGTAAACACGGCCAAGGCCGACCTCAGCAAAGCTCGACTGGCCTACGGCGAAGCCCTGGAAACCAGCGACACCAAGAAGCGCGTGGATGCAGCCGTGGGCGTGCTGAACGCGCTGGACAAGCTGGGCGACCGCATCCAGGCCGCCAACAAGAAGAGCCTGTCCGGCGACGAGAAGGAACGCCTTTCGGACATCGTGACCGACGCCAAGGCAACGCTGTACGACGTCAAACAGACGCCGGGCTTGGCTAACGACACGCGGGCCCAGAAGCTGCTCAAGAGCATTCCGCCCAAGCTGGACACATAGCGCCCGGCGAGCGCAAGCCATGGGCGGCCCCGCAGGCCGCCCGTTTGCTGTTCTGCAACTACCTCGCACAGCCGAAGCAGACTTGCTCTCTCGCAAGCCGCATTTTATGCTTTTTGCTGTTTCGATGTATTTGTGAGGTTGCCCATGCAGATCGAAGACATCGCCAACCGCGTCCACGGCAGCCGCGAGCTCCCCGCCTTCAGCTCAACCGGCCAGAAGCTGCTCAAGATGATCGCGGACCCGAACAGCACCATGCAGCGCATTGCCGCCGTGGTAGCCATGGACCCGCCGCTGGCCGCCAGCATCATGCGGCTGGCGAACTCGGCGGCCTATGGGTTCTCGGAACGCACCCACGACCTGGGCATGGCCATCACGCGCCTTGGCCTGCGCATGCTGAAGACGCTGGTGGTCAGCAGCTCGATTTTGCGCAACGTGGACAACATGGGAAAGCTGGCGTCGCTGGACCGCAAGGGATACTGGCGCTTCTGCCTGGCAGCCGCCATTGCCTCGCGCCTTGTGGCCAACCGCGACAAGCCGCTGCTGGGCGATGACGCGTTCCTGATCGGCCTGCTGCACGGCTTGGGTGTGACGGTGCTGGACGTCTTCTTTCCGGAGGTCCTGCACAACGCGCTGGATCGCGTGGGCCTGGAAAGCCTGCCCCTGCGCGACGCCATCCAGAAGTCCACGGGCATTGGCCTGGGCCGCATTGGCGCCGTGCTGCTGCGCGAGTGGCAACTGGACGACACGCTGGTTGAGGCGCTGGCGGCCACCGATTCGGAGACCCGGGACATGACCGCGGACGTTGCCCAGCGCGTGCACTACGTGCGAGTGGGCATTTCGCTGGCGCGGGCTGCGGGCATCGGCAAGCCCATTGATATCAAGCCGCCCGAGTCCTGCCCCAATATCGCCGCCTGGGCCGAAGCGGCTCGCCGCCTTGGCGAGTCCATGGAGGCCGCTCGCGTGGCACCCGAGAACCTGGAAGAACTGGTGGAACAGGTGAAACGCGACTTTGGCTTCTTCCTGGGCCTGGCTGGCGAGAAGGCCGCCTGACCAGCCACTTTCGTGCCCTTCATCAACGCAGTGGCAGGCCTCGGGGCTTGTCGCAAGCCACACGCCGCATTAGGCTTGCAGTGCTCACCTCCCCGAGTGCGGAGCCTCCCGTGTCCTTGGTGCTGATCGCAGACGACGACAAAGCCACGCGCCTGCAGTTAATCCAGACTCTTGAGAAGGCCGGCCACCGCGTCATTGAGGCCGCCACGGCCCAGGAAACGCTGCTGCAGGCCCAGGACCACGACCCGGACCTGCTGCTGCTGGACATCAGCCTGCCCGACAAGCATGCCCTGGAGTTGCTGGAAGAGCTGCGCTCAGAGGCCTCACTGGCACGGGTGCCCATCATGATGATGGCGGCCGAAGCTGACGCCGAGCTGCTGAGCAAGACCTTCAAGTGGGACATCGTGGACTTCATCCAGAAGCCCTTCAACACCGAGCTGCTGGTGGCCAAGATCGGCGCCCACACACGCCTGAACCTGGCCTACAAGTTCTCGCGCAAGCTCAGCAAGGAAATGTACATGAGCCGCATCGAGCGGCTCGAGCGCCAGGTGACTGCTACCGATGAGGACCTCTCGGAGGCCGAGCGGCACTTCACCTGGATGCAACCCAAGGCCCCGGTCATTGAGGGCTACCGGGTTGAGGTGAACTATCGCCCCTACGGGCGCCTGGGCGGCGACTTCTATGACTTTGTCTGGCTGGACCGTGACAAGCTGGCAGTAGTGATCGGGGACGTCTCTGGCCACGGCATCCAGGCTGCCATCCTGCAGACCATGGCGCGCAAGCTGCTGAGCCTGGCCCTGCGCCAGGAGCAGGGGCACCTGCACAAGGTGGTCGAGTTTGCCAACCGCGAGCTGACCAACGACCTGCCGCCGGGCAGCTTCGTGGCTTCGCTGGTGGGTGTGCTGAACACGCGCACACACGAGTGGATGCACGTGCGCTGCGGCGTGCCCTATCCCATGCTGGTTAAGGGCCGCGACGCCGAGCCGGTGATGACCGCGGGCGGCCCGCTGGGGCTGTCCAAAAAGGCCGACTGGCACAACCAGGTGGGCGCCTTCAATGCCATCCTGGAGCCCTCCCACAGCGTGCTGCTGCTCTCGGACGGGATCATTGAGGCCTACGTTGACGAGGAGAAGAAGAAGCAGTTTGACGTTGAGGGCGTGCGGAATGCCATCAAGAACACTCCCGCTGACGCCAGCATGATCGCTAAAATCTACGCTGACGCCGACCTCGACCACAAGACCGACGACGACGCCACCATGATCTCTATCAGCCGGGCCTGAACATGGCTTACATCCTGCTGATTGAAGGCGAAGAGGAGCTTCGCGGGCGCCTGGCCGAAGCCCTGCAGAAGGGCGGCCACACCGTGGAAGCCGTGGCCGACGCCGAGGGCGCGGGCAAAGCCTGCAAAACCAAGGTGCCGGCACTGCTGGTGGCCGACGAGCGCCTGGGCGAAGGGCAGGTGAACTTCCTGTCGCGCATGATGCACGACCGGCGGCTCTCGCGCATTCCTGTCATCCTGCTGGTAGACCCCACGGACCTGGGTGCTGCCACCGCCGTTTACGAATGCGACGTGTTCGCGATTCTCAAGAAGCCCGTCGAGCCTGAGCATGTAGCCCTGCAGGCCGAGACCGTCCTGCGCCAGACTTCGCGCCAGAAGCAGTCCCGCAAGCGCGAGCGCAACGAGTTGCGCAGCCAGATCCTGCGCCTGGAACGCGAGGTGCGCTCCACCACGACCGACCTGGCCGACGCAGCCCAGAACTTCGTCACCATGCTGGCTTCGCCGCCCTCGCCCAAAGGCCTGCACATCCACTTGCACTACTCGCCCTCGGGCGGGTTCATCGGCGGCGATTTTTACGACTTCTTCTGGCTGGACCAGCGGCGCCTGTGCGTGGTGGTGGGCGACGTTTCCGGGCACGGCATCCAGGCCGCGGTCATCCAGTCCATGGCGCGCAAAGTGATCTCCATTGCCATGCGCATCTACGGCGGGAACCTGCGCATTGCGCTGCGCTTTGCCAACGACGAGCTCGCCGACGACATCCCGCAGGGCAAGTTTGTGGCGGCGCTGGTGGGCGTGCTGGACGTGACCACCGGCGAGTGGCAGCACGCCCGCTGCGGCATTCCGCACCCCGTGTTCGTGAACCCCGACGGCTCGCGCCAGGATGTGATGACCGCCGGCACGCCGCTTGGCCTGCGCCGCGGCCCCACATGGGACACGTCGGTCGAGGTGCACACGGCGCGCCTGCAGCCGGATTCACGCATTGTCCTGTTCAGCGACGGGATCATCGAATGCCTGGATGACGACGGGCAGGAGTTTGACTACCGCGGCATCCATCGCGTGCTGGACCGCGCCCAGCCGGGCGACAACGTGGCCCGGGCCATCTACGACGCGGCGCACGCAGGCCACCGCGCCGTGGACGACGTGCTGATCATTTCCATCTACCGCGACAACGTACCGCTGGATACTGCGATTCTGCCGGCACCGGAAGACGCGGCGTCTTTGGACGCCGACGAGCCCCTTTCGCTGGGTTGAGCTCCGGGGCGCCCGATGTTCGGTTTCGGCAAACCCAAGTGCCCCGTGGATCTTCTGACAGCCGAGTGGCTGGAAGCGCGCTTTGAGTGGCTGGGACGCGTTCTCGGGGGCGATGACCCGGCGCAGCCGGTCGTTGTTGAGCCCACAAGCAGCTTCTTTCCGTGGCGGCTGGACAACGAGGACGGCGCTCGCCGCGCCTTTGAGGCGGTTTGCACACACATGGGCGTTGATCCGGAATCCGTCGTGTTGGAGTTCCAGGACGGCACGAAGCAAGAACGGGAGAACTTCTCGAAGCTGGGGCAATGGGAGAGCTACGCCCCCGGCGGAACCTGGGACGACCAAGGCCCCCATCGCATTGTCATCAGCCGTGATGCATGTGGCGACGCCATGTACTTTGTTTATGTGGCGGCGCACGAACTGGGCCACCAGGTGCTGCTGGGCGGGGCGCTGTTGACCGGTGACGAGGAAGACAACGAGCCGCTCACTGACCTGCTGACCGTGTACAAAGGGCTGGGGATCTTCGGCGCCAACGCGTGCGTGCACTTCAGCCAATTCCAGGCTGCCGGCGCATCAGGCCACGAATGGGCCACGCGCGGGTACCTGGGAATGGCGGACTGGTCGTACACACTCGCCCTGTTTGCAAAGCAGCGCGGCGAAACCAGGCCGCCCTGGCGCAAACATCTGCGGCCGGACGTCCGCGCGCTGTTTGACAAGGCACAGAATTGGATCAACCGGCGACCCGCGCAATAGCACGCTGTACGACCGTGGACGGTGCCTGTCGCAACACGTTGCGGCATGTGCAGCGCGCCAACCGGCACCCTGAAAAAAGCACGAAGCCCCCGCCGTTCGGGGGCCTCTCAACCGGGGTTCGGGGCCCCGGCTTTGCTTCATGCAGCGGCGGGAGGCCATTTCGGGCCTGCCGGCTTCCTTGCGGAGAGCCGTCAGGTTGCCTCGCGGCGGACCCAGCGAGCAGCCACGCGACCGGCTGCTAGACTGCCTCGCGGTTGCTTTCACACCCGCGCGGGGGAGCTACCCCCGGAAGGGCCTTGCAGAGGCGCCTTCCGCAGCCCGGTGCTGCAAACACCGCACTGCACTGCTGGAAAGATATCCCATGATTGGCGCCAGTCAAACCGTGTCGGTGCTTAGTTGATTGGTGGAAAACCCGCGCCATTCCGGGCTTTACGGGGCAAGTTGCCGACACACCCCACCACCCAAGTGCAGGCCCCCAGCGCTGCCGGAACCCAAGGCCACGACACCGCTTGCGCCGCTACTTTGGCGCGCGCAGGCGGCAGCAATAGCCACCGTCATGTCGCCCCGGCACCGGCAAAGTCAGCGTTTCCGCCTCCATCTCCCAGCCGGCGTCCTCGCGCGCGCCTGCCAGAAAAGCGTGCACCACATCCACGCCTTCTTCCATCAGCAGGCTGCAAACGCTGTAGACCAAGCGCCCGCCCGGCTTCACCAGGTGATCGGCGGCATGGCCCAGCAGCGTCTTCTGGAGCTTGGCAAGCTCTGCCACGGTCTCAGCTGTCAGGCGATGGCGCGCTTCCACGCGCCGCCCAAGCACGCCGCTGTTGCTGCACGGGGCATCCAGCAGCACGCCGTCGAAACGCTCCGGAAAGCGCACCGCGGCAGCATCAGCTGTCACCGTGGCCACGCTGCGATAGCCCATGCGCACCACGTTCTCGTGAATGCGCGCAACTTTGCCCTCGGTCTGGTCGCAGGCCAGCACCTTGGCGCGGTCGCCCGTAAGCTCGGCCAGATGGCCTGACTTGCCCCCCGGGCTGGCACACAGATCCAGCAGCATCTCGCCCTCTCGCGGCTGCAGCATGGGGGCTACCAACTGGGCGGAGAAGTCCTGCACGTAAAACAGGCCGCGTTCAAAGCCGGGATGTTGCGCGATATGGCTGCTTGCAGGCTGCACCACGGCGCGTCCCTCTCCCATCGCTACTTCTTCTGCGGCGAGGCCCCGGGCCCGGAAGTCGCCCGCGACGTGCTCGCTGCCCTTGGCCAGCGGGTTTAGGCGCAGCCAGGTGGCCGGGCGCTCCACCGCTGCCACCGCCACCTGCACGGCAGCTTGGGGGCCGTGCTGCTCCAGCAGCCGGTCCACAAACCAGCGGGGCAGCGCACAGGCCGTGGCCAGGTGCGCGGGCAGGTCAGCAATGGGGTCCGGAAAGATGGCGCGCTCGGCGCACAAGCGCTTGCCTTGGCCCAACCGGGCTGCGTTGGCCCATAGCGGCGGCGCCTCGTGGCGGGCAGCCATAGCGGCAAAGTCCTCGGCGGGCCAGGGTTCCACGCGCACGAACTCGGCCAGCCGACGCACGCAGGCGTTGACGAAGCCGCGCCCCTTGTGCGTCGCGCTCAGCAGGTCCACAGCGGCGTTGCCGTGGGCGTAGGCCGCCTTGCTGTCGCCCAGCAGCAGCCAGGCCAGAAACAGGTGCAGTGCCGCGCGCACGTCGGCGTCCAGCTCGGCCGGCGGCCGCGAGGCCACATGCGCCACCAAATGGTCCAACAGCAGTGCCAGCCGCGTGGCATCTTCCAGCATGGGCAACAGCCGATGTGCCGCCCCTTCATCGTGCCCCATGTGCGTCAACGTGCGCTGGGCAGCGGGCTCCAGCAGCTCGCCGGGCTTCAGGCGCCGCAGAGTCTCAAAGGCCGCGCGCCGGGGATCGAGCTCGTGGGCGGTGCGGGCGTGGGCCGGGCGCTCCGGGCCGCGACGGCGATTGCCGCGTCTGGGCAGCCGCTCGTGCTTCTTGTGCGGGGGTGACTGCGGCTGGCGCGCGCGGCCGCGGGAAAGATCGCTCATGGGGAGCAGCCTATAGCGCGGCAGGCGCCGCGCAAATGGCACGGCCGCGGCGTGTTGTGAAGAAGCACAGGAAAGCTAACCTGCCATCCCCAATGGCGGCAAACCAAGGCCGCTGTGTGCACGTTTGGAAGAGACGGGACGGCAGAGAACGATGAAGCGGACTGCTCTGGTTTGGCTGTTTGCCGGTGTGATGTCCACCGGCCTTTGTGCGGGCGATTTCAGCAAGGAAGTGGACCGCCTGGGCGACACGGCGACGACTTCCGACGCCGTCGAGAAGCTCGCCAAGGGTGGGGCCGAGGCCTATGACGACCTGCTGGCCGGCCTGAAGCGCAAGGCCTCTGTCGATGCCGTGCAGGCTGCCAAGGACAGCCGCACACGCCTGTACTGCGCGCGCCTGCTGGGCGCCTTGGGCGACAGCCGCGCCGCCGCCGACCTGCTGGCGCTGGTCAAGGAAAACGCGGTAGAGAATGCACAATACCCCGTCTTCGCGGGCGCTTGTGCCGCGGCCCTGGGCGCCGTGTGGGCCGGCAAGGAAGCCTCGGCCGACCGCACCGCCGCAGCCGACGAGCTGAAGCGCCTGGTCGTCGCCGACAAGCTGGACCTGAACATCCGCTGGGGCGTGCTGCAGGGCCTGGCCTCGCTGCGTGAGGGCGCCGAACTGGCGCTGCCGGTGGTGAAGGCCGAGGGCGAGCCCCTGCTGCGCACGGCAGCCATTGGCGTAGTGGTCGCCTGCGGTCACAAGGCGGCCGGCGACGATCTGCTGGCGCTGTGGGCCGCCCAGCGCGGCGGTGAAGCTGCCAACTATGCCAAGCCATTGGGCATCACGGCCCTGTTCGGGCTGGCGGCCCTGGGCGACAGCCGCGCCCTGGATGGCCTGGTTGATGTAGCCACCATGGCTGAGTTCCAGACTTACGCGTCGCTGCGCAGCCAGTCGGTCTCGCTGCTGAAGGGTGCGGCCTTCCGCACCGAGGCCA
>JADLBZ010000154.1 GCA_020847415.1 Planctomycetota bacterium
CGTGTATGCGGTGCGCTCGCAACTTTGGGAGAAGGAAGGCGACCCCAGTGCCGCCGAGCGTGACCGCCAGTTGGCGCTGAACCGCCTGCGTATCGCCCGCCGCAACGGCTACGAGAACTTCCGCCACATGGTTGCCGACCTTGACCTGGCTTCCCTGCGCGGCACGCCCGAGTTCAGAGCCCTGCTGAAGTAACTGGGCTGTATTGCGCTTGGCAAGCGCCGCGCACTTGCCCGCTTTGTTACCCGTTCTTGCGGCCCGTGGTCAGCTTGCGCGTCACTTCACGGCGCACCAGTGCCGGCAGGTTGTCATGGCTGGCCAGGAACTCGCGCACCGCTGCCGCGTCGCGCGTTACCAACGCACGCAGCGCCCAGCTTGAAGCCTTGGCCACCATGGGCTCGCGGTCGGCCGCCAGCCGCTCGCACACCGCCAGCGTGCGCGGGGTGTCGCCCTGGCCGCCTCGCGCGGCGAGGTTCAGGGGCACGGTGCTGACCAGCGCGGCCCGGCGCCACCAGATGTCACGGCTGTGGGTCCAGCGGGCAATGTCGCTGTCCTTAATTCGGCCCTCACGCCAGGCAGGTCCGCTAAGCTCGCACGAGAAGCAGTCCACGCTGGCCCAGTTGTCCATGCCGCGCCCGAGTTCCTCCAGGGTCGCGCAGTCCAGGCTTTCGCGCGCGGCCTTATGCCAGGCAAGCAGTTCGTAGACGGCTTGGCGGCCCTCCAGGGTGTTGCGGGCCAGCACAGCCCCAACGAAACGCAACACGAACGCTGCCGGTTGCGTCTTCAGCGCCGGCCGCAGCGTCCGCTCTACGGCGCGCAGGTCCGCTGCGTAGACACCCAGGTTCTCCATGGCGCTGGGGTAGTAGCCGGCGGTGGCGGCCTGGCGCTCGCGGTTGGTGTGGCGGCGCAGGGCGCGGTCCAGTTCGGCGGCAAGTTGTTCCGGGCTCATGATGCCAGCATAGCAGCCATGCCGCCCCGGTCGCGGATCAGTCGGCAGCAAGCAGTCGGCGGAAACTGCATCTGGCGCTGCGGGACAGTCGAGTCTGGAGCCAGGCGTTGAGAGTCCAGAGTCGAGAGTCGAGGCAGCCCGTGTACGTACGGCTCCAGGCTCGCGCCATTCCGGAATCCCCGATCCCAAATCCAAAACAGCCGACTCTGCGGCGGGGCATGCGGTGCTGCGCGCGCCTTCTTCCGACCCGCGACCCTCGCCCTTCGACACTTGCCGCGGCGCCCCGGTCGACAACACGCGGCCTGCATACCACAATCGCGCCATGGCTGGACCCGCCGCCGCACCAGTGCAAGCCGTTGCCGACCAGCGCGAAGTGCTGCTGGAGGGGCGCAACCTCTCGCGCAGCTTCCGGGTGGGCGACACGGAACTGCACGTGCTGCGCAACGTGGACTTCCGCCTGCACAAGGGCGAGATTGCCGGCATCGTGGGCGCCTCAGGCGCCGGAAAAAGCACGCTGTTGCACCTGCTGGGGCTGCTGGATACGCCCACCTCGGGCCAGGTGCTGTACCGCGGCCAGGACATCTCGCGCCTTTCCGCCGAGGCCGCTGCCAAGCTGCGCAACCGCGAGTTCGGCTTTGTCTTCCAGAGCTTTCACCTGTTGCCGGAGTTCTCGGCCCTCGAAAACGTGCTGATGCCCGCGCGCATCGGCAGCGGCGCCATGGCCTGGATGAAAGACGGCGGGCGTCTGCAGCGCGACGCCGTCGAGTTGCTGACCCGCGTGGGGCTGGGCCAGCGGCTGCACCACCTGCCCACCCGCCTTTCCGGGGGCGAACGCCAGCGCGTTGCCCTGGCCCGCGCCCTGGTGCAGAAGCCCGCCGTGGTCTTCTGCGACGAGCCCACCGGCAACCTGGACAGCCGCACCGCCGACGAGGTTTTCGGCCTGATCGAGCAGTTCAACCGCGAGCACAGCCAGACGTTTCTCATCGTGACCCACGACCAGCACATTGCCGACCGCACTCCGCGGCGGCTGCGCATGGCTGATGGTCGTTTCGTGGAGCCCTGACCCGGCTGGTCAACAAGTTTTCCACGCCCCACTAACAGGCCTCGGCCTGTCGGAGTGCCGTCTAGACTGGGCTGCAAGTCGCTTCGTTGCTTGCTTTTTCGCCGGTTCAGCCAAAGTTTGGCCCGGCGAAGGGCCGATTTTCTGACGGATCGGGGGGACTCCCCCTCGCGCTGTTGTTTTGTGCGGAGAAGCCATGCGCATCCTGAAGCTGGAGATGGACGGGTTCAAGTCGTTCGGGCGCCACACGGCGTTTGAGTTCGACGCGCCCATCACGGGCATTGTCGGCCCCAACGGCTGTGGCAAGTCCAACGTCGTGGACGCCACCCGCTGGGTGCTGGGCGAAATGAGCCGCAAGGCCCTGCGCGCCGGCAGCAGCACCGACGTGATCTTCTCGGGCAGCGCCACCCGCAAGCCCGCTTCCCGGGCTGAAGTCAGCATCACCTTTGACAACAGCGACCAGACCCTGCCCTACGCAAACAAGACCGTGAAGATCACGCGCCGCCTGCACAAGAACGGCGAAAGCGAGTACTTCATCAACGACGAGGCCGCCAAGCTGCGCGATATCAAATCGGCGCTCGAGGGCACCGGCGCCGCCATGAGCGCCTACAGCATCATGGAACAGGGCAAGATGGATTCCCTGATCCAGTCCAACCCCGACGACCGCCGCAAGGTGTTTGAAGAGGCTGCCGGCATCGGCCAGATGCGCAAGCAGCAGGAGCAGGCGCAGGAGAAGCTCGGCATGGTCGAGCAGAACCTGTCGCGGCTTCAGGACATCCTGGGCGAAGTGCGTGGCAACCTGCGCAAGATCAAGACGCAGGCCACCCGGGCACTGAAGTACACGGAGCTCAAGGAGCGCGCCCGCGTCATCCACACCGGGCTGGCGCTGGTCGAGTTTGCGCGCCACGACAAGGCCCGCGAGCAGTTGCTGCTGGTTATCAGCGAGGCCGGGCGGCGCGAGGGCGAGATCCAGGCCGAGCTGGCCAAGACCCGCATGGACCTGGAGGACGCCGAGAACAAGCTGGCCGACGCCGAAAACGAAGAACGCCGGCTGATGGAGCGCATGCACAAGCTGGAGCTGGAGGCCCGCCAGGAAGAAAGCCGCCGCGAGAACGCCCTGGCCCGCGTGGAGGGCCTGAAGCAGGCCATTGAGCGCGCCAAGGATCTTTCCGAGCGCGTGCGGCAGCAGATGGCCGCCCTGAAGCAGCGCCGCGCGGGCATTGAGACCGCCGTGCTGGCCGGCCGCACCGAGCTGGCCGAGCTTTCCCGCCGCGTGTCCGAGCTGGGCCAGGCCGAACAGCAGGCCCGCAGCCAGGCCGACGCCGTCGAGGCCGACCTCAAGGTTGCCCGCGGCAAGCTGCTGGACGCCATTGGCGCCGCCAACCAGGGCCTGAACGAGAGCATGAAGGTGGACGCCGAGGCGCGCTCGGCCCGGCGCCGCCTGGACGCCCTGGAGCTGCGCGCCGTGGATGTCGAGCGCGAGCACGGCGAGATTGCCGCCCGCCGCGATGCAGCCGTGGCGGCCCGCGACACCGAAGAAGACCGCCTGAAGCGCCTGAAGGTGGAACTGGGCGAGGTGGAAGGTCGCCTCGCACCCGCCAACGAGAAGGCCAACCAGCTGCGCCAGCACAAGCACGCCCTGGAGATCAAGCGGGGCGGCAAGCTGGAGCGCCGTGCCATGCTTGAGGGAATGGCCGCCCAGCGTGAAGGCCTGGACCCTGTGGCCAGGGGTCTTCTGGACGACAAGGCCCGCAGTGCCGGCTTTGGTGTGCAGGGTCTGCTGGCCGATGCCCTGCGCATTGACCTGGGATTCGCCGCCGCCCTGGAGCGGGCCTTGGGCGACGCCGGCCAGGCTGTGGTTGTGGACACGCTGGAGCACGCCCACGACCTGTTTGACTGGCTGGCCGGTCGCGGAAGCACGAATATCAGCATCCTGGCCCGCGAGCGCTTCGCGCCGCCCGCCAAGGCGCCGGCGTTCCCCGGCGGCAAGGGTGTGATCGGCCCGCTGCTTGAGGTGGTACAGGTGCAGGAGGGCTGGCAGCCGCTGGCCCAGGCGCTGCTTTCCAACGTGCTGCTGGTGGCTGACCGCACCGTGGCGCGGCGGCTGTTGCCCGCCAGCGGCGGTGCCTATCGCATTGTGACGCCCACGGGCGAGCTGTTTGCACTGCCCGGCAGCTTTGCCCTGGCCGGCGGCGAAGCCAACAACGGCCTGATTACGCAGCAGTCGGAGCTGGACCGGCTGACCCGCGACCTGGCCAGCCTGGACGAGGAGATTGCCGACGCCAACGCGCGGCTTGCCGAGCTGGCCCGGCAGATCGAGCAGGGCGTGGCCCGCGCCGCCGAGCTGCGCAGCGCTGTCTACGACGCCAGCATGGAGCTGGCTTCGCGCCGTGTGGCCTGCGAGTCCATGACCCGCGACCATGAGCGCCTGGCCCGTGAGGGCGGGGTTCTGGCCGCCGAACGCGAGGCCCTGAAGCGGCAGATCGAGGCCGACCTGGCCCGCCACGCCGAGCTGGCCCGGCAGATTGCCGCGGCCGAGCAGGACAAACAGGCCTGCGAGCAGGCGCTGGCCCGCCTGGGTGAGGATGCCGGCATCAAGCGCGCCTCTGCGGGGGAAGCCAAGGACCGCGTGTCGGAGGCGCGCGTGCAGGAGGCCTCTCTGAAGACACAACTGGCGCAGAGCGAGGAGTCGCTGAAGGGCATTGACGGCGCATTGGCCCGCTACGCCGATGAAGTGGCCCGCAGCGCCTCCGAGGTTGAAGGCCACGCCAAGGAGATCCGCAAGCTGGAGCACGACGCCAGCGCCAGCGTGGAGGTGCAGGCCGAGCTGGAGCGCGAACTGGCCGAGCTGCAGGCCCGCCGCGGCCAGGGAGGCGGCGATCTGCAGGCCCGCCGCCAGGGCGTGGAAGCCGCCCGCAAGAGCGTGACCGGCCTGCAGGAGAAGCTGTTCCGCGAGCGCGAGGCCGTGCAGCAGGCCCGCATTGATGAGAACACCCTGTTCATGAAGATGGACGCCCTGCGGCGGCGTCTGGCCGAGCTGTACAACGCCGACATTGACACCGCCTTCCGCGAGTTCGACGCCAAGGCGGCTCCCGAGGAAGCTGTGGCCCGCGCGGAGCTCGAAGCCGTGGAACTGGAGCTGAAGAAGCTCGGTAACGTCAACCTGGAGGCCATGGACGAGCTGAAAGAAGCCGAAGAACGCAACGACTTCTTCAGCCGCCAGGAAACCGACCTGCTGAAGGCCAAGAAGACCCTGCAGGACGCCATTGCGCGCATCGAGCGCGAAACCAAGCGCATGTTCGTGGAGACGTTTGAGGCCGTCCGGGCCAACTTTGCGCGGCTGTTCCGGCGCATGTTTGGCGGCGGCTCGGCGGATATCCTGCTCACGAACCCGGAAGACCCGTTGGGCAGCGGCGTGGAGATCATCGCCAAGCCCCCGGGCAAGGAGGCGCTGCCCATCAGCATGCGCTCGGGCGGCGAGCGAGCGATGATCTCGGTGGCGATGATGTTCGCGATCTACGAGATCAACCCGGCGCCCTTTGCCATCTTGGACGAGGTGGACGCGCCGCTGGATGAGGCCAACGTGAATCGCTTCTGCGCCGTGGTGGGGGACTACGCCAAGGTAAGCCAGTTCATCGTCATCACGCACCACAAGAAGACCATGGCAGCCTGCGACTCGCTGTATGGCGTGACCATGCAGGAGCCCGGCACCAGCACCAAGGTGAGCGTGGACCTGCGCGCGGTGCAGGAGCCGGAGGCGGTGGCGGTGTAGGCGGCGGTCGGGTTTGGAGGGTGTTTGCGCGGGCCGGGGGCGTCTTCTGCCCCCGGCCGGCCTGTCGGTGGACCTGAGGTGACAGGTTAGGATGGGTTTCGGGGTGCCGGCGCGAGGTGCTTGGGCGGTTGCAAGTGGCTTGACGGCGGGGTTTTGGCGGGTTTTTGGAAAAATCTTCAAGATTACCGTTGACTCCCCCCGAAAAGTCATTACCTTTCGCGACCCCGACGCCGAAGGGCAGGACGAAGGACGACGAAGGGGGCTCGGAAACCTGCATCACAAGCGGTTTCCGGGGCGATACGAAAGAGTGATGGGTTGGGGCTTGACCCGGATAAGCCCGCTGACTAAACTGCACGACCCGGCATCAAGGGCAGTAGCGGTTGTCGGGTTCCTGATCCCAGCGACAGGACGGGGCGCTGAACGCCTGAGGCTTGCGAGCCTTGCGCGTCCGGTGCCTGTCCCTCAAGTGGGGTAGGTGCCGGTATCTTTTTGGCGCAAGCTGAAAAGCAGCTCTTTGAAAACTGAATAGCCACGAACGTGAGGATGTGAGGCACATCCTGGCTTCATCGGTACGGTTTCACCCTTGGGTGAGCCCTGCGGTGCGTCAGCCCTTTTGGGCTGCACTGCTGCCGTCGTAGTGACGGGTTCGATGAGGATCAGGAGTGTGCGCCCTCGGCGGAAACGCCAGGGAGCGGCCGGCTGAAAGGCCGGTAAAATGATCCCACCCGCTTCGGCGGGTGACATGTCATAAACACACAGTGTCACATTCTCTCGTTCAAGCATAACCTGTCAAAAGATGGGTTTGCCAACTAGAGCAATGTGACTCTGGGTCAAAAACTTCTGTTGATGGAGAATTTGATCCTGGTTCAGAATGAACGTTGGCGGCGTGGATGAGGCATGCAAGTCGAACGCGTGTAGCAATACACGAGTGGCGAATGGGCGAGTATAAATTGGTTAACCTGCCCTTGAGTGGGGGACAACCTCGGGAAACTGGGGCTAATACCGCATAAGACCACAGCGAGGCATCTCGCAGGGGTCAAAGCCTTCGGGCGCTCAAGGAGGGGATCAATCCGTATCAGGTAGTTGGTGAGGTAAAAGCTTACCAAGCCTACGACGCGTAGCCGGTCTGAGAGGATGGTCGGCCGCACTGGGACTGAGACACTGCCCAGACTCCTACGGGAGGCTGCAGTCGAGAATATTTGTCAATGGGCGCAAGCCTGAACGAGCGACGCCGCGTGTGGGATGAAGGCCTTCGGGTTGTAAACCACTGTCAGGGGTTAGCAATAAGCGCGTAAAACGCGTGATGAGCAGCCCCAGAGGAAGTGACGGCTAACTACGTGCCAGCAGCTGCGGTAATACGTAGGTCACGAACGTTATTCGGAGTCACTGGGCTTAAAGGGCGCGTAGGTGGCTGAGTAAGTTGAGGTTGAAATCCGGCGGCTCA